>PBLX01000021.1 GCA_002722435.1 Legionellales bacterium | reverse complement strand
TACAGCTGGTATTGAAACTACAAAAGTTGCCCCAACTTGGATTGATAAAAGTAATGTTATGGATAGACTTATAGTGGTTTCTAATCATGCAAAGAATGTTTTTGAAAAATCTGAATACAAATTAATCAATGAGCAAACAAAAGAAGAATTTCCGTTTTTGTTACAAACTCCTGTTGACGTTGTTAACTATCCTGTAAAGTCATACGAGGCTCTGCCAGATGTTGAACTTGATTTAGAGACAGAGTATAATTTTCTATGTGTCTCGCAAATGGGTCCAAGAAAGAATTTACCAAATCTTATCAAGTGGTTTGTAGAAGAATTTCAAAGTGACAATGTTGGTTTAATACTAAAGACTAATATGATGAAAAATTCTTTAGTTGATAGACGGGCCACAGAAGCACAAATTAAAAAAATTATATCTGGTTCCCCTAAAAATAGAAAATGTAAACTTTATCTTTTACACGGTGATATGACTGATGAGGAAATTCATTCTTTGTATGTTCATGATAAAATTAATTCATTTGTTTCTCTTACGCATGGCGAAGGATTCGGACTTCCAATATTTGAAGCAGCATATTCAGGCATGCCGGTTGTGACTGTTGGTTGGTCTGGTCAATGTGACTATCTATTTGATGAAAATGGAAAAGAAAGATTTTATAATGTATCTTTCGACATAAATCATATTCAAAAGGATGCGGTTTGGGACGGTGTTTTACAAAAAGACAGTATGTGGTCATTTGCCCGTGAAAATTCAGCTAAAGAGCAGATGAGAAGGTGTTATAATGACGCCCAGCAGAACAATCAAGAAGATGCCTGCGAATACGCAAAAACTTTACATGAAAGATTTTCGGAAGAAAAAATGTACAAACAATTTGTTGATTCAATTTTGGCAACTTCTAAACCTCAAGAAGAAGCCAAGGTTGTGGTTCTGTGAAAAAAATTGTTTATTGTGGCCAATTCCATGATCTTACCGGCTATGGAATTGCCGCGCGTAGTTATTTAAAAGCTCTCGATACCTATCTAACGACAGTAACGGATGTTGAGCTAAAAATTTATTCTACAGTTATACAAGAAAATCCAAATCTAGAAGAGGAATATAGACAACTTATAGATAAGTATATTTTCAAGTCTCAAGAAGAACTTGATACGTATCTTATCAATAATGATTATGCCTGTATTTGGCACACGCCAACACCACTACCTTTGTTTGCGGACAGTAGATTTAGAACAAGTCCCGGTTTGAAAAATTCTTTATCAAAGATAATAAATGCCTCTTCCAGTAATTATCATTTAGTTGTATGGGAAACAACTGATATATGTGATGAATGGAAAGAGACTCTTAAATATTTTAAGCCAGATGGAATAATCACAGCTTGTGAATGGAACCGCGAAGTATTTCAAAAATATAATGACAATGTTGCTGTAATACCTCATCCAATTGAAAATAAATATGCCAATTGTCATGCAGCACCGCTATCGATACCTTTTTCAGTAGATGATAAATTTTGTATCTTAACTATGTCACAGTGGACACATAGAAAAGGCTTCGATAAGATTATATCTGCTTTTTTGATGGAGTTTGAAAACAACTCCGATGCAGCTCTTATTGTGAAAACATATGCAAGTCCAACACACCCATCAACAGAACATATTGTAAATGAAATTCAAGCAGCAAAAGCACAAACTGACAACCCAAAAGTACAAGCAAACATTGCCCTTATCACTCAGTTTTTAAACAACAGCAATATTAAGTGGCTTTTTGATGTTTCAGATGTTTATGCTACTGCGACAAGGGGAGAAGGTTTTGGATTAACTCTTTTTGAATCTGTGCTGAACAGTAAGCCTGTTGTTGCCCCCTACATTGGTGGTCACATTGATTATTTAAGCAAAGATTATACGTATTTTGTTGATGGAATGCTTGATTGTTGTATTACAAACGATCAGGTATATTCTCAGAACAGTTTATGGTTTGAAACAAATATTAGCTCTCTTCGTAAACAGTTGCGCGCCGCATATAATGATTGGAAAAATGGTAATCTTGCTGAAAAGGGTGTTAAGGCCAATGAATATTTACACTCTCTAGATAATTTTAAACTTGAATCAGTAGGTAAAAATTTGGTAGATTTTGTAGATCATGCGCCACACAAATCGATTAATGCTGAGTTATTGCTCAGAGACAATTTAGCAGATAAACTATCTTATCTAAAAGATGCGCACAAAGACGAAACACTATATATCCTAAACTGCGGCCCTTCTTTGAACGAATATGATTTTGATTACTTGAAAGAATTTTTAAATGATAAAACAGTTTTCTCTATTAAACAAGCTTATAACTTTTTTCCAGAAATAACTGATTATCATTTTTACAATTGCAGCAATCTTCCGGTCGAAAAAAACTACAAAAGACTTAAGCAGCACTACGCTTATGAGACTCACCGTCCGGTTGTAGTCGCAAGTAGTAACTACGATTTAGGGGCAAGGTGGTCTCCGATACAGAAAAACGATATTTTCTTTAAAATTCCTATTCGCACAGAAATAAATAATGAATTCGTTACCGTCACTAAAAAATTTGAAGATTACTTAATAGATAAAAACTTGACAAGACCCTGTGGACCGGGTATAATGTATGAAACGGTGTTCTATATGGCAGTTCATTTGGGTTTTAAAGAAATTGTATGTATTGGTTGGGACTTAAGGCAAGAGGATGCTAACGAAGATAATTACGAGCATTTTTACGGAACAAACGACAATGTTGTAAACAAAGGAGATGTGCTGGATTGGGAGATAGAAACTACCAGAGATGCTTCAAAAGAATTATACTATTGGTTGCAAGAAAAAAATATTGATATCAAAGTCGCGTCATCGAGCGCTGTTTACGAGAAAATTGAAAGGATTAGAATATGACTTATATTATTGCAGAGATTGGTATCAATCATAATGGTTCTCTTGAAGTTGCAAAAAAACTAATTGATATAGCTGCAGTAGCTGGTTGCGATGCAGTAAAATTTCAAAAACGCAATCCTGATGTTTGTGTACCTGACCATCAAAAGGATATTCCTCGCGATACTCCTTGGGGAATCATGTCTTATATTGATTACAAGCACAGAATGGAGTTTGGACAAGAAGAATATGATGAAATTGATCGATACTGCAAGGAAAAAGAAATTGAGTGGTCAGCATCGCCATGGGATATGGACAGCCTTGAGTTTTTGCTTCAATATGACATACCATTTTTAAAGATTCCGTCTGCAATGATTACAAATGAACAACTCATGAGAGAATCTGCCCGTTCTGGTAAAGAAGTTATATTTTCGACTGGTATGAGTAATCTAGATGAAGTAGATCAAGCGGTAGAATGGATGAGAGAAGAAGATGCTGATTTTTCGCTGCTTCATTGTAACTCAACATATCCGGCGCCACTTGAAGATCTTAACTTGAAATGTATTCAAACATTAAAACAAAGATACAATTGTGAAGTCGGATATAGTGGCCATGAATTTCGTTTAGGCACCACAGTTGCGAGTGTATATTTGGGTGCAACAATTATTGAAAGACATATTACGCTTGATAGAACTATGTGGGGTTCCGACCACCTTGCATCTGTTGAACCTCAAGGATTAATTAAACTCGTAAAAGGAATCAGAGAACTTGAAATAGCATTGGGCGATGGCCATAAAAGAGTTACCGATGGTGAGCTTCCTGTTAGGAAGAAACTGCGAGGCAACTAGTGAATGTTTTTGATCATCACAGAGCCCGCGGTACATTCTCTGATTGGGCCGTACAAGACTGCAAAAGTTTTTTTCCAAACTTTAGTGACAATCTTGTAATCACACCCGAAATTGTTTATCAAGAACATGAAGAATTCAAAAATTATAAAGGCAAAACTTTGATGCTGGTAGGCGGCGGCCCATCTGCTAATAATGACTGGGAAAAATACGAATACGACTGCTTATGGTCTATCAATCATTTTTTTAAAAATGAAAAATTAAAAAACAAAAGGGTTGATTTAGCCATGATTATGGGAGAGCCCGATATTCAATCTGACGAGTTTATAAAATACAGAAATATAAATAATACGCTTGTTGGTTTTGAAATACATGATAGATGGCCATCCCATAAATTTGATGATTATAAAAGATATTTCTGCATGCATACACGTTTCTATGGTAGACTAGGTGCAGGTGCAAGAATGAAAATTTTTGCAGCCCATTTGGGTTTTAATAAAGTTTTGTTTACAGGCTTTGACGGCCCAGAAGCAATATTTGATGGAGATCATGCGTTTGAGCCAGGTAAGACAACATTGCCCGGTGTTTTCAAGAACCTCAGACTGACTAATGTTAGTTATTTTTGGAAAGAGCAATATGATTATCTTTGGAATTATATACACACACTTTATCCAAATACAAATTTTAAAAATATAGGTGGAGGCAACAAATATCATGAAAAAGCTTGATGACATTTGCGTATTAGTGCAAGCACGATTAGGTTCTCAAAGGGTACCACAAAAAATGATTCGACCATTTGCTGAGACGACGCTCATGGATATATGTTTAGAAAAACTCTCTGCTTCCTCCTACATTCCAAGTGAAAATATAATTTCGTCAGTCTATGAACCAGAACTCGTAGAGATATCTGAGCGATACCCGATACAGATTTTTCATAGGTCTGAGCAATCTGCAAACTCTGAAGGAACACCAATGACTGAAATGTATGAGTGGTGGGATAAAATTCCTTTTGAATACTGTGTATTAGTAAATGCCTGCGCGCCATTTTTAAAACTTGAGACAGTTGAAAAATTTGTAGAGTTTTACGCTAGTATAGACACGGATGGTCTCTTTGGGGTTATTGAAAAAAAGAATTACTATTGGGGTTCTGATTTCAAACTGCAAACACCATGGCCAGAAGGTCAAGCAGTTATGAATACAAAATTTGTTGATACTACTTATGAAGCCGCACATTGTTTATACGCAGGCAAAATGTCAAAGATTGGAAACAGTATTTGGATGGGTGACTTTATGACACCCGGAGATATTCAACTATACCCAATGGATGAAAGGGAAGTTTTTGATATTGACTACGAGTGGCAATTCCAATATTACGAAAATTTATACAAGTCAGGAGTTAGATAATGTTTTATATTTTTGAGATGGCTAATAATCATCAAGGCAGCGTTGAGCACGCCAAGCTTATCGTTGATAAATTCGCAGAAGTCGCTAGTGATACAGGCGTAAATGCGGCTGTTAAATTACAGTTTAGGCAACTAGACACCTTTATTCATGAAGATTTTAAGCAGTCTGATTTAAAGTTTGTCAAAAGATTCAATTCTACTAGGTTATCCAAGGAACAATTTAGTGAGATAATTGAACATATTAGGGCCTCTGGCTTGTCAGTTGTTTCCACTCCGTTTGATAATGAATCACTACCGTGGTTTGATGATTTAAACGTTCCGATTGTGAAGGTTGCAAGTTGTTCAATCGATGATTGGCCCCTTCTTAATGAAATATGTAAGATTAATAAGAGAATTATTATTTCTACTGGTGGCGCAACAATTGAAACACTTCGAAAAGTTTATAATCTATTTAAACACAATAATAGAGATTTTGCTTTTATGCACTGCATTGGTGAATACCCAACGCCAGTAGAAAACTCCAATTTAAGCAGAATAAATCTTCTAAGAAGTGAGTTCCCAGATATTGAAATTGGGTTCTCAACCCATGAGTCACCAGATGTTGATTCACTTGCACCCACAGCCGTTGCTATGGGGTGTACAATCGTTGAGAAGCATGTCGGTGTACCTACTGATACAATTAGCTTAAACGCGTATTCTAATACCCCTCAACAAATGAAAAAGGCAATTGAAGAAATTCAGGTGATACAAAGTGCTCTTTACGGTACATCAAAAACTGAAACAGAATCTTTGGGCGCACTAAAGCGTGGGATGTATCTCAATAGAAATGTTAAAGAAGGTGAAATATTGTCTGAGGACGATTTTTATTTTGCAATGCCGTGCCAAGACGGACAATATAATGTTTCAAGTATTGAAAAAGTTATTGGTACTATCGCAGCAAAAGATCTTTCTATTAACGAACCGCTAAAGAAAGATTGTAACAGAACCACGATTGACGATAAAATTATAAGCAAGATTGTTAGACAAACAATTAAGATTCTCTCAGAAGCCAAGATCCCATTATCTGGTAATGAAAAGGTTGAAATTTCGGCTCACTACGGATTGCAAAAGTTTTCTGAGTATGGTGCTTTAATTATTGATAAAATTAATCGTGAATATTGTAAAAAAATTATTGTTGTCACACCGGGTCAAAAGCACCCTACACACAGACACATTAAAAAAGAAGAAGCATTCGAATTGCTACATGGTGATTGCACACTAACTCTGAATGGGAAAGAAATACGCTTGACCAAAGGCAAACCAATATTAATTCCAAGAGGTGTCGACCATAAATTTAGAAGCGATAAAGGCTGCGTAATTGAAGAAATTTCAACAACGCACATTCCTGGAGATTCAATTTACAAAGATGCAGTAATTAATACTTTACCTCTTTCAGAGAGAAAAATCAAAATTAAATTAAGGTAACAAAATGATTTTAAAATTTACTAATACAGAAAAACAAGAAATATCAATAGAGATTACTAAGCCCGATTACGACGATAATTGGGAAGCGCTAATGGGATGTGATGATAGGAAGTTTAATTATAACTTTAATCACGCCGGTGAGACATATGCTGGTGTAGGTGTGCGGGGAGATGATGCCTTGTGGATACCTTATAGCGGTAATGCTGGTCTAAAAATTATTGCCAATAATCCAAAGTATCAAAGTTTAGAAGATTCTCTAGAAACGGTTGAGTTAATTAGCAAGTCACAAAGCAGTATTTTTCCTAAAATTCATAGTGCAAAAATATCAAAAGACCAAATATCAAAACAAAATTATTTATTGATTGTAATGCAAAATATGGGCTCGCCAGCAAGAAGGATAGTAGTTCCGCATTATGTGCCAGGAGCAGACAGAGATTATATGCAATCAGCCCTGCAGCTTGATCCAAATGTGGCAACAGCGGCAGCAAGAGATATAACAAAATTAAAACTTTGTCCTGAAGATGAGTGGTACAAGTCAATTAATTTGATTGGTGGAAAGATAGTTGATTTTCACAGGTTTAAAATTATGCATAGAAGATATTTTATGCCATCAAGTGGGAAAACACCGCAAGAGCTAAATACAATTTATAGAAACATGGTTGACAGATATAAAACAGTCTTAGATGACCATGGAAACCCAAAATGGAAAGGCAAAATTTATCAAGGTTTTGGATTTGATAATGGGTATTTGATGGAGGGGTATCTCTCTGGAAATGATATGTATGATTCATATAGAAAATTGCCATTTGTACCAATGAATAAGAGCCGCGGCAAAAAGGTTTTAGACATAGGGTCTAATCAGGGCTTCTTCTGTTTCCAAGCAGCGCTCCATGGAGCAAGTCAAGTGACTGGTATTGAGTGCACCGAACAGGATGTTTTAGCAGCAAGAGATATTAAGGAAATCACAAAATTAAATAACGTCAATTTTATAAATGGCGATGCTGTGGACTATGTTATGAATACCCAGGATCATTATGGGCTGGTTATATTTAACTCTGTGCTACACCAGATATACCCAAACTTTGCAAATTCGCATGATTTTATGACGGAACTATCAAAAAAGACCGATTTTTTAGCGTTTGAAACACCTTTAAATCACCCTTTGATGAATATTACAGCTGCAGAAGTAGAAGCAAATCTAAAAAAATATTTTAGGATTGTTCGACTTTTAAACATATATGATGCCTATTCGAGTGGATATAGAGCAAATTTTGTTTGTTACAGGTAAAATCTGATGAATTATGACCAATATTATAATTTATGTAAAAAATCTTACAGTGGAGAAGTTGACATTGAAGCAATTGCAAATTTTTACACCAGCCCTGTCAGACTTTACGACCCAAATTTTTTAGGCAATGAATATCTTGAAATAATTAAAAATTTGTCTGACCTGATTACACAAGATTTTGATACAAAAACAGATTGTGACGATGATGGAATCATGGTAAAACACAACAATATATGGAAATTTCACAAACAAATATCATCTATTTGTAATCTGTTAGTTCCCCACATGGAAAAAAATCAATATGGCTGTCATCTGTACGTCGACAAAATATATATCTACCGAACTCTAAAATTAACTGATAGGGTATCTTCATATGAATGGCACTATGATAATAATCCTGATGAAATTGTTAAGACATTGATTTATTTAAACGATGTAGATGAGAAAAATTCACCATATGAGTATTTAAAGGGGCCTAACAACGAAGGTGTTCTCGGTGTTTGTACCAGAAAAGGCACAGAATGTTGGTATCCGCCACCAAATAATTCAAGAGTCGGGCACTTAATCGAAGGATTAAAAAAACAGGGCTACACTGCCCAACAAGTTACTGGTAAACAAGGTGCTATGGTTTCATTTATTAACAATTCAATTCATCGTGCAAATCCAATTATTGATGGATATAGAGATGTTATAAACATTCGCGTAAAACCGACTATGCAACCGGCACCAGAGTATGCTAATCCGATGTACTCTACTAGTTACGAACACTCTGGTGTAGTAAATCGCAATCCAGTGTTAGCATGGAAATCAAAAATATAGAGGAATTATGAATTACAAAGAACAACGCCCCTGGGGCTCATTTGAGAATCTTTTAGATGAAGAATATTGCAAAGTGAAACGTCTAATTATTAAACCTGGCCACAGACCAAGCTACCAATACCATCACAAGCGTAGTGAACACTGGGTCGTAGTGCAAGGTTTTGCGAAAGTTACATTAGATGGTGAAGAAATTCAATTAGTCGCCGGCGAAAATATATTCATTCCAATTGGAAGTAGCCACCGAATTGAAAACGTAGGCGATGATAATCTAATTTTCATTGAAGTACAGTGCGGTACATATTTTGGAGAAGATGATATTGTAAGACTTGAGGATGATTACAAGAGATAAATGAGTTATAAAGTTCTAATACCGTCTGCCGGCTTAGGTACGCGTCTTGGTGATTTTAGTAAAAATCTGAACAAGGCGCTTGTTGCGTTAGATAATAAGCCAGTCATTTCGCATGTAATAGAAAAGTTTCCCAAGCATGTTGAAATTGTTGTAGCTTTGGGTCACAAGGGTGCCTTACTAAAAGATTACCTCGAAATGGCCCATTCAGACCGTAAAATAACATGTGTCGAAATAGAAAATTATTGTGGAAATGGCTCGGGATTAGGGCTAACAATATTAGAATGTAAAGAACATCTACAGGCTCCTTTTATTTTCTGCCCTAATGATACCGTCATACTTGAAGAAGTACCAGAGCCAACAGAAAATTGGGTAGGCTACGCCGAGGTAGAAAATAACCACCATTATCGCTCTTTTAAACTGTCTGAAAATGGCTCTGTCGAAAGAGTTTGCGAGAAAGAAGAAGTACTATCGTACGATACTAAGCCTTATATTGGATTAGCTGGCATTAGAGATTATGAATCTTTCTGGACTGCTATGGAGCTTGGTAAAAAGTATGGCTCAATAAAAATTGGAGAATCTTTTGCTTTGCGCGAAATGATTAAGAAAAAAATTAGTATTCAAGCAAAAAAGTTTACTTGGTACGATACCGGAAATCTTGAGAGTCTAACCGCCGCAAGAGAGCTTGTCAAATCAAAAGACGCCCCTGAGATTCTTGAAAAAGCAAACGAGGCGATTTGGTTTGTGAATGACAGGGTTATAAAGTACAATAGTGATCCAAGATTTATTTCTGATAGAGCCTATCGAGCAAGCTTACTCAAAGGGTATGTCCCAGAAATTACCAATGTGAGAGAGAATATGTATTCATACAGAATGCTCACTGGTAAAACTATGTCAAAGGCAACCAATAAGAAGACTTTTAAAAATCTTTTAGATTACCTGATGTTCTTTTGGGAACCAGTCAATCTTAGTAATCAAGAAACAAAAGATTTCAATGAGATATGCAAAATATTTTACAAAGAAAAAACCGAAAAAAGAATAGAACTTTACTTTAATAGGTTCTCAGAAAAAGATTGTGCTGAAACAATAAATGGCTCTGACCTCCCTACTTTGCGTGAACTATTAGACAGGATTGAATGGTCTAAACTTTATGATGGAAAAGCATCAAGAATGCACGGGGATCTACACTTTGAAAATATACTTGTCGCTGAGACTGGTGATTTTTATTTACTTGATTGGCGACAAAATTTTGGAGGCATAACTGAGTATGGTGATGTATACTATGATTTAGCTAAACTATTACATGGCATGATTGTCTCTCATGAACTTATAAATAAAAACCATTATGAAATAAATCAGATGGACAATGTTATCACATATGATTTGTACAGAAAGCACTGTCTGGTTGAAAATGAAAAGCAATTTTATGAATTTTTACATAGAAATAACTTCGATATTTACAAAGTAAGATTACTCACAGCTCTAATATTTTTAAACATAGCGCCTTTGCATCATTACCCTTATTCAAAAATGTTATTTTACTTAGGCAAGGAAAGCCTGTATAATATATTAGGAGGCGTAAATGAGTAAATTGTTTATAGGACCAATGAGTAAAAATGTGGTTGATACTGTTCTTGATTATGCAACTCAAAACAATGTGAGACTTGGATTGTTACCCTCTCGTCGACAAATTGAGTTTGATGGTGGATATGTAAATAATTGGATGACACATGAGTTTATCGGCTATGCAGGTAAAAACAAGAATATCGTATTACAACGTGATCACGCTGGCCCACTACAAGGCAAGACTCCTGATGACGGCACAGAATCACTAATATTAGATGCAACGTTGGGTTTTGACTACCTTCATATTGATCCATGGAAGCAATATCATGATATAAACGACGGCATTGAAGAAACTATTAAGCTCATTAAGTTATGTGATACAGTCAACCCAGAGTGTTTTTATGAAATTGGAACAGAACAGGCGATAAGGCCTTATACGCCTAAAGAGCTTGAGACAATAATTGAATCTGTAAAGGAAGGATTAGGAGAGAACCTGTTCAATAAAATCATTTATGCTGTAATACAAGGTGGTACAGGAATTGAAGGCACTAGAAATATCGGAAAGTTTGATGTAAATCGTTGTAAACAAATGATTGATATTTGTCAAAAATATGGCCTTAAATCGAAGGAACATAATGGTGACTACCTTACCCCTGATGGGATTAGAAAACGCTTTAAAATGGGCTTATCAGCTCTTAATATAGCGCCTGAGTTTGGAGTGATTGAAACTCAGTGTGTATTAGAAGAAATACTAAATCATTTCGATGAAAGTTCCTTGAACAGGTTCTATAATTTATGTTTTAAGTCTGAAAAATGGATCAAATGGCTACCATCAGATATAAATTGCTATACAAACGAATTAAAAAAGCATGTTATAATAAGAACAAGTGGCCATTACGTTTTTGCAAGCGATGAGTTCAAAGAGATAAAAAATAAATTTCCTGATATTGATGATAAAATAAAACGCAGGCTAAATCAAAGAATAGTGGAGATCCTATGCGCGATAAAATAATTGCATTTGACTTAGATGATGTATTGTGTTATAGAACTAATGAAGAAGGAAAGATAGATAAATATCATTCTTGCAAGCCTATTAATTCCATGATTAAGATTGTCAATGAATGTTACGATGACGGTAATACAATTATTGTTTACACTGCACGTGGGATGTCCGGTTTTAAAGGCAATGTCAACGATATTTATTCTAATTTATATCAACTTACATTAAATCAGCTTGATTCATGGGGTGTTAAATACCATCAATTGGTTATGGGCAAAATTCATTACGATTTATTGATAGATGATAAGGCCGTCAATTCACTTAGAATTGTTAAATACGACAGTATTAAAAGAGAGTTGGGAACACATGAGTAAAGTTGCGCTGTGCCTTAGTGGTAAAATTGGAAACGTACAAGGAAAATCAGGCTTTTATGACTCTGATCCTAGGGTTCTGATAAAAGGTTACGAACACTATCAGCGCCATATAATAGATAAGAACGACGTTGATGTTTTTGTACATTGTTGGGATGGTGAATTAGAAGAAAAAACCTTGGAGTTATACCGCCCAGTGCGAAGTGTGTTTGAAAAACAAATATATTTTGATATTCCTGATTATGTGAAAGGCGAAAATGCAAGAAAAAATAATCATTATAGTCGCTGGTATTCAAATAAAATGGTCAATGAATACAGAAGACAGCACGAACTAGAAAATAATTTTGAGTATGATTACGTCATGACGACTCGTTTTGATTTAGCATTTGAAACTGATGTTGTGTTTGATGATTTTGATAATCAGTACTTTTATTCTGGTAAATGGTCTGCAGTAGTTGATAATCATGGCAATGATTTATTTAAAGGCGGCCGCGGCCCCTTGTATGATTTGATACAGGCTAAGCATCCAATCTTAAGTCAGTTAAAACTTACAACAAAGGGATACCCAGTTAATGATGAAGGATTTTTGGACTTATGGTTTTTTGCTAATTCTAAAAATTCAACTGATTTTTTCTCTTTGTATGACTGCTTAGACGAGTATAACAAGCCCGGAAATTGCGATACGGACTCTAGTGGGAGAATATCAAATCACAGACTTGTAAAATACCATCTTGAAAAACTTAATTTAATAGACAAGCTTAAATTTGAATTTCATATGTTCGATGATTTTCCGGAAGTAAGAAGAAAATATTTTGGTTGTAGAAAATGATAAAAATTAAAATCAATCCTCAATGTGCTTGGGGTAAAGATAACGAAATTAGAGCTTATATAGAAGCGATATATGATCGTCAAAATAAGTATGGTGTTGATATAGATAAGTCATACGCGGATATAGCATCGGACGTTAATGAAAACGGCACCACTAATGTAAAAAATTTCATAGATCCAAAAAGACTTGAACTGGTTAAAAGTGAGTTTGAGGTTATCAAGGAACGAGGTGAGCTGCAATATAATGATTTTTACACAGAGCAAGTGGCTCATCCACTGCTAACTTGTAATTCAGTTTACGATATTGTTTTTGATGATAAGGTTATAGAGATTGCAAAAAACTATTTTAATTGCGTGCCAGCTGTCACAAACGTTCAACTAAGAAAAAGCAAAGCAACCGAACAATTAGAACAACACATACCTGGGAATGGACAGACCACTTTGTTTCATTGCGACAAAGATAGTCCAAGATTTATAAAGTTTTTCTTTTATTTGGATGATGTCGACGAATCTAATGGACCGTTTACTTATGTTAAACAAAGCCACATCAAAAAATTTGAAGGCTGGGATTCAAAGTATAGATGGAAACATAGGGAGATAAGCTCTATTTATGGTGAAGACAGTATAGTTAAACAGTGCGGGAACGTTGGGGACCTTGTTATAGGAAACACCAATGGTTTTCACAAAGGCACAAAAGTTACAAAAGGTGAAAGAACGTTATTATCGGTGTATTACAGCGTCCACCCCACCGAGTGGAGAGATACATATGGCGGTAAAATTAGAAAAGAAGATTACGATAGTTTACCTGACCACAAAAAACCTTTAGCTGATTTTCTTGTAAGGAGCGAAACATGAAAAAGTATGCAATATGTATTCCAGCATCGGATGACTTTGCCTTAGCAACAGCCGTGCTTATACATTCAATAAAAAAGAATCTCAGAGTTGCAGAAGATTGCGATTTTGTTGTTCCGTACAATAACCTCAATGATCAAAGCAAAGATCTAATAAGGAAGGCTCATCAGGACACGGTTTTTAAGCCGCCACAAAATTCAGATTTTTATCGCTATATACCAAGAACAATCTATGGTGTAGGCAATTATGATGTTTATTTGTCGTTCGAGACATTCTCTCAAGTTGGTTACGAAAGAAGTGTATATATGGATGCAGACATGCTATGTACGGGAGACTTTTCGGATATTATCGAAGACCCTGCGGAGCTTATTTGGAAGTTTCCTAATCTCGGCATTTTAGTAGCAGGTAAAAAGTATTTAACTGGCGAGGCATATACCGAGATGATAAGAGCTGTTATCAACACAGATATCAAAAACAGGCCTGATGGAGATCAAGTCACATGTCAACATTTTTACAGTCCCTCGAATCCAGACGTTAAAGTAATTTCTAACCTTTACAATTTTCAAGAGTTTGGCGGTGGTGGCAAAGGAAATCCAGAACATTATGATGAACATGCGACTGATGTAAAAGTAATACACTATAGCGGCCGCCGTAAGCCATGGGGTCCAGTATGGGATGGCGATGAGAACAATAAGAACTGTATTCGTTATGCAACACTTATGAATGAAAACAATGCTGTCAAAATTTGGTATAAATATTACGATAGTTTCCGTGAGGAATGTTTATGACAAGCAAGAAAAATATCTTGATTGCCGGTGGTGCTGGTTATATAGGTACTCAGCTATCAAATGATTTACACAGTCGTGGCTATAACGTTACTGTAGTTGATTTGTTTTGGTTTGGAAATCACCTAAACAAAAATATTAATGTTCTCAATAAGAACTTGATGGAAATAAAAGAGGAAGATCTTCTTGACTATGATGCAGTAGTATTTTTAGCCGGATTGTCAAACGATCCCATGGCTAATTTTAGCCCTGCAAAAAACTTTATAGAGAATTCTGCTGCCCCCACATATCTTGCGTTTATATCTAAAGAAGCTGGTGTTCGTCGTTTTGTATACGCAAGCTCTTGTAGCGTCTATGGGTTTACTGATAACGAAGTTATGGACGAAGATAGTCCCGTAAACCCACTATATCCTTATGGAATTTCAAAGTTGCAGGGAGAGCGTGCAATTATGAAGATGGCTGATGACTCTTTTAGGCCAATAGCAATGAGAAAAGGCACTGTTGGTGGCTGGTCTCCGAGAATGAGGTTCGATTTAGTTGTGAATACAATGACTAAGTTCGCGCTTACAGGTGGAAAGATTGTTGTGCATAATCCAAATTTGTGGAGGCCGCTAATCGATATCAGAGATGTGGTTACCGCTTATCGCAAAGCAATAACCTGTGATTTATCGATATCAGAAGTTTTTAATATATGCGGTGAAAACTATACAATTGGACGCCTGGCAGAGGACGTAGTAGAAACATTTTCACACCACGGGATGCAAATTGACGTAGAAACACAGAGCCGTCCCGACGTAAGAAACTATTTGGCCTCTAACAAAAAAGCCAAAGACATTTTAGGTTTCGAGCCTCAATACGGACCCGGAAGTTCTATTCATCAGATTTTAAACAATATCAAAGAATCTGGCATAGACATATTAGATAAAAAGTTTTATAACATTCAAACGTTTATGGATATGGAAAATGACTCTTGATGAATATTATAAAGAATATTTGACACTGCATAAAAACAAATGGAACCGACGATTACATTTTTTAGGTCAATTGATGACAATAGCGTATTTATGTGTTATAATAGGATTTAACATGAACATATTTGCATATGTTTTGTTACCGTTTATTGTTTATCCGTTTGCATGGTCTGGTCACTTTTTCTTTGAGAAGAATAAACCAGCAGCCTTTTCAGATCCTATTAAAGCAAAACTTTGCGATTGGATAATGTTTAGAGATATGTTACTAGGAAGATTATGATTAAATTAATGCACGTTAATGATTATGTGATAGACACATCACAATTCAGACCACTACTAAACGATAAAGTAGTTGAACAATTTGAAAATGAAATAGCATCCTTTGTAGGTGCAAAATATGCATGTGCACTACACAGTGCCACTATGGGCATATTTATGACTTTACTTGAGCAAGAAAAAACAATTGTTGAGATTCCCTCAATCATACCCCCAGTTGTACCGAATGCCGTTATAACCTCTGGACATCAAATAAAATATAGTGATGATGTTGACTGGGTTGGCAGTTCTTATGTGTTGCATGAATTTGATGATTACAAGGTCATCGATTCAGCGCAACAACTGGATGAAAACCAGTTTACAAATCAGGCCAATGATGAGGATTTAATGATATTTAGTTTTTATCCTACAAAGCCTGTCGGTAGTGTTGATGGTGGAATGATTGTTTCGAATGATGAAGATAAAATTCGACGACTTAAAATTCTTACTCGATATGGTACTAATTTTGAAGATAATAGTTGGGAAAGAAAATTCGTATTACCGGGCTGGAAGATGTACATGAATTCCATACAGGCTTGGGTGGCTTTAGAAAATTTTAAAAAGCTCGAAGCTAAATATAAAAGATTCGATGAAATTAGAAGAGAATACAATTCTGCTTTCGGCTTAAATAATACAAGCCGACATCTTTACAGAATGCGCGTTCCAAACCGCGATGTTTTTATGAAGCAATTAAACGAAAAAGGTATTCAATGTGGAATACATTATCGTTCTGTTCATGATGTAGATTGTTATACTCCAGTTGAACGCACTCCATTGCCAAAATCAATTCTAGAGTCTAATACCACAGTTAGTATACCGTTTCATGAAATGATGTCTGATGAAGAAGTCAACACGGTAATTAATGAGGTTAAACTGTGTCTGAACTATTAAAGTTGGCCAATCATTATAAGAGCGATAAAGGTTCTTCGACTGGTTCTGGAACCCACTTTGCTCTGCTATATGAGCATTTCTTTGGACACTTAAAAGATGAAAAAATAAAAATTCTTGAAATCGGCCTCAACAATGGTGGACCCGAACACGGAAGTGCTCGACTTGATAGAGTTATAACTGACTGTCCATCGATAAAAATGTGGCACCACTACTTTTCAAATGGCGATATATGGGGATGGGATATTAATAATATAGATATTGAACTTCTTAAATCAATGAAGAGATTTAAATTTTTTAAAGGAGATCAAGGTGATATCGACTCTTATAAGAATTTTGAGTCTTTAACAAATAGTGTCTACCCTGGTAATAACATGTTTGATATTATAATTGATGACGGTTCGCACGCCTTTTATCATCAGCAATTATCTTTTGTTCACCTTTCTAAAATGTTGAAGCCGGGAGGGTATTATGTTATCGAGGATACGCATTGGCAGCCGGATAGAACTCAAGGCGGTTCAAAATTAGGCGGACACGCACCATTTGATAAAGAGCAACTTCCGTCTACTGTGAATACAAGAAAGCTTTTTGACTCTATTTTTATCGGTAAGGATCATGGTACTCTTGTTCCTAACTACGGAATAAACGAAGCGCTTCGCGCACCAGCTAGTGAAAACATGTTTTTATCTTGTGAACCAGAAAGTAAAACCCCACACTTTGGCACAAATAGTGACTTTAAATCGCTAGACCAGTTTAATAATATGAGAAATCACCTTGATACCCTTAATCAAAAGCGACCTGAATATGCATCAGAACTATTCAACGAAATGAAATTGTATGATAGAATACTACTAAATGATAGAACTCTTGGTCAGGATTTGCGGCGCAAGGCTTTTGTTTTAAAAATCATAATATTAAAAAAGAGAGATTAAAATGTTATCTGAACATGGAACTACTGAAACAGGTATATTGAGATATATGGAATTAACTGATTTAAAGTTTATTCCACGAAGAATGTACTATATTACTGACACACCAAAGGGAGAAATAAGAGGCAAGCACGGACATTACGAAGATCAACAGTATATATTCTGTGTGCAGGGTGAAGTTAATGTAGAACTTCACTCAAAAGATGGTGTGGAGCACGTAACCTTAACACCCGGCAAGTGCGTATTTTTAGATAGAATGGTCTGGGCGCAGCAGGAGTATGTTACTGGGAATGATATTTTGCTGGTGCTTTGCTCTATTGCTTTTGACAAAGACGATTATTTCTACGACAAGGAAGAAATTTTTAAATGATTATATATGTTGACATTGATGAAACAATCGCAAATACACCAGAAGACAGAAACTACAGTTTGTCAACCCCAATTGTAGAAAATATAAAAAAAGTCAATAAATATTATGATGATGGTCATACAATTGTTTATTGGACCGCACGTGGCTCTGGTACCGGACTTGATTGGACTAAAACTACAGAAGATCAGTTAAATATATGGGGTGCAAAATATCATGAATTAAAACTAGGAAAACCCGTGTATGATTTATTCATAGACGACAAAGCTATCAATAGTTATACATGGGAAAAGACCATTTAAACATAAAGGAGAACAAAATGGCTACTACAAAAGAACTGCAACAGCAAGTTGCAAACTTAAATATGAGAATTAGTACTCTTAGGGATGAATTGACCACACTAAAGGATGAGTTAAAACGTTTTCGCACTGATGTTGCATCTGATGTGAACTACCTTTCTGAAACTGTGCTCAATCAAAATTCTGGAGGCTCTGGTGGAAGATAACACGCAGACTTTTAAACTGTCCAATCAGGCTCTTGGTTCTGTGATGATGGCATTACAAGAATCTCTTTTAAACGAAATGGACATTGTACCAATATTGAAAGGTTTTGAACTTGTTAGTACCGGTGATGGCTTGATTGTAACCAACCCACCTACGGTTCGTGTTTCTAACGAAAACCCAATCACTGAACAAGACCTACTTAATATGGTAAAATAATGATATATGCCAAAATATTATTATCATTGCAGTAATTGCGACGAAAGTTATTATGTTTATCACTTAATGTCAGAAACACATGAACAATGTTCTAAATGTGGTTTTGAAAATGTAGAGAAACTTTTAACCAAGCCGCTGTATCATAAGACAAAAACTATTGAGCAGAAAACTGGTCAATTAACAAAAAAATACATCGATGACAATAAAGAGGTTTTGGAAAATATGAAAAAAGAAGCAAAGAGCGAAATGTATGAGTAAGTTAGAAATTGTACTAGCGTCTGTCACAACCATTTCAATATTGTTTAACATCGGTGTATTTGCATATGCTAGAATGTGCGTTGCGCAGTTGTTATCAGTATCAGAAGAACTTGGAGATTTAAAATCGTTAATAAATAATTTCTCCAGTCATATATCTGAAGTATATCAGCTTGAGATGTTTTATGGAGACCAGACATTACAAAATTTAGTAGACCACGCCAAGTCACTTGATGAGCAATTAGATACTTTCGAATACATTTACAGCCTAACAGAAGAAGAAGCTGAAAATGTCGAACAAATTGAAGAAAACTAAAAGAAGAAAAAATCACTATTTTACTAAAGTTCATGAAAATGCAATTATTAGGTACACACAAACTAATTGTCATAAAGAAAGAACCGACCTTTATGTAAACTATATTGAACCAGCATTTAATGAAATGGTCGATAAAATAGTTTTTACGTATAAATTTACTAATTTGCCAAATGTTGATTATCTCAGAGACGAGTGTAAAATATGGCTCATGACTATTCTGGATAAATATGACGCCAGTAAGGGCTCTAAGGCCTTCTCTTATTTTAGCGTCATCACCAAGAATTGGTTTATACACAAAGTAAAAAGGCAACAAAAAAGAAACAGGCGTGAAGTCGATTTCGATAACATAGCTAAGCATTACGAGGAAGAATTCTTATCAACCGATGATTCTTACCTGAAAGAAAGAGAAATACAAGAATTTTGGATGTCATTTTATAATGAATTAAAATCATGGGATACCTCTAATATGAAAGAGAATGATTTAAAAGTCTATAAAGCCATTAACATATTATTCGAATCAAAAGATGACATTGAAATTTTTAATAAAAAAGCTATTTACTTATACCTGCGTGAAATAACGGGTCTAAATACAAAACAAATTGTTAATTCGTTGAAAAAATTTAGAAAAAAATATTCAAACTTTAAAAGCGACTGGGAGAACGGTGAGTTGTGAGCAAAAAAAATATAGATACTTTAATAACTGAGGCATTAGATAACATAAGAAATGATAGAAAAGTTGCTAGAGAGTTTTTAAATGAAATAGCAAATCAAATCGCTAATGACTCAGATCAAAACAAGTATCTTAGCCCCGTAGCTGCCAAACATATTGAGACGATGCAAAGATCAAATGAGCAATTAGTAAAAATTATAACGATTAAGCAGAAAGATCAGGAAGCAGGGTTCGATTTATCCGAGGACGATAAGTCAAATTTATACGATATAATTCAAGGAAATCCTGTAAATGAGTAGAAGAAACTATGTTGAATGGAGCCAGTTCAATGACCCCGAATCTGGATTAGAACTTATTAGAAAGTCAATCAGAGATGGCATGCAATACGATGGCTTTAACGATCAGAGAGTATGGCAGGCCATGGTTCTAACTCCCTGTCGCCGCTTAACAGACCTTGAGTCAGCTTGTTATGGAGTGGCTAACAAAACTAGCACCGGTGAAATAATGCCATGCCCTCAATCACCATCTTTTATCTTCAAGGTCAGGTTATTGGGAGATAATTCTCCACATTTATCACTGCCAGATCCATGTAACTTGGCGCTAAATTCTGATAGAAAATATGTAGAAGCTTTAATTGAACTTCACATGGATGTCATAATGGTTGCTGCAGGTCCAGTGTGTCAACCGCCTGCTGAAGGTGATATTATACAAGTTCAATTAAAACATAGCGACAGTTCTTACGATTTACAAATTGGGCAGCATATTAGGACTTTAGCTAAGAACACCAGTGAGGAAAGTTTTCTAAGTGATCAAGGCTGTTCATTAAAATTTGAAGCTTTTGATGATGCTGATTTATATGTTGATCAACCACTTCCAACAGGCGGCTCAAAAGTGGATATTATACCGCTTGACGGAGTTGTGATCTCAAAAGACATGCAGGCATTTTTAATAAATCTGCGCGCAAGAATACCCAAAAGCGATATTTCAATGATGCAGGTAACTTCGGGTGTTAGAACCGCAGAGGCGCAAGCCCGGGCTTTAAAAACTAAAAGAGAAATAAATGGCTGCAACCAAGGAATTGCAGCGGCACCGGGCGGTGATAGTCCATGTAAACCGATATATGACTTGTATAGAAATAAAGGTGTGGTTATGGATGTTTTAGGGGTGCCTAATGAGATTGGGCTTATGAAACAAGTTTTAGAGAGACAGATAGCAAATAAACAATTTATGTCACCGCATATGAAAGGCCGCGGCATTGACTTCAGAACTAGAAACTTATCCCAAGGACAGGTAGATCAAATAATTGAAACAACCAGAGCTTTGGGCGGTACGGCAATATATGAACCTGACCCGCCTCACATACATGTTACAATACCTGCTTCAGACTCTTCTAATAGTGCCCGGGCCTCAAATCCTGGCAACGCAGACCATGACCAAAGTGCATCATAAATTATACACAAAAAATTATTATTTTGATATTTATATAAAGAAAAAACGGAGTTTTTATGTCTTTAACCGGTGATCCAAAGCCAGCGTTTGATGGTGTTTCAACCATTAACCAACAATTAGAACAAAATCCTGAAATTGTTAACATGATTCCCTCAAACAGTGGAATTTACCACACCAACGTCCCAATGAAGGATTTAAGATTTAATATCGGCAAGGGCGAGTCCGTGATACAGCATCGTGGTTGCTTTATTACAATGGGGGGCGACCGCCCGGGAAGTATTTTTTCTGGTCTAGGAGCAAAAGGTTATTCCGGGACCGACACCATCGATTTGTGTGTTGGCCGCGGCGCAAATGCTCGCGGTGGAAAAGGAGTTGCTGAGGGCTCTATGATTGGCAATATGTTCTCATCTGACGCATCTAGGATATACATTAGCCAACTAACAGAAATAGATAAAAACTTTGGTATTGCTCCCGGTGTACACCAAACAGGACAACTAAGAGCAGGTATTGGAATTAAATCAGATGACATTAGAATCATAGGTAGAAATAGTATTAAAATCGTTACTGGTCGTGGTGGTGGCGTTCGTGGCCATGGCGATCGCGGTGAACCTAACTCACTGGGCGGAAAATCTTTACAAGCGCCAGCCATTGAACTTATTTGTGGTAATTACGATGAATCCAAATTAGCATATGGGGGTTTGTATAATCCGCAGGAGCAAATTCCATACTTGCAAGCGGCTATTAAGGGCGAAAATTTAGAGGCTGCATTGATGGAGCTGAAAGAAATTATGGGTAATTTATGGTCGGCTGTATTCAATGTTGCTTTAATCCAAGGTGGATTTAATACAGTTGCTGGTATTGACCCGTTACGACCATGGGTTACAACTGCAGCTGCAGGTGCTAACTATTTAACAGGCACGTATGCTTTACAGGCGCTTTGGGCCACACGTTTAAAAATTCTTTCATGGGAATTTCTATATCTTCATGATAGCGGTTACAGATGTATTAAGAGTCCAAACGTATTCTTAACATAAAGGGATAGTTTTAATGGCCAGTAAATTTTTAAAATTTCAAGATTTAGATCGTGATGGTCTTATTGATGTTTGCGATGATATTATTCAGGCAGAAGAGGTTCCTTGTAAGGCACCATGTATACCAAATCCAACTGCAATTATTTCAAATTGGAGAAAAATGGATGGTACTGTATCAAGGCTCAATGAAAAACTTTGCATGTATGAAGCAGTTGCAATAACTCCGTATACATTTACTGCATCGCAATTAGCAGTAGCATCTGCAACTCAACAAGATGATGAAACGATTGCAGAGGCTGAACTTAGACAAAAATTTGAAGAATTCTTGATGGAGAAAGTTGAACAGCTTATCACAGATAATGCACGACTGCTTACTCCGGAAACGAAAGATTTGGTTGGCCGTAGTGCTGTTTACGCTCAATATGATTTAGATCCACGACCCGGATCGCGCCTTAAATTGCTATACAGGGTGCCTTTTGAAGTTATTTTTAATTTACCAGATGAAAGAATTGATGCCGATGAAGGTGAGGAAGATATATCCGCCGGCGAAGTTGTTATAACTCTTAACGCCGCGCAAATGATCAACGATATGCGCCGAGTGCGTCGTGGTCTTAATTTCTATGGGAGAATGTTAAAAGTTCGAAGGGCTATTGGTGAAGGTAATGTGCGTTTTATTGAGGGACCAAAAGAAGGTGCAATCTTTGATTTAGATCTTTATGGTGATAGTGCATTTTTTGAAACCGGAATTTTAGATAGACTAATGACTGATCTAGATGGATTTTTGGATTCTAAAGGTCTTCGCTTACCCGGAGAGTTTTTTGGTTTTCTAACAGGTGATGAAAGAGTAACCAAAATTAAGTTTCATTTTGATGATTATAAATTAAAAAAAATGAAGGTCTGGACGGTAGAGTGTTCGAATAAGCCACGCGTTTATAAGCAAAGAAGATTAAAATCTTTAAACGATTCACAATCCTGGAAAGATAAGACAGCTGTTGCGTATTTTGCTCAATGTCCACAGATGGCAATATCTCTAAATGCACGCGTGCAAATACCATATACTGAGTTTATAGAACGTTACACATATCCAACAGTTAAATTTGAAGAATTTGATTTAAGCGATTATCAAACAGTTGGAAGTTGTATTGCCACTGCTTTGAGTGATGAAATTAAAGACCTTGGACAAGATATCGTGGATGATATTTTTAGTTTGGGTGATGCAGTTGCTTATATGATGAGAGATGCAATATGCCGCGGCGACGTTGAGGGTTCTGAAGAAGATGAAAAACTTGTCGGCTTAACAATGGGTCCAAACGGACCAGATACTGCAAAGATTTTTTCTATGGCATCGTCACAAGCCTATAAACGAATTGAAACTAGCGACAATTTATTCATTCTTTTGTGTGCTGGTGTGTTTGCGTCAACAACAAATTGGGGCCCAGCAAAACAAAAGCTATCAGAAATGTATAAATTTGGTTTACACAGAATGAAGGTATGTGGCTTACTTGATTTAATTATGGGGTCTATACAATGTTTGTCTTCAGGAATGACTGCAGACGAACTGTTAAGTACTATAGTTATGTCTGCGCTTAAGGGTATGGGCATGGAGCAATTTGGTGATCTTTTTATAGGATTGCCACCAGAAAAGCAAGCTGAAATTGAGGCGCTGGTACGTAAAAAATTAGAAGAGGGAGAATCTTTTGGTATTTTAGGTGCTGTTCCGAAGCCATGGGAAAATCAAGCTATTATTGATAAAGAAAGACGGGATCGAATTGAAGGCACTGGTGAGGGTCAAATTACGTCAAGCACGTCTAACGCATATAAACAAAGTAGTAGTTTTGTAGCTGAACGCTCTCTTATGGAAGCTTACGATGCTGGAATTTCAGGTGAAGGAGAACAGCCTAAAGTAGATAATGTTATTGAAGCATATCTGGTTGCTATTGTTGAAGTTTATTCAGAGAATTTGTTATCATTAATAGACGAGTTGAATAAATTTCCGGGAGCACAACTTGTTACAGACATTCTCGGATTTTTAGATTGCCCTCATCCTCCAATTATGAATCCATCAGTTATGGACTTTATTAAAGACCTTACGCTTCCATTCTGTAGAAATATGAATGAAGTCAGAACCACGCGATTCATGTTTGAGAATCCACTGCAATATTTTGCAGACTTTGCAGACATCACAAAGAAACTTTGGGATATTGCAAAGTGGTTGGTTATGCAAATTTTGGCAATCATCGTATTTAATATTTTGGTAAAAATATGCGAAATTATTGGAAAAGCATTGTGCTCAGCGTTGGCTATTGGTGCAGACATTGTTACGTCACTACCCGCAGCCATGAGTGGGAGAGCTAATTTAAAAGATGTAATTAGAGAGTCTATTTGTGGCCCTGATACTCCTGATGAACAAATTGACGAAACCTTAATTGACCTTATGGGGCAGGTTGGCTTAGGCGCTTCAGCATATGCTGATCGTGATACAACTTTACAATTTGGATTAGATTTATCATCTTCAGTAACTCAACAAGAATTAACTGAAGCGCTTCTTGGTAATCCGTCAGATGAATTCTTAGAAATCTTAGATCAACTCATTGAGTTTGAGTATCCTCAGTTCCGTGAGTCTATGCCAAATAGAAGTCACATTGGAAAATTCTTTAATAATATTGGTAATTTAACTCCATTACCATATCGAGCTAAATTACAAGAATTTTTAGAAGTTCCAGAGGAAGAAGAATTACCAGTTAATCCATCGCTCTGTTCGACACCAGAAAAAATTGAAGAGTTTAGGAAATTGCGTGCAAAATTATTAGAAGGCCGCACAACTCCTAAACAAGCACAACAGCTTTTTTGTGATTTTAGAGACCAGAACATGCAAGATTTACAAGATTTATCTGATCTAATGCAAACTGGGATTCCTAGTTTGATTGAATCGGGTATGCCACCATTAATCAGTGAGCCCGGTTGTGAAGACGGTCTTTTACCTTACGAATCAAAAGAAATGGCGGCTGTGGCAATGGATTCGGTTGGTGGCCAACTAGACTCACTGAAAATAGCATATATTGAAGATATGCTTGGTAACGGAAATTTTTGGAACTCAGACTCTGCATGGGGATTTATCAATATGATTTTATCGGACACCAATGGGAATCCATTGACTGCCCATCACAGAAAATCATTCAATAGAAAATCGTATGTGAACTTTGCGACAAATTTAAAAAATGGTGGCGAATCAACATCTGGCTTTTTCTCAGCATTTCAAAGGTCAGCCGGTTTCAGTTCACAAGAAGGTCAATTTCCGTACTACGTTGGCGAATGGCTAATGAGACAATTCCTAAACGCTGGGGAAGGAACAGGGGTAGATTATGTTGTTAAGCCGGGATTTTACAGCCTTAAAAGCATGGGTAAAGACCTTATGCACTCAGTTGAAAGTGGCTTTATTTCTAATAACAATGTACGAGGCAAAAAGAGACATCGGATTGATTTTGAAGATTTACAAAACAATAATCTATTTGGTTCTATGACACAAGGTGTAAACTTGTTTATGATTCCAGATTTTGGATACAACACAACAGTGAGTATGGATGAGAGTTCTGAGCAAGTTGTTGTAACTAGAGAGATTAGAAAAGGTGGCCCAAGCTATGGCGACAAGCCTGCCCATAAAAGAGATGGAGCTGACATTGCTTTAGATTTCAGAGACAATGCAGCAGGAATGAGATTTGGTGGAACGGCCGCCCCTCACTCAAATTCAGATCCAGATTATATTTCTTCGAATGATGGAAATGGTGCCGATCAAGATAACAGCTTAAGTACCGAGTGGTCATATGGGTTTGATGTTAAATGTTATTACCATGATGTTTATGAACAAGCAGATGGTACGGTGCTCAACAGATTTGACGACAACATGAGGGTTGATATCGTAGAAAAACTAAACTGGGGTTCAGATTTTATTGGCCCGCTTGGTGAAGCATTGGAAGATGATTTTACAAAATTACCAATGTTTGATTTGCCCAACTGGATTGAAAATGTTCCGATTGTCGGTTGGGCGATTGAATCTTTAGTTAATTTGATTTTGTTGCCATTCGCTCAACTTATTGGAAGAGCAATAGCTAAAGCAGTTCTACGTGCAAGCGAAAGGATACTTAGAGTTAGAGAGTTTGAGTTTTTAGCAGTTGATGACAGTTTGGATTGCTTCAACAAAATACCTGATAATCCGGGGATGAAAGATTCAACAGCGGTTGATATAGCAGATTATCCGCAATTTTCTAGTGTTTTAAGAGAACTACCAAGTGTTAGCCCTCCAGTTCTTTTGTTATCGGATATGGCGGGTATTGGAGTCGGTACCGCAAAATCTGAATATGATTCAACAATGACGAATCTTTACAAGAGATTTTGTCTTGAAATAGGAAAAAATAAGAGCGGATTCTTATATGGAGCGAATTATGATTTCTTGACTAAGGACGATATTGAATACGGAATCATTGAAAGGGGCCAGTTTATACCTTATTATGATTATACATTAAATGGCGAAAGTCTCTCAAATGAAGACATGGTGTTAGGTGTCAGTAGAGATGTTTATAATAATGGTGACAAAGCTAGAGTAATCTATTTAGATCCAAATGTTTTTGGTGGAAGTTATTTGAGACCTCCACTTTACATTAAGCCAAATATTGGTGATGGTTGGTATGGTTATGTAAATGTTCTTTTCCCCGAATATACGCCTTGTAAACCACATAACCAAGATTTAATTGATTTTGATGAATTGAAAGGTTGGGTTTACAAGTATTACCCCAATTTACCAGAAGATCCAAGGTTAACACAAGGCTCTGAAGAGTGTACAAGAGAAGTTCCATTTAAGAGAATATTAAATAGGCATGCTAAAATCAGCTTGTATGTTACAGTATTAGCAGCAATTAGAATTTATGTTAGCACGCACATTTTTAAAGCACTTCCTGTATTTTCAAAAATTATGCCCAAGTTCCCGGATAATTATAGTACAGTTTATTCTGCCTATATTGTCGAAAGAATGGAAGAAGATTTTAAAGATGCTCAGCCGGCGTTTTGGGAAGCGTTTTCTACTTTTAAAGATGAAGAATTTTGGTATTCATTCTTGGAGCAATCAGTTGAGTGTTATGATTTCTTGGTTGAAGCCGGCGCACTGGAGCCACCGGTAGAGAATGGATTTTTACAAGACGCATTTGATGTTATTAATAATCTTCAAACAGATTATGGATTCACATACAGAAAAACGACAACAAGAAGATACAGAAGAAGCTCCGATGGTGAAAAAGTTAGACAAACTGTCTTGGGTATGACTGATAAAAAAATGGCTGGTGAAGCCGGGTGGTTCCAAAGTTTGAAAAGCATAAGATCTGACGAAAATTTAGAAGCAGTTCAGTCAGTTGAAGAGTATGCAAAATTAATTTTAATGCAGCTTGTCAATCATGAGTTGACTGTCATGGGAGAAAAAATGGTTGGCAATATGAGAAAATATGGATTTAATCCTGACATATTTGATCTTGACTATTACATTTTTCAAGAAATGTGTAATGGGAGCAGCTTAAAATTTGCTGGGCCTAAAATTATTGAGAAACCAATGGGGCTTCCCACGCCAGATAATCCCGATCCTCAAGGTAGGGGTGTAAAATTTCCTGGACCTTATTATACTGATGGCGGACAGTTTAGAGTGGCTGTTGATAAAAATCCCGATGATGGATTTGCTTATAGTGATGAATATAAAGGAGCGTTTCATGCGCACATTGATGAATATGGTGATGTTATTTATATGGCGGGTCAATACCACAGTGACGATCCTGAAGCAGCGCACGACATTTTAACTCCGATTGATCAATTGGTTATTGCTGGCACAGAAGGTTATACTAAAAGCTCTCAAGGCGAAGAACAAATTAATGCATATGGTAGTGAAGGTGACAACATACCGCTAAGTACCCAAACCGAGCCTGACCCCGGTGCAGCACCATACCCCAAGGTCACAAAAGCATTCATACCTATTGGTGACGTAGCTGAATTGGGCACGGTTCAAACCGCATCAGCAGTTAAGCCCTATGCACTAGAGAAATATATTTTAATTGAAGGAAGAAGGTATACCACTAGTGAAGCAAAAAATATTATAAATTCACAGGTAAATAGTTCAGCACCATTAACAGAATATTATCCTGGAACAATGGAGCTTATAACAAACGAATATGATGAAGAAATTGGATTTATTGGCCAAATGGGTGTTAGATTTGGACTTGCATTTTATTACATGAGTCCAAGTGGTAAAAAAGAAATTACATCTGTCGAGGTAGATTCGCTCGATGTACCCTGTGGTCAATGGCACGGCTCCATACAAAACAGCAAGCTTTTAATGTGTCTCGTTAACAAGCTCAAAGAAGATGCAAGATATAAACTTATGACATCGTATATTTTCTCAATTAAGAAAATAACTGGCACACTAGCAATTTATAGTGATATGGCACTGCTTTCATCCATCGGCGAAATCACACCGGGCAAAGGTGATAGTAACACATGGCTTCCAACTAGTGGTTTCTTTGCACTTCTCGCGCCTGGCAACTTCGTTGCAAATCCGGCTAAGAAAAGCGATTGGTTAGGCAACTCACCGTTCTTCCAAGTAAAAGTGAAGCCCGGGTCACGCGCCTACATCTATAAGCAGGAGAGAGAATACGAAATCGACCCGGGTCACACCCCTAAAACGCTTTTTAGCCCCTTTGGGAGCGATGATCCAATTAAAGGTACAGAGGTCACGTTTAACATGAAGAAAAGCGGTGTGACCGGTAATGAAGGCTGGAGTCACTATTTTGATCGCCAGCCCGGCTTTTTTGGTGGAATGTTTGTTTGCGAATGGGACAATTGGGATAGAATTTTACTTAGAAATAGTAAAGCTAGAATTAAAAGGCTTTTTAGAAGGTATTATAATTCTAGAGACTTTAAACCGGGTGATAAGTTATTAGATAGGGATGATGATCCAGCAGCAACAATACTCAAAAATTTAAGGGGCCAGATGTTCCCAAGTCCTGCAACTGGAATGGTACCATGGTGGGCTAGAGGAATGCTTCGCGATAATCCTTACAACGCAAATGATACTATATGTGATGGAAAAGATTAATAATCCTACTTATACTAAGGGGTCAGTGTATGTCAGCATTAGCAGTTAAATTACCAATTACCAAAGACTCAATAAATGGTTACACCATGATTGATGATTTTACAACATTAGTAAAGCAAAATTTAAAAATGTTAGTACTAACATCTAAAGGGGAAAGAATTATGGAACCGGAATTTGGTGTAGGTATTAAAGATTTTCTTTTTGAAAATTTTAATAACATGACATTTAAAAAAATCGATACTAGTATTAGAAAGCAGGTTGAAATGTTTATGCCAGCTGTTTCAATACTTGATATAAGTTTTGCCGGCAGTGAAGTAGATAAAAATTTATTAGGAGTTAGTATATTCTTTTCAATTCCAAGTATTGATGTAAGAGATTTATTAGAATTTACTATTTAAAAAAGAGGGCTTTATATGTCTAAACACCAAAAAAAGGTTGTTCCAATCAACTATACAAATAGAGAGTTTGAAACAATCAGAAATGATTTAATAGAATTAGCTGAGAGACTTTATCCTGATTCTTTTCAAGATTTTAGTGAGGCATCATTTGCTTCTTTAATGGTTGATGCCGTTTCTTATATAGGTGATCAGCTTTCGTTTTATTTGGACTACAACGTAAACGAAGCCTTTTTGGACACAGCTTATCAGTATAATAATATACTTAGACATGGAAGAGTTATGGGTTATAAACATACTGGTCGCCCATCAACCTTTGGTAAAACTTCAATGTTTATTTTAGTCCCAGCTTCTCCCACTGGTTTAGGTCCGGATAAAGATTATATACCCGTTTTGAAGAAAGGTACACAGTTTTCTACAGCTGCAAAAATACACTTTACATTGATGGAAAATATAGATTTTTCAGATCCTAGACACACAGTAGTGGTTGCAAGGGTTGATGATTCCACCGGCGCGCCAACTCATTATGCCATAAAAGCGTATGGCAATGTTATTTCTGGCGCGTTTGCAACTGAAAAAATAAATATTGGTGATTACGAAAGATTTAGAAGAGTGCGCTTACAAACTGGAAATGTTTCAGAAATAATTTCTGTTTTCGATGAAAGTGGCAATGAATATTTTCAAGTTAGCTATCTAGCGCAAGATATGGTCTATAAAGAGGTTGCAAATACAAATCATAAAAATGATAATGTTCCATCAATTATAAAACCGTTTCTAGTATCTAGAAAATTTGTTGTTGAACACGAAAGACAAAACACATTTTTACAATTTGGAAGTGGCAAGGCCGGCCAAACCGATGTAGTGGCAGACCCACAGTCTGTCGCAATGGATATTTTTGGTAAAAATTATGTAACGGATACTAGTTTTGATCCTACTCGTTTATCAAAAAATGATTCATTTGGTATAGTGCCATCAAACACTTCTCTTATCGTTACACTTAGAACCACTAATCCGATTAACTCGAATGTCGCAGCAGGCCAGCTTAATGAAGTAACAACTGCATTGTTTCAGTTTAAAAATCAAGCCAATTTAGTTACAAGTAAATTAAACACAGTTAGGCGCTCTTTGGAAGTAAACAATGAGGTACCTATTATCGGAGATGTAACGAATCCTACTTCAGCAGAGGTTAAGCAAAGAATTTACGATACTTTTCCAACACAAAATAGGGCAGTTACTCAGTCTGATTATGAAAGTATTGCTTATAGAATGCCAGGCCAATTTGGTTCAATAAAAAGATGCTCAGTTCAAAGAGATCCAGATTCAGAAAAAAGAAACTTAAATTTTTATGTTATCTCAGAAGATCCTTTTGGTAGCCTTATAGAGACAAATAATACTATTAAAAAAAATCTAAAAATATGGTTAAATGAATTTAGAATGATTAATGATACAATCGATATTTTAGACCCATTTATCTTGAATTTTGGAATAGTATTTAGTATTAAAACAAAATCGGGCGTAGATAAGTATGGCACCCTACAACAGTGTGTTAGTGCTCTGACTGAACATTACGAAGAAGGATTTTTTATCGGAGAAAGCTTTTCAGTTAGTGAAATATATGCTAAACTAAAGTCTATCGAAGGTGTTTTAGATGTTTTAAAAGTCAAAGTTGTTAATAAAACAGACACTAGTTATTCAGGTGCGTCAATCGACATCGATAAAAACACTTCTCCAGATGGTAATATGATTGTAATTCCTAAAAATGCAATCGTTGAAATAAAGTTCCCCGGTACAGATATTGTTGGGACGGCAAGATAATGTCCATAAAAAGATTTATAGCAAACGCAGACAATACCATAGTTAATACATACGACGAAAACCTGTCTACACGTGCAACTGGGTCCAACACTGGTCAAGCTGATGTTGTTGAAGTATATTCTATTTGGGAAAGGCAATCCGTAAGCAGTTCAGCAGCAACTGGGTCTCAAGAGTTATCTAGAGTTCTGATGTCCTTTCCAATATCACAAATATCAGCTAGCAGAGCATCGGGCTCACTACCTGCTTCTGGTAGCGTTAGTTTTTATCTAAGAGTTTTTGAAGCAGAGCACTCGCGAACAATACCTAGAAATTTTAAATTTGTTGTTCAAGCTGTATCTCAGTCATGGGAAGAGGGAGACGGACTCGATATTACACAATACAAAGACTTAACAAGAAATCAAGTTGGCTCAAATTGGATTAGGGCAAGTAAAGATGCAGCTTGGTCGAGTATTGGCGGTACATATCATGCCACTCCAACGTATACACAGCATTTTTCAGGTGGAATAGGCGATGTTGAGATTGACGTTAGTGAAATGGTCGAACAATGGATTGCCGGCACTAAAGAAAATTATGGCTTAGGGATTAGGTTGTCGTCTAGTTTTGAAGCTTTTTATTCGCATTCTAGTGGGGAAAATGCAGAAAATATGATTCACAACCCTAATGGCGCTAAAAAATCATACTATACAAAAAGATTTTTTGCACGTGGAACTCAATATTTCTTCAAAAGACCTTGCTTAGAAGCTAGATGGAATTCAACAACTAGAGATGACCGAGGTAACTTCTATTTTAGTAGTTCATTGGCACCAGCAGAAGACAATTTAAATACAATTTATCTTTACAACTATGTAAGAGGCAGATTGAGAAACATACCTAGTATTGGCACCGGCGATATATTTGTAAGTTTGTATTCTGGTTCATCAGACAACACTGCACCAAGTGGATCCAAACTTCGTCTTTACACGGGCGAAACGGCAATAACCGGCGGTTATGTGAGCACAGGTATATATTCATGCTCTGTTGGGCTTACTAAGTCTGCTGACGTCACGCTTGATACATTATTTGATGTTTGGCATGACAATTCGAATACTGAATTTTTTACCGGCTCAATCACCACCCAACAATACAAAGGCAATGTACATACACGCGAGCCAGTTTACTTTTTAAATATTACAAATTTAAAAAACTCTTACATGTCAAATCAAAATGCAAGATTCAATTTGTATGTTAGAGAAAAAAACTGGAGCCCAACAATTTTTACCAAAGCCAACGAGACTGCCGAGCATATGGTTATACCAAGTGCTTCCTACAGAGTTATAAGAACTGTTGATAATTTGGAAACGATCCCACACAATACAGGATCTGATTTTGCTACTGGACTCTCTTATGATGTATCTGGTAGTTACTTTGATTTTGACATGAGCCTTTTGCAGCCCGGTTATGAATATGCATTTAAAATTGCTTTTTACGATGATGAACTTTTATCATGGCAAGAGCAAAACCAGCAATTTAATTTTAGAGTAGAGAAGTATGAGCATTAAAAAACTTTTTGATAACGCGGTCGATAACTCACGCTTGTCGGCTGGGAGTGAAAAAGAAATTTTTGAAGAAGCCGAATCTTCAAAAAACATTCAACAAAAAATTATTGACAAGAAAAGATTTGTCCCAACAGTTGATTATTCAGACCCAGCCAATTTTGCTACGTATGGTTCAGCAAGACTATATTATAACTCTGCGTTAAAAAGAATTACTGATTTTTATCCGTACGACGGTTCTGAATTTGAATTAACTAAGTTTTTGAATGAATCGCTTGATATAGAAAAATATGTTTTAAAAAATCTATATCCTAGCTCAACTGGTTATATCAACTTAGCACGCGGTGGTTATAGCGTAAGTGAGGTAATAGATGATTATGGCATACCAACAACCCAGCAATACATACAATTTAACGGCGGCCCGGGAACTGGTTCAGCAAAAAGTTTAGCACTTAAAGATTTGTTGCCTAATGAGGCAAACAGTAGTTATAAAAGTTCTAATATATATGACACAAATTTATACAGAAACGAAACCTTGCCAGCAGACTATGGTACCGGAACAAGAGAATCAAATTTAAAAGCAAATTTTGATAATGGAGTTACAGTTGAATTTTGGATGAAAACTGGCTCTATACACAATCAGAACACATCAGGTCGTCAAGTCGTCTTTGATGCTTGGAACAACAAAGCAAATACGCATGCTGATTACTCACGTTTAACGATTGAACTAACCGGCACCACAAACAGATCTGGCGGCCGTAAAGATCCGTTTATCGTTACTGTTCAGTCTGGTGCAGATCAGCCTAGAACAATCGGAAGAATGTTAGGTCTTGGTGACAAATCACTTCATGCAAACATGGGTGACTGGAATCATTATGCACTTCGATTCTACAACACCGGTTCTCAAAAACAAATACTTAAAAGTGAACTTTACGTAAACGGCAGATTTAGTGATTCTGGCTCACTTTCCCCTTACGCTTTGACACATAGTATGGAGCTTGTTCAATCATCAAGCCATGATTGGTATGTAGCAAACGATACTAATCGATACACATCGTACAAGCGTTTGCAGGGTTGGTGGAAGCTTGAAGACCCACGTGGAGAATATGTAATAGATTGGAGCCAGAACGGTCGTACTGGTAGCTATGGGAGCAGTAGTTACAAGCCCGCAGCGTCTAGTAAAACTCCAAGTGCTTACATCCAAAGTGCTTCTGCTGATTTTGATAGTGCTTTGTATGGTGTCAATATTGGTGATGCAAGTTTGTGGAACGGTATTATAGGTACAAATCAAACTGCATCAAATAGTCCAAAATTTACAATCTCTGCCCGTATACGTAAAACTGGCGATGGTGGCGGTGGTTATGGTAGAATAATTGATTTTGGTCTTAAAGATATATCACTTTATTCTAATAACTCCAATAGAATAAAATTTGCGGTCAAATGGAAAAGCGCTGATGGCTCCAGCGGCCATGTTGTCTATAGAACACCGAGCGCATCTTTCACAAACGACACATGGGAACATGTATTAGTCACCTATGATGCAGCACATGCTCCCCAATCTGCTTCATCTGATGGTTCGGTTTCAACAGATACTTTACCAGGCAGCCTGCCAAGAATATATGTAAATGGAAACGAAAAAACTGTTGAGCTTGAAAGTGGCGCACCAACTGGTTCGTTTTTTGGAATTGTAAATCAAAACTGTGTTATTGGAAATGTATCACAAAGAAATCGTAACTGGGAAGGTGAAATTGCTGACGTTGCAATTTGGGACATTGTTCTAGATCAAACTGATATTAAAGCACTTGGTCACGCTCAAGACTATAGACAACCATTTACAAGAATTCCAGAGCTTAATGATAAAAGCATGCAAGCTCGTATTGGTGCATTAATAACCAATCCAATTTCTTCTTCAGCAACCGCCGGCGCCGGCCGCTTGTCTGGCTCAATTGACGAGTTTAGATACTGGAAAACTTCAAGAAATGCGAGAGAGATCGGAACTAACTGGTTTACAAATGTAAGAGGCGGCTCTAACTCAGATATTTTTAGCGCAGATTTGGGCGTATACTATAAATTTAACGAAGGCATTACAACCGATACGTCAGTTGACAGCGTAGTTCTAGATTATGCAGGTCGAGCTACTAATGGTGTGTTTGTTGGATATTCTACCAACTGTAGAAATACTGGCTCCGCAATTGTCTCAGCATCTGCAGCCAACAAAGAATTTGAAGATCCCATTATTAGAACAGAACACCCAAGGTATATCAGGCTAAGGGATGAATTACATCAAACCGGTTCAAGTTACGACTATAGCAACAATGCAGCCCTTATCGCACATGTACCCGGATGGATTCAAGACGAAGAGCCTGAGTCAACAAACTCACACTTAAGATATATTACTCATGTCATCGGAGCTTATTTAGATAAGTTAAAATTACAAATTGCTGAAGTTCCAAAAATAAAATTTGCACAATATCCAAGTGCTTCACATAAAGTTTACCCAATGGCTGAGCATTACCCACAATCTTTAGGTTTATATGTTCCAGAGTTGTTTGTTGATTCCACGATTCTTGAAAAATTCATGAATCGTAGCGACACACAAAATTTTGAAAACGACATTGAAGAAACTAAAAACCTTATCTATCAAAATCTTTATAGAAACTTAGCTGACATTTATAAAACTAAGGGCACTGAGAAAGCTATTAGAAATGTTTTAAGATGTTTTAATGTTAGCGATGGCTTGCTTAATCTTAAAATTAATTCAAACAATCAAGAGTACGAATTAAGAAATAACTTAACCTTAAAAACGCTAACTAAAAACTTCGCTAATTTTAATACGGCTAATAATAGCAAAGCAGTTATCTACAACAGATCAGCTTCCTTTCCTAATTTATCAATTGAATCTGTTTCAGGCTCCGTAAATGGTTCACAAAATCAAGATCCTTACGGCTTTACATACGAAGGTAACTTCTTGTTTCCAAATTATAGTAACGAAGTTGGAAACTTTATTAGAGATAGAGATTACGATCAAATTTCTCTCTTTGGGTACCTACAAGTAGCTTCTGGTGACGACGATCGAGTTAAAGGCACAGACACCACTAAGAACGAAGATGATCAAGCAACAATGAGAGTTTATGCAGTTAGAGACAAAGTTGGCTCAAAAAATGCATACTTTAAGCTTTCATCATCATTTATGACAGCTTCGCAAAACTTTGTCTTAACCAGTAGTACATATTTTGATCTATACGATAATGAAAAATGGAATCTTTCGGTAAGAGTTAGACCTAAAAAATATCCGCTTGCTCCTTTTGTAACCGGTTCGGGTGATGGCACCTATGAAGTTGTATTTGCTGGCTACACCGCTCAAGCACCGGGTGTTTACAATAGTTTTAGATTATCGCATGATCTAACTGGTACATTTGCAAAACACATTATACAATCTAGAAAGCGACCTTTTGTTGGTGCTGACCGTGTTAACTTAACAGGAGCAGTCAGATATCGTTCAGATGTTTATGCTTCATCGGTTGCATTTTGGATGAAGTATATCGGTGATGATGATCTGATACAACACGCATTTGATTTTGAAAATATTGGAGTTTCAAGTTCTTACAAGTCGATCTCCGTGCTTGACACAAGTTTGTACGGCTTCAATGCTACAAACGCGGACACGCTTGTTTTTAATTGGAATTTTGGGAATGTTACTGGATCTGACGCCAACGGCAATTTTGTCGTCCAAGACTTTAGCTCTGGCTCTGTAACAGGTAGCACAGGTACAGCTAGAGATTGGGTTAAAGCGGTGTCGGGGTATCAATATACTGGCTATGGATACGGATTCAATGCTAATTCTACAGATGTTGTTGAAAAGAAAACTATAAACACATATAAATTTGTAGATCCAGAAACAGTAGTCTCAGCTGATATGGTTCAGTTATTCTCAGATGAGGATATGTTATTCCCCAATTTAAGAAGAAACGAGATTGTTCCAAGTTTTCAATATTCAATTGAAAAAAGCTTGTATAACGCAATAAGTGAAGAGATGCTAGATTTCTTTGCAGGTGCTGCAGATTTTCATAATATCATTGGCCGACCAGTTAACAGATATCGCGGCCGATATAAAACTTTAGAAAAACTTCGAGAAACCTTTTTTAGAAGAGTTAAAGAAATTGCAACCGTTGAAAAATATATTGAATATTACAAGTGGTATGATGAAGCAATTACAACTGCAATAGCTCAGCTTGTTCCAGCATCTTCTGAATTTGTCAATAATATAAGCAATATTATTGAAAGTCATGTTTTAGAAAGAAACAAATATAAATCTAAGTTAAACATTATTGACTCAGATCAATTCTGGCGCGCATATGAGCCAGTAATTCCTCATGTCGGTGGCGGCGGTGATGATGGTGTTACCGACACTTCGCTAGAAAGTTATCCCGGTTCACCAAGACCAACTGTAAAAGCTCCAGGTTACTGGGATAAAAGAGCAGAATCTAAGCAATCTGAAATTACTTCAAATAATACTACTATTGATACACAGAGAGATAAATTCAAATCTGTAATTTATACCAAACCAACCTACAGTAGCAGCGCTGGTTTACCAAATTTAACGACCGTTGGCGGCATAAGATACATGTCCAACAAATATGGTGATCGAACTCGTTCTGCTGGTGTACGCACTATGGAAATCGAAATTGATCAAGTTAAAAAAGATAAAACCATAATAAGAACCCAACGTCGGGTCTACCGTATTAAAGGCGGCCGGAACTTTAAAAATCACAACAGCATTGATTACACACTTTCAGCAGTAAAACCAAACGGCCCAGTTTCAAAAGAAGATGGCGTGTTTGTTCCACAGAACGTGCTACTTGGATTTGTGAGTGAATCCATTCCTTTGAAAGACTACATTGATTTTTCTTGGCCTGATAATTTTATTAGAAAGAAAACAAAAATGTTTAAGGTCCAGCACGGTAGAGATTGGGAAGACGGTATAGGCTACAAAAACACTAAATCTACTTTTTCGTTCCCATTTAATATAATGAGCGCTAGTGTTCAAGTAGATTCTGGATACAATAGAGAAGTTGTACAACGTGTTGGTCCCAATTTAGAAATTACTAACTTACATATTGATGGCTATGGTCATTTACAAGAAGTCCCAATGCAAGGTATATTTACACAAGACGTTGTTGGTGGTCATCAGTCACGTCATGTTCCGTTAAATGACGGTACCGATGCGCCAGAAAACAGACCAGAAGCATGGCGAATATTGCTTGGCACATGCAACGAAGATTCAGAAATTGGTATTGTGCCTACAGGAGCAATTGGTTTAGTAGGCCCAGACTATCCTCCGCCAGATTATAATCCACCTGCTGGAACATTACCTTATCCATACACGCCTCATGAAAAAGCGTATCTTTTCAGAGATCACGTAGCTAAACGACCTGTGAACATTAGAAATATTTCGCAAAAATCTGGCAGTAGAGGTAAGACAACTGTGCCGGGGAACTATCAAAACCAATACGAATTTTTACATTCATTTGGTGCAACACAAAACGCAAGACAGTTCACAGATCAGCAACCCACATTACCGTTACAGTTAGATAACGTAAAACATACAACAAATATTAGAACATTTTTAGATCGCCACCGCGGTGCGCATGGCCATCAACAATTTGTTGGCGAATACAACGTTGGATATCTGACAGGTACAGTTAACAAAACGATTATTACTAATAGGTTTGCCGGTACTCTAGGGCCAGAAGCCAATACTCATGGCGCCAGAGACTTTAAAGCTGGTGAGTATTCCGTATACAGTGCAATGCCATTTAGAAACTTGAGTGTTATCAAGCCCTCACAGAATCCCACTGGCTCTATTCCTGAACCAGCTGGTGCAGTACCGACAACTACTGTTGTTTCTGATATTCATGGTAGAGACTTCGGCCTTCAATCACATTATGGGCGCCATACTGCCAAGTTTGGCAGAGACAGCGTTGTGTTCCCATCCGAAGTTGCAAGACAAAAGTATACATTAAATAAATCATTTGTTGGATACTCTCAATATGATATTTATCGTTCAAGTAATTTTTTACAGGGCTGGTGGAGATTGAATGAAGATGTTTCAAGCACTGGAACTGTTGCAGACAGTAGTGGTAATGGCAGATCGGGAACATTTGACTCTTCGGGAGATCGTCCGGCTTTTTCAACTACATCATTTCCAAGCAAATTTGTTCAAACAGCCTCATGTGTTTTTGCAAATTCAGATTCTGATGCGACCAAAATTGGCTCGCCTTCAACATGGGATGCAATTATTGGTAGTACCGGTAGTCGTAAGTGGACATTAGCTGCTTGGATTTTTAAAACCGGCGACGGTGGATACGTTGTTGGAAGAATCATAGATTTCGGAGACACTGACATTAGTATGTACACCGATGCAGATGATAATTTAAGATTTTCAGCAAGGTGGTCTACCGGTATTGCATACTATGAAAGTGCAGGCACTCTTAATTTAAATGAGTGGACTCACGTTGCTTTAACTTATGATGCAAGTGATAGAACAAATTTACCAAGAATGTATATTAATGGTGTAGAAACAGTAGCTTCTTCTACATCAGGCGCACCTGGTGCCGGTGCTACATTTAGCGGCATTTCTACAGAACAGTGTTATATTGGAAACAGGGCAAGTGAAGATGCCGGTTTCGATGGTAATCTTGCTGATGTAGCTGTTTGGAGTAGTATTCTAACTCCTGAAGAAATAGGCGCTATTTACAATGCTAGTAAGAGTCCAGATCAATATGGGCCCGGTGCGTCTTATGATCAACTCCCCGGCTTCCATAAAATACACAGAAACTCTAGATATACTTTCAATATTCGATATGATTTCAAAGATGAAAATATCCCAGATACTGGTTTAATAAACGAACAATCAATCGACATTGACACCGGTGCAAGAGGCGTAATTGCAATCGTTGAAGACTCAACCAAACGTCGAGAAAGAGTGTTTGATGCGGTGCATGCAGATTCAAACAATGATTCAGTACTGTTTACTTGGAGCGGATGGCTTAAACCAGACAGTGGCGGGCTAAAGATTTTTGAATTAGGCTGGGCAGGCTCGTCAGTAAAACCAATTCACGATCTTCGTCAAGAATCCGGCGATAAACTAAGGTATTATTTCCAAACAACAGATGGGCATGGCACTTTTGTAAATGCATATTACGAAACAGTCGATACAGTTATGACAGGCTCCGGTTGGAAAAATGTTGTGATAACAGTCAGTGGCGCACACGGCTCAATGCCAACCGGCGGCTCTGTAGGAAATACATTCAGTGGCATAGTCGGTGGGCCGACAGTGAAGATTTATGTAAATGGTGAGTCGAAAAATCTATACTTCCCCGGCTCATCGTGTAAAGCGTATTTCCCAACCAGTTCAGAAAACGTATCAAACTTTAGAGGGTATGGCTCTAATCTAACATATCCTCTCGCATTTTTTGGCAGAGTAGACAGTATTTCTGGTTACGAATACACAGGTAAAGCTGATGAAATTGCAATGTATAGCACAACGCTTACTGACGCCGAGGTGTTGGCACTCTACAATGGAGGCGCCCCGCAAAACTTAACACAATCAGGTATTGAAGGCAGTTCAAGTCTTTTATCTTGGTGGAGAATGGGTGATCATCCAAGTGACGATATGGATGGTGAAGATCAAAACCCCACATCTCCATTTAGTGCTTCTAATGGAAACATAATTATTGACGTCAAAAATGCAGCAAACTTACATTTTACAGCGCAAAGGGCTACTCAAGCAGACCCGTCACTTTTGAAAGCAGGAACAAGCTCTGCTAATTTAACAGGTCAACCGCCTGCTACTAGATTAGTAGAATTTGTAAATGGTTACGGTAGCAGAAAAAGATATGACAATGGATTTGTTACGCGGCCAATACCACAAAATGATAGGCAATACCGCTGGTTCTCATCCTCAGTGATAGATGCTAATAATATCAAATATGCAGGATATCAAAGAACTAACAGCGAATATTCACCGTATCGTTCAAGTTCAGCTGGTCGTCAGATTGACTACTATTGGACGTTTGTAACAGCGTCAGACGCCATAACAGGTAGTCTTGCTGGTGGTGCCCTATTCCAGCCTACAAACACGCGTGTAAACACAATTACGCTTGATGACGTTCAAGAAGAGATGGGCTTGCTTGGCTCAGAACTTTTGAGCAATGTGTTTGCAGTTAAAAACGAAGCTTTAGTCGGATGTGAAAGAGCAGAACTAAATCCAGACTATTTGAATCAACTATTGCATAAACGCGGCTCAAAACATGGTTGGGGTTGGAATAAGTTTCATCAGAACGATCACCCTGTATTGACGAAATTAAGAAAATCTAACAAACTACTTGTTTCAGATCCTACATTTACATCGTTGCCAATGCTCTATGGTGGTGGTCAGACACATTATAACGTGCCTGTTATCTCAACCAGAGGTCGACCTATGCTAGTTAATATTGGTACCATAGTAGCAGACCCCGAAGCAACAAGAGGTATGTCGCGTACATCGACTACGTTTAAGGTTACAAATACAAATGAGGATATATACTTTAGTGATCCTAGATTAAATGATTTAACAAATATCAAAATTGAACAGACATATAAATCTTATAGAGACCTTATCAGAAAGACTCGCGGAAGTGCAAATTTTACACTTAATTGGGTCTTATATTCTCAAAATATTTTCCCATCACTTAGAAACGAATTTGTTTCAGGCACGCAAAGAACATACTTTCAAAACGCTTTTTGGGCCAATGAACAAGGTAATACCAGTCATACAACTGAGTCACTAACAATTGGAAGACGTAAATTATTTACGAGTCCTGAAGAACGCGATCAGCCTTATCGAGCCACGCTTGGCCGATATTTAAAACCATATAATTCACAATTCGTACATTGTAGTCAAAGCGCTTGGGTTTTAGACCCTTCGTGCCATTTCCTAACCAGATCTAAGCCCGATAATCAAGGTAGTCCATCTGGACAACATGTATACTACGCTTATTCTTATAACAATGTTTACAATGGCTTTTCAGGCGAGTTGCAAAATGAATATAATGGATACTTCGATGCCAGTACTGCAAACGCACCCGACTATTATGCTACATTGATTTATGCGCCCCCATCTGCGCTTTATGCACGACCGCACATACTTGATACTCCAACTTCTGTTGTATCGCCGCAAGGCCCACTTATACCCGAAACAGGCTCTCTTCCAAGGGGAAGTGCATCATTTTTACCAGCGAATAGGCTCAATATAGCCGGTTCTGGGCAAGCTTTATGGGAAGCAGGTGACCAAGCTGGTTATTTAATGAAGACCTCAAGTGTAACTACAGAGGTAGGTTCTAAATCAGGAGTCGTTTTTGTGTCGGCATCATCTCAGCCATGGTGGGATTCTTATGATGCTTTCCATGAAGACCTTAAATTAAAAGCTAAAGGTTTTGCAATTATACCAGAATATAGAATGAGCAGGTTTGCAAGACATATTATGCAGAATGGTATTAAACCATCAAGTGTGTATGACATAGACCACTATGAATTGGTTGGCCAAGCTTCTGACTTTAGCCTGCGGGGAAGATTCTTGACCAGTAATCATCCTGATATGCCATGCACTGCAAGTGGTAATAGACATGAAAATTTTTACAAAGATTTTTCCAATTCAGATTTCTTAAGAAACTTCTTAAAAATTAAAAAAGAAACATTATTAAAAGCTGATGAAATTAGACTCTCAGCAACTGGTGCGATTAGATTTAATCCGTATGATGGTTTTTATCCTGCTCAAAGAACAACGCAATTAGTATCTGAATTTAGTAAATCTTTTGCTGAAAGTTTTGTTGCTAGTTCGTCTGTAAGAATTTATACTGGTCACAAATCAGTAACATATGGAAAAGACGGCCGTGTACAAATGTTCCAATACAACGGTAAGCTAGTACAAAATACTTTATACCAACCAATGTTCGCGCCGGGCATTTTATTTAATTCAATTAAATCAGGTTTAGCAGTAGACTATCCGGTAATTCATGATCCATCTAAGGTAAAATCTGGCTATTTTGGATCTGATACTGATTACTTAGATAACTATGCTTTGACAATTACTGGTTCGCATGGAACCGGCAGTACATCTGGTACGAGCAAATTTAGAATATTCTCAGGCAGTGATGGGTACACAGGTGGAGAATTTTGGGATCGTCGATTGCCATTTGAAGCGATTATTCGACCAAAATCGTTTTTACCGGGTTATAAATTTATGCAGTTAGAAACACATCCTTCAGCTAGTACACAAGCTGCATTTTGGTCATCAAGATATGGTCCTGTACAGCGCGGTGATTCGCATTTTGAAAAGCAACACTCGCACGTACAAATGTCAGACCAAGGTGATGATGTATATTCAATGGCTGCAAGAAACTTTTTTGGAGAATGCGCAAACTTCTTCTTAAAAGATAGTGAGTTAACAACACTAGAATCTAAAACCGTAACTAATGATCTTCAGTTCTCGCCCGGTGAGACTTATATGGCAAGAATAAAATTAAGAAGATCACACAACGGTGCAAGAACATATGAGCATGAAGTTGATACGTTTGGCAACGCACTTACCGATACCCTTGCAGAACGACAAGCTCGCACCGGCTACGGCAAGGGTGGTGATACTGGAGGCGATACCGTTGGTATTGCCATGCTTAACAATTGCTATGGACTTAATGGCGCAAGAGCATATTTATCATCTTCATTTTCTGCACTAGCTGCAGGCAACGTTGGCAAGCCACTGCTTATGCATAGCGAATTTCCGATACCACAAGATCCCAAAAGAAATCCTGATTTTAAGGAAACTTTTACAATGTACTCAAGACCATCTGCCTTTGGTCCACCGGTGGCCGGCCGTCCAACTGGTAGTTTTTCAACAAAAAATATTATAGCTAGTGGTTCTGAAAATGAGCCACAACATGGATTTTATACCGCATCATTTGAAAAAACAGCTATGGATAGTTTCAGTGGTTACAACCCGGCGTTCACACCACCATATACAAATGGTGAGGCATGGGTAGACTTAATTTTCCGACCATCTGCTAGTGTTGCTTATGATTTAGAAAGAATCTTAGCAGAAACGCAAACTTATTGCTGGCGTTTTGATACTGGTCCGGTTGCTGAACTATCTGGAAGTGAGGAATTTGGCAACAACCTTCCCAAAATTCGTGGTGTAAGGGGCCAGCCAACCTTGTTGCCCGTTCAACAACTTATGGGCACTAACTGTGGTAAATTTAATCCAGAGTTAGCTCCGAGTGACGATAACACAGTTCCTTCGCCATATGATGGATTCAGAATTAATGTAAACTCGATGCAAATTACCTCAAGTCTTGATATTTTTGGAATTGAGAGAGTTCTTGAACAAATACAGGGACCCGATGGAAACTCTGCAGGGGAAGTTACAAACAAAACAGTCGGTCAAAAATGGTTAATTAGGCCCAAATGGGAAACTCCAATGCTCAATTTTAACGATGATGGCCCGCATGGAATTTCTGCAAATAGTGGAACATTAACCCTTCCTCAAAACTTTGGTGCAGCTTCTGTTCCAAGAGGCATGTGGCACCAATTTGGTACAATGCCCACATCACCTGACGTTGGCGTATTTATGGAAATTGGTGAAATTCCATTAGATTGGTTAAGAAGTCATTATTTAGTTAACCACGAACCAAGTATATACAATAATTTTGACGTTCCGCCGCGTCCCCGGAAATTCGCAAGAAAAATTAAATCATTATCGAAATTGTGTGGATTCGACAGAACAAATAGCGAGGAAAGGCTTGGTGAAATAAAAGAGTCGATGACAATTAGTGAAGCCATTGTTGCTGTTCCATACATAACTAATCGTAGTATAGAATCAAAAGCAATTTCTAGATTAAAAGCAAGAAATTCAAAAAATGCTGTTGAGCAAAATCTTAAACAATTTATTAGAATTCCGGAACCGCGTTGGGAAAAAGCTATTAATGATGAGGGCGATTTGCTTGAAGCAGGGCAATCAATTAGAAGATTAGCAGATGCGATGGACAAATACATATTCCCACCTGAATTTGATGCTTTAAACAATCCGGATGTCGCACCAGTCGCTATGTATGTTTTAGAATTTGAATACAAATTTGATCAAAATGATTTATCTTACATTTGGCAAAACATCGCCCCTAGGGATTATAAAAAACTTAGTTTTCAAAAATCAACATGTAGTCATAATTTAGCTAACAATGAGCTTATAAACGCTTCAATTTTAAACAATGAAGATTTAAGGTGGATGGTATTCAAGATTAAACAAAGAGCAGATACAGATTACTATGAATTGCTTGTTGATCAAGCAGGCCAGGCCACTAAACAAATTGATCAAAAAGGTAGACGTAGACGCAGACGAGGTAGAAGAATTTCACCTAGAGAAAGAGCAAGACTCAGGCAAAGAGCGAAATTTAAAGCTGCACTCAATAGAGGTGTTCAGTTTAATTGGCCGTATGATTATTTATCTTTTGTCGAGCTAATTAAGATAGATGTTGATGTTTTGATGAAACCGCCTAGCCGTAATCGTCGAAGTTCGAAACCTCCTACACGTGCTCCAAGCCGACCAAAAAGATCAGATAAATAATCTATGAGTTAATAAATGGCAAAATTTTTAAATAAAAAAGAACAAGTTATAGATTTTAAGCTTACACCATACGGCAAGCAAAGATTGTCTGTTGGTCAATTTAAGCCTGTTTTCTACTCATTTTTTGATGATGGTATTTTATATGACAGTCAATACGCAGGTTTCACTGAAAAACAAAACGATATTAATAATAGAATTAAAAATGAGACACAGTTTATTGAAGGGATTTTAAGCTTTACTGACATAGAAAATTATCCGCCGGCTGGTAACTATCTTGAGGTAGCATCAACAGATGTTGGCACGCTAGATCCAGCAGATATAGATATATCACCACCATATAAAAATATATTTACAGATAAATTTTCGTATGGTTCCTCTATTAGTGATGTGGTGTTTGACTCTGCAACTAATCAACTTGCACCAGCAACAAAAATAGTCACATGTCAAGGTCAAATTGTTAAAATCAAAACCCAGGACGAAACTAATTATGATTTCAATGTTGAAGACACGGTTGAGTCTTTAGGGCTAAGTTCAACATCAAGAAATTATGATATCCCACAAATAGATATAAATGTGTATTACACAAAACAAGTTGATGACCCTTCAGACCCAATGGCCGCAAAAAAAATGCAACAAACTGTTGCCGAGACAGCTAAATTTGCAGACGGAAAAGTAATTAAATTAATAAAGAATGATTTGGTTGTTTATGCAGAAGAAATTAATACTGAGTTATTAAATGAGAATTATGATATTGAAATTTTTTATATCGATGATCAATCTGAAATAGTAAAATTAGAAAGAAAATTTTTTCAAAATAGAATAGAGCAGATTGAAGATGGATTTATGAATTTTAAAAATCCAGTAGTTAATCCACTTAGTAAATATCCTACAGATTCTGTTGAATATTACTTTGATGTCTTAACAGATAAAGCAGTTGATGTTAATATAGCTTGTGGATGTGCACGTAATTTTAATAAAGAATCTTACTACGTTGATTTAGATATAGATTGCGAAAAATATAAAAAAGAGAATGAGGTTTATTATGACATTTACGGATCCGTTACAGTACCAGAAATATGTCAACCTGGCACTGGTATCGATGACCCGAGATATAATATGGATGGAGAACTTCTTGATTCGAATGATGTTTGTGAGGATTAAAAATGGCTAAAGTAAATTTGAAATTAAATGCAGAGCGTGTATTTGGTCAATTTTTACCAACTGTGTATTTAAAAATAGCATCAGTTCACAATAACGAAAATACTGGCACAGACTTCGGCGCGAGTATTACAGATGTTGTTGTTAAAGCTGACTTGTCTATCTCTTTTACAAAACCCGACACAATGACAACGGGCGAAGCTGATAAATTTATTCGTGACAACTTAAATCAATTGTATTTATATGCCTGGCTTTCTCCATATGAAAATCTCAATTCCCAACTAGAATTAGGTCGCTTAAGACTTAAAGACTTATTTAACGCAACTCAGATTGCAACTAATACCACTGTCGATAATTTTACAATTGATAATGTATTCTTTCCTTATGTTTATGATGAAGCAGTTAGTTCTTGGGACGCAGGCGCATATGATTTTGGTTTGTCGCTGTCTGATGGAAAAACAGCTCATGAAGCACGCGACCTAATCATGGACGCGACAATCGCCGGCGACGGCAGCGGTGCTGGGATGGATGTAAACGATTACTATTTTTATTATGCCAATGCAAAGGATGCGCCAGCCATGGCTGCTTTTTCATATATTACATACCCCGATGCCCTGGCACCTGGTACTGACGTAGGTACTTTCATGGACGGTACTAGTATACAAAATTTAATGTTTTTTGGTCCAAATATGATAGGCCCATGGAATATGCCAAATACTATTACCGATGTCGAAATTAGGCGAAGAGCACAGCAGCTAACTACGCAAAATAAAATTGAATACACCACCATTACTACTGACCAATTAGAGGAGTTTGCGGATGATATGATGGCCGTCACCGATATACCTGAATCCGCATTTGAAACTACGGCTGATTTTTATAACTACATGCTACGTCAAACTCTTGGAATTACCGGCTTTGATACACCCGCCGAGGACGTCGTACAGGATAACATATCTACAACAAGCTCTTATTTTTATGAACACGTGGCTAGATTTTTCGAAACTACAGATATTCAAGCTCTTTCTGACTTTTTAAACCAATTTAAAAAAATTAAACTTGAAGATTTGTTATCAGAGCCTTACGGCGGCCACTTCAATAAGGTAAAACAATATGACTCCAAAGGTAAAGAGCTTTTAGTTATTGAAAATATTAAACTTGAATTTCTTTATGACTCTTCTGGTCTTGAAAGACAAGATGTTGCAAAAGCAATTTTAGAAAGCATTCAAAAGCTTTTTTTCATCAGTACAATAGGTTTAGATTTGGACTATATTCAAAGTGGTGCATTTGAATCTGGTGAAGACGCTGATCTTCTAACACGGCAAGAATCTGATAGAAAAATTCATCGTCGATTAATGAACAGTTTTTTTGGTAACATTACGTATGAACATGTAATGGATAGCAATGTTGTTCCAAACCCGTATTTTACACACTATGTATATGCCGACGATCAAACTCCATACGATGGTATTCCAATACAAGGATTAGATGGACAATTACGTGCAGCTGAACCGATCTCAAATGAAAATGCTATTAGCGCTTTCAAAAATTTAATCAGAACATATACTCTTCAATCTAAAGGAGATCGAAGATTACAAAATCACTTGAACAATCTTAGGTTAATACTTGAAAAATATGGACACACAGCAAATCTAGTCAGAGAACTTAAAAGATTTCAAGTGACTTTCACTGATAAGCAAAGAACACACAAGTCAGGACAGTTTTATCGCGATTTTAATGACATACTTGTCACCTTAAACAAAAAAATTATTAATCAAAAATTAGTTTTACAAAAACTTTCAATTAATTCAACGTGTATTGATATGAGACCAGCCAGACCGATTGGTTCAGGGTATGAACCGCCTCAACCCAACTTAAGTCCTTACTATTATACTTATGGACCCGGCGGATCCGGAATGTACGGCGAAGAGGTCAATTGGGAGTTGTATGACACAACTAGAGAAAACGGTTTGGCTGGTAATAGTGATTTTATACCTAGGAGGTGGTCAAAGCTAACAAGACATATAGAATATATTGATGCCGGCGCCGATGGCGCCAGTTATGAAACCGCACAAGTTGCGGAAAAAATATTAAGCAAAGCACAAGAAGAACTAAGTTCTATAACATTGACTGCCGCCGGCGTCGATGAAGAATATGTTGCAGATTTTGTGGAAGCCGAAATGGCTAGTGTAAATGAAGCTTATGAAGCCCTTGGCTCATCCATCGGCGCCGATCAGATATGTAAAAATTATGGTTATTTCTTTTTTGATTATGAAAAAGCTCTTATGAAAACCTCACAAATGGCACAAATTATTGATTTAAGAAAATTAGCTGTGTTTTTAGGAATGTCTATACCTTATGAATATTATCATGTAACAAACGTATCGGTCAAACGAAAAGATTTAAGACTTGATTTTGCCTCAATTTCTGGAACAAGAGGAATACAAGAGGATGATTTTGTTGAAACAAGAATGCAGACTACTTTTTCACAGGATCGCACAGTGCCAAAAATGAATCTTACACAGCATCGAGTGATTCTTCCACCTGACATGAGCGATGAAATGAAAAGTGTTTACGGAAAACCCTTCGTAAACACTGTTAACGGTACCGCCCCAGATGGCACCGAAAAAGCAACTAAGTATTCATGTGTTAAGTACGTTCATTTTGGTGTGCCTGATAGTGTTTCAATTGAACAAATGCTTGGTGGAGCCATCGGTGGCGTCGGCGGGACAGTTGAAAATTTACACGTGCAAAACGATATAATGCCTTATAGTATTAAACACCCGCATGCGGCAGCTAATTATGTAAATCACGTTGGAATTGGTATGCAGTTAGGCATGATGGGCTTCAAAAGCTATAGAATGTTGGCCTTTGAGATTGAAGATTATATGGACGACGACGTTGCTTTGGCTGGCACAGCGGCTGAGTCAGCACTACAGTTTCAAGAGGGGATTGAATACTCTGGTTATGACGATTTTGTTACCGGTGGACTGGGCAGCGAGCTTGGTGATAGCACTATTGCACAATTTAATCCCATTGGATATAACGGCTCATGGTATGAAATATCAATAACTGTGAATGATAGAACATTAGAATATTTTTCTAAAATTTATAACGATCTTATTAAGCCATTTGTAGATTCTTTTGAAGAATATGTCGAATATGCACAAGAGCTTTGTAGTTATAATAAAAGCAATGAATCATTTAATGATTTTTTTGTAGAAGCCATGGTGGATAAATATGTAACTAACACAGGAGGCGATCTTGCAACCGCCGCAGCCGAAACATTTTTAGAACAATTGCAGCAATCAATTCTTGAAGAACAATCTGCAACATTAATTGGTGATCCATCATCCGGGGAAACTATGGATGTATCAGAACTTAACATGGCGACATATGCTGAATTGGTACCACCGTGGGTTGCTGGTGCTCTTTTGTCCGTTTTTATTAAAGAAATATTTTTCAATAAAACCCACTATACAAGACTTTATGACGTTTTAATGGAAATAAGTACACCTCTTAGCGAATATGACCCAGATTCTACGGAAGCTCCATCTCAAGAAGTAATCAAAATGATGCGAGAGATGTATCAATTGTCGCCGCAAAAAGGTAATTTAGAAGCTGTCGTAACTTTTAGAGACAGACTTAAGCCGTTAATTGACATACTAAGATTAAATGATGAAACCATCAAGGATCGACTTTCAGAGGTGACTGGTCTTGACAAAACAGATCCTGATTTTGCAGAAAATGCAATTGCATCTACTATAACGAAAAAGTTTTATGGTTCACTTACTATTGACTCGCCAATTGTCCCGGGCGTGGCATCACAAGGATATTACGAAAGTAGCAACATAACTGGCGTCGAAGCTGGTGCCAGTACTTACAGTGCAAATCCAACTGCTTTTTTCTATGACGAACTTCTTAACGCAACAATCGGATCTGAGACTTCTTCGGGAATTTCAAGACCCACAAAAGTAAAGGGGCTGTGCGCACCTCTGGTTGTTACTACACACTGCGAAGAAATTATAGTTCCGGTAGAAATTCCTACAGAAGATAAAGAAAGTACCGGTACAGCCGACACCGATGATAAACGCTCCGGTGGCGCCGGTAGTGCTGCGGCTTCAGCCGGCGGTAAGCGAGACGCGGCATCTAGAGGCGGAGGTTCTACAGCTAGCGGTGACACTGGTGGAACCACAGGCACCAGTAGTTGTGTCCTTGCCGGCACTTTAGTTTTTACATTATATAAACAAAAGGTTGTTGAAGATGTTGTAGTTGGTGACAAGGTGTACTCGTACAATTTTGAAACTCAAGAATATGGATTTTATAATGTTAACAGTGTTATGGAGCCCACTGAACGAAATCGTTGGGTGCTTTTAACAACAGCAACCGGGAAAAAATTAAAATGTACTGAAGACCACCCGTTATATACTTTAGATAGAGACAACAATGAGTTGCCTATTAATGAATGTAATGTAGGTGACAAAGTTTACGTTGTTGGCGATAGAGGTCAATTACTCGAAGATACAATATCCAGTATTGATTATCATGATGAAGTTGTCACAGTTTACAACTTTGAGGTTGATGAAGTACACAGTTATCTCAGTGATGACATTCTATCACACAACAAGGTTAGGAGTGGTGGCGGCGGTAGGTCAACAAGCTCAGTTGGTTCCAAGCATCGTGCCGGCGGCGCCCCCGGAGTTAGTAGCGGTCCAAGGAGCGGAATCACAAGAGGCAGTGATTACTGATTAAAATAACTAATGTTAAAATATTTTAGTATAGTATTTATTATTGAAAGGAGAAAAATTTATGCCCGCTAGAATTCCAAGCGGCGGTGGCGGCGGAAGAAGAGCTTCACCACCACCCGCTGCTGCAACAAAAACAGGTACAGAGATAAAATGTACTACATCAAGCTATCAAACTGCACCAGGTCCCATGTTTATATTTAATGAACATGCACCACGCTCAAAAATAAGTAGTGCTACACCTACACTAGCAAACTGGCTAACGTCAATGGGTGTTTCAATGAAGCCAAAACCAGCTGCTAATATAGCTGGTGTCACCGGTGCAGATCCTTCATGGAGAAAGCTTTTAGAGTGCTGGGACAAAACGAGACCTGGCTTCGAAGAGTGGCAAACCCGGCTTGAAGATAGTGCGAGATATGGCACATATGGTAATACGCGTATATTTTTGACTTATGATACTATCCCAAGACAGGTCCAAACGCTTGTCGACGGAACAGTAGGTAGATTAATAGAAAACATCGTAGCTCATGATAATCCTGAAGGATCAACATTGCCGGCCGGTTTTTCTCAAGTTGATACTTTGGAAGATTTTAGAAATGGTAGAGTTAATAGCATATTAGAATTAGCTGCCTCGATATCCACCGTTGGCAACACTGCAGAATGGGTTAATGATATTTTAGACGACCTTATGCTTCCGTATTTTAAAGTAGTCGATGGCTATTCAATTAGTTCCAAAAGCGGCAAAATTCCAAATCAAGGTTATTTTGTCTGGTACGACATCGCCTCACTTCGCGGAGTGGGAGTATCAGAGGCCATTTCTGCACAAAGTGATATTTTGGCCATGGATATGTCTGATGTTGATATTTATTAATTTTTTAAAGGAGTAATCATGCCTCAAAAAACAATATCTGGGATGAAGGGTAAATCACCCATCAGAACTAGATTAGAAATTTTAAAAAGTGCCGGTGAACAATTTAAAGAGATGGGTATTGTTTGCGGTAATAATAGCACCAATGCTGTAATGCAAGCTGAAAATATTTTAACTGCTCTTAACGTATCTATTTCCCATGAAAAATTTGATTTTAGTTTGGTCGACTCAGTAAAAAATGAACAAATTAATCGTGAACAAACAAGAGAAGCTATTTTGCTTCTTGAACCAACACCAATAAAAGCAACTGACAAATTTAAAGGTACTGACCCGCAGGCTGGACAAGTATCGGTCGGTGGAATAGTTACCGATATTAAAAGATCTTCTTTTTATGAATTGGATCCAGAGCCTTCAAAAGTATATAAAGAGTCTGCTAGAAGAAAAGATAGCAACAAACAAAACTTAGTCAAAATTGCCATGGCAAAATCATTAGCAACGCCAACTGCCAAGCGACCAAATCGAGATAGTTCTCCATCTCAATCAACAAATGAGAAATACAGAAGCAGCAAACGTTCAAGGAGCCCCCGATAAATGTCATTTAGTAGAACACATTTATTTAATGCAATTCAATGGGATGTAAATAATTTAAATTTTAAGGTTTTTGTACCAACACCCGGATCGTCTCCCGAAGATATATTATATGGAGATGGCTCAGAGGGTGTATATTTCAATGATCATAAAATGCCTAATAAAGCATATGCATATCTTGACAGGGATTTATTTTACACGCATGCTGATCGTGGAAAATTTGCTTCAATTGGATTGTATGACGCTGGCACTACTGAGGGTACGTTCGCCGGTAAAATGCCTCCAAATGTACATGGGCACCCTGGTATGGCCAGTCATCTTGTTTTTACAAATGATGCAGGTGAATCATTTACCCCTGGAATATCGCCCGCTACTTTATCTCCATATGGAACTCGCGCTTCAGAAGTAGCAGATATGACAGAAACATATGATACTCTTCGATTCGGATCAGCAGGAGATTCATCGGCGATGTTCAAAGGGATTACAAGCGTCAAAGTTGATGGTACTGTTAATAGGCGCATGCTTGAAATTGCAGGCATCGATGCCTTTAACGAGGCCGACCTAAACAAATTTACTAATAGATTAAGAACATTTACGTCGGTAGATCATAATATTTGGCCCGGTTGGACATGGAGCAACGATGACGAAAATTCATTTTTAAGGGGTCATATTATATGGGCTCCATATAAGAGACAAGTAAGACGGTCTTTGTCCACTGAATTTTATAATAAACCATTTGAAGGATTATATAGATTATTTAATGCAATACCGATTGGTCCCCCACATAGAGATCATCATGGTTTTTACAGTAGATTTTCTGATTTTCACTGCCTAATTACATACAGAATATATGGATATTCCGTAGACACTGGCGGTGTTAAAAAATTACATCCACTAGTTGAATCACCATCGTTGGGCGGCGATAGTAATATGATTGTCACCGAAGCCCTTTTGGGGAATAATCCACCAAAACCATATGATGTTAATATACCTTCTACGAGAACATACCAGGCATTTATAAATTTTTTGCAACCTAGTGCAGACGAAATAAACCGATTTCGAATGAGTTCCACAGGAGAAGTACATAAATTTTATAGTGGGGTGCCGTGGGGTACATTCTCTACAACGTATGGATTTGCATACAATGTTGTTGATCAATCTTGGAACACTTTTGGTGCTGAAGATATTCCTCCATTTTCAAAAGTATTCTCTATTCATCCTAGAAATCCATATGCGGGCAGTTTCCGCGGAGGTGATGTACCAGGAGATACTGATGAATCACGGCCTAAAAAATATGAGGGCTTTTTATACGAACCGGATGCGTTTGCCGATGAAGATGACGCTTTAAGTGAATCTATTAGTGCTGATTCTAGACTTTACTATAAACATATGGTTGATCAATTCAAAGACGCTGGCTCCGGGACAACTAATGTAAATGAAAATAGATATGATGTTGCCTTTGTTAAATCCGGCCGTTTCGGACCCAACAACGGGCTAGCAAAACCCGCAGGCCAAGTTCTTGCGGAGCCGGGATATAATAGCTCAATGGGTAAATCGTTTATGACTTATATGAATCCCAAAAAAGTTGATGCATTGTCAACACATATAATGGCTCACAAATTATTTTCACCTAGGCCACTAAACGGAGAGGCCCTTCGAGCACAAATACCGTTTAATAATAGTGTGGAGATATATCAAACTTTTGATGAAAATACGTGGCCAAATATACAAGCGGAACCTGACTCCGAACAGCATGGTAGATTAACGGATCACCAAAAAAGTTTAAACGCGAATGTGCGCGCGCATTTAACTACTGGCCGTTATAGAATGTATTGGTCTAATGCGGTTTCCGATAGCCAAGGTGCCCTTGATGCAGAAATAAGAGACAAAAGATCAAAAGTGATGTATTATGGTAGAGACACCTTGACATTAGCGGGTGCCTTTATGAAACTTGGCAAGCTTGTCGTGACATTAAATAAAATGTGGACTTATGACGACACACCTAAAGAAGCAAGAATTAGAATGCAAGAAAATGGAAAAATAGATAAAGGCATTTTTAGTTCAATTACTGATTCAAGTTTAGATATGGAGATGGAAGAGGCATACACTGAATTTTTAGGTAGACAAATGTTGCAAGATAGGGTTCTTAGTCTGGGTGGTACATTTACAGAAGGAATGGTAAGAGAAGCAGAAGCAGAAATGGGTGTTGAAACAGGCACATATGATAGTAGAATCGGAACAGCTACTGAACTTGGTAGTGGAAGAGGCGATTATTAGGATTTTTTATGGGCTTTACTAAAAGAAAAATATATTATTCACACGATGTAATGATTGACGGCAAAGATTTTATGCGTCAAGCACTTGGCGGGGTGCAGCATTATATTGACCGCGGGGAAGACTACACGGTCGTTTCAGCTGACAGTATATCAAAAATTCGAAAAGATCCAAATTTAGAAATAATCAAAAAAGTTTTAATTGAACAAAATCAAGTAGCTACTACATTCGGCGGCGGCCTCAATCAAATGACGGTTTATAGAGAATCTTTCAGTGCAGAAGACAAAGATCTAAGGGGGTATAATACAAACAGGCCAGATATTA
>PBLX01000020.1 GCA_002722435.1 Legionellales bacterium | reverse complement strand
GAAACAGAATTAAATATCGATTTAGGCGCATTGCAAGAAAACTTAGAAAACTTAGCGTCAGAGTCAGAGGAAGAGATTTCTTTAGATGAGCTTCTTTCTAGTCATGAGATTAACGAGGAAGAAGAAGATTTAGATGAGGCATATGATATGCGTGATCTTGGCGGCCCATCGTATATGGGCGGTAGACAGCCAACATCAACTAGAGCGCCACAAAAAGAAAAAGGTGACGCCAAAAAGAAAAAAGACAAAGAAAAGAAAAAAGAGGACGAGGTGTCAGAGGATGTAGATCCCGATGCACTTGTCGATGCAATTATGGAAAAACTTACAGTCGATATGGGTGCAGAACTTGCCGGCTGGGCAGGTAGATCATCTGATGACTTAAAATTTCAAATTGAAAAAGAATTAGCACACCGTCGTAGTACGGATGTGGAAGAAGAATTGGAAGTTTTGAAAAAAGCTCAAGAAGAGTTGGTTTTTGAGAATAAGCAACTCAGCGAGCAGAATAACAAATATGAGCAGGCCTTCCATGAGCTTAAAGAAAATTTACAAGATGTAAATCTTTCTAATGCACGCTTGCTCTATACGAACCGTGTTTTGAGAAATTCCTCCCTTAATGAGCGACAAAAAGATAAAATTGTCGAAGCAATTTCTAGCGCTGGTTCTGTAACAGAGGCGAAGACTATTTTTGAAACGCTTCAAAGCACAGTGGAGTCGACTCCTAAGAAGTCACCAAAATCACTGAGCGAGGCAATCGGTCGACGCAATACTGTTCTTCGGGCAACTCGTAAAGAAACGCCCGCATCCGATCCATTACAGGATAGGATGAAAAGACTAGCTGGAATAAAATAATCATATATTAAAAGGAGGTGATTTAAAATGTCTAGTATTATCGATAGATTGACCGAAGGTGTTGTCAATCGTGATATGCGAGCAGAGAGCCACGCTCTTCTTTCCAAGTGGGAGAAGACCGGACTTCTTGAGGGTCTTAATTCTGACCGTCAAAAGGGCACTATGTCTCGTTTGCTTGAAAACCAAGCAAAAGAATTACTTCGCGAAAGTACTTCTATGGCCGCTGGAGATGTCGAAGGTTTTGCCGCCGTCGCATTCCCCATCGTCCGTCGTGTTTTCGCTGGCTTGATCGCAAACGATCTCGTTTCCGTTCAGCCGATGAGTCTCCCATCGGGTCTCATCTTCTTCCTTGATTTCGTGTATTCACCCGATCTCGGAAGCAGCTCTACCATTACCGATAGATTCGGTAACTCGGTTAACGAGTCCATTTACGGTACCAACCGTGTTGGTTCTCAAGTAACTGGTGGTGTTGACCTTGTTGGTCCCAAGGGTGAAGACCTCTCTGGTCCTCGCACCGTTAGTGCCCGCGGTTATGCATACGCTTCGCCTACTGCGTCGTTTGACATTACGTCGAGTGCTCTTACCGTTAGCGGCTTCCAACTTGGAAATGGTACCAATGCGCAAAACAAGATCATCGATTTCGATCCTGACTTGCTTGCTCTCAGTGGTTCCGGCCGTTATGTAATTAGAGTTGAGGTTCCCAAATCCAACATTCAAGCTGCTGGTGCAGGCTCTCAAGCTGATTATAACAACCTCGGTGCATTCTCCTGTTCGATCGCTTCGCTTTCGGATGTGTTGGGTGACGCCGGTGTCAGCGCTGCAACGACTGCGCAAGTTCGTCGTTTGACCCACATTACCACTGGTAGTAACGGTCTTTCTGCAGGTCGTGGTGATGGTAACTTGAACCTTATCTTTGTTACCAGCGACAGCACTACGCCAAGTGTTATCAATATTGGAGGCCGGCACCTTTCCTTGAGCTGCCCACAAATCGATGATTTGACTAACGGCGGTGCTCTCGGTTCGGTTGTTGGACAAGCTGAGTGGGGACTTGAGGGTTCCGAGTTGATCCCAGAGATCGACATCAAGGTTGACAGCATCGCTGTTACCGCTCAAACGAAGAAGCTCAAGGCTAAGTGGACCCCGGAGTTAGGTCAAGACCTTAACGCCTACCACAACCTTGATGCAGAAGTCGAGTTGACCAGCATTCTCTCTGAGCAAATTGCTCTTGAGATTGACCGCGAGATCCTTGCTGACCTCGTTAATGGTGCAACTGCCGATACTCGTTACTGGTCACGTGCCCCGGGTCTCTTTGTAGACTCCAATGGTAATGAAATTGGTGCTAGCTCTGCTGCTCCCGATTTCACCGGTACAGTGTCTGAGTGGTATGAGACCCTTGTTGAGACTATCAACGATGTGTCCGCTGCAATCCACCGTAAGACTCTGCGTGGTGGCGCTAACTTCCTCGTCTGCGGACCTGAAGTTGCCAACATTCTTGAGTTCACCGCTGGATTCCGTGCATCTGTCACTCATGACGATGAAACCGGTTCTGTCGGTGCAGTGAACGTTGGTTCGCTTAGCAAGAAGTTTGATGTCATTGTTGACCCATACTTCCTTCGCAACGTGATCCTTGTTGGTCGTCGCGGTTCCTCTTTCCTTGAAAGCGGATATGTGTACGCTCCATACGTGCCACTGCAAACCACTCCTACGATCTTCGGACCAGAAGACTTCGTACCCCGTAAGGGAGTCATGACGCGTTATGCCAAGAAGATGGTGCGTCCTGATATGTACGGTCTTGTTGTCGTCCGCGGACTCCTTGGAGAATCTGGCGCTTAGGCTATAATTTAGCACAACTACAGTGTAAAGCCTCCGTTTTTTTGACGGGGGCTTTCCTGTATGCAAAACTATTTATAGCAAGGATAGAAATATCTGATACCATATGTTTTTAACATAATTTAAAATGGAGGGTTTTAAACATGGGAACAAAAAGAGTTGGTCACAGCAGAATTCAAAAGCTGATTAATGACAACCAAAAAGAACTTCACCACAGACATCCGGGTTACATTAAGTTAACCGAAACGAAGTCGCTTGAAGCTTCGGACAGCGGTAAGAAGATTCTCTTCGGCCCATTGGCCGGCGGTCTTTCAGCCGATGCAACCTTAAACTTGCCTAGTGCAGAAAACGGTTTGTATTTCAGACTTGAGTATGTTGGTGGTGCAGCCGACGCAGAAGATCTTTTGATCAGCACTGGCTCAAACACTAATTTCTTTATTGGTGGTCTTCTTCAGCACGACATTGGTGGAGAAGATGGTGCTGCATATCACCCAAACTTATCTTCTAACTCAAAGGTTACAATTTTGACGCCTGATGCTGGAACATACGTTGAACTTTTTTGTGATGGCACTAACTGGTTTATTAACGGATACGTTAACAGTGCAACTGATACCGGTGTTGTTTTCGCAGATCAATAAAAATTAATTTTATTACATTTTACCTCTCATCTTTGGATGAGGGGTTTTTTTGTTAAAATGTCGATCTGTCAAAAATTTTTCCGGACTAATTTTTCAGATTTTCGTTTTTGAAAAAAACAAACTATTTACTTAGTAACACAGGAGCCCATCATGGGAAAGAAAAGAAGAATCATTGCTAGAGGCACTAAGTTTGGTACCAAATATGCAAGCCACCCGGCATCAGGTGGAGTCGCTACGACAACGCCAACAACTACCACTTCAAATAGTGAAAGAATTAGTGCAATCGCACAGAAAGTTGAAACCATCGAACGAGAAGTGGCGGCCGCTGAAGAACAAGCAGAAACAGTAGTTTCTAGTGTTTTAACGGAACCAACAGAGGAAGCAGCACCAGAGCCAACTGTCAGAGCGCCAGCTAAAACTAGACGCACAACAAAAGCAAGAAAAACTCGCACTACCTCCAAAACCACTAAAAAATAAAGGCCACCTAAAATATCAGCCATTTATCAGCAGGGGTTTTGTTGTATTCTTAACTATTTAAGGAATAGGAGACTTTTTTATGCCTACTAACCTTGCGCCAAAATCAACAACAAGTGCAATTATATTAACCTCAACAGGTTCTGCTGATAATGTTTCATCTGCAGTTCCATTTGGCATTTATACGGGCTCTGTTGACTTTCTAAGTGGCGCATCGCTACAGGTGAATTATGTATATAAAAAACTAGGTGGCGATGTAGTTGATATTGAATTGACACCGGCAAATGTTTATGCCGCGTATGAAGAAGCAGTCTTAGAATATTCTTATATCATTAATTTACACCAGAGTAAAAACTCACTTGGTGATTCATTAGGCGATGTCACTGGTACCTTTGACCACAAGGGTGAAATTAAATCTGGATCAGCAACGAACCTAAAATTTCCAAGATTTCAGGTTGCGTATTCACAAAAGATTGGTGATGGGCTTGCATCAATGGGCAACTTCGGCGGTACAAGAACAATTTACTCAGCTTCGTTTAACCCGGTAAAAAATATTCAAGATTACGACTTACAAAATATTGTGCAAAGTGCATCTGCTGCTGGTGTTGATCACGCAGGTCGCTCAGTTGATTTTGACATCAATGGCAAAAGAATTTTTGTAACCAAAGTATTTTATAAATCACCTAGAGCAATGTGGCGCTTTTACGGCTATTATGGCGGCATTGGTGTTGTGGGGAATATGAGCACATACGGTCAATTTGCAGATGACTCAACATTTGAATTAATACCAACTTGGCAAAATAAAATGCAGGCCGTTATGTATGAAGATTCAATTTTTACGCGAACATCGCATTATTCGTATGAAATTAAAAATAATAAATTAAGATTATTTCCAACACCGTCTTTCTTTGGTTTCCAAGACGATACGATATGGTTTCAATTTTATGTGAAAGAAGATGCAACTGCAACCAATAGTGCGTATGAAGATGGCGTAAACGGAGTTAACAACTTAAATACTTTACCATTTTCAAATATTCCTTATGAGAACATAAACTCCATGGGTAAACAATGGATTAGAAAATATTCATTGGCCCTTTGTAAAGAAATGTTAGGGCAAATCAGAGGCAAGTTTACTCAAATTCCAATTCCCGGAGAATCAGTAACCCTAAATCATTCTGAATTGCTTTCCCAAGCGAAAGATGAGCAACAACAGCTTAAAGATAAATTGATGGAAATGTTAAAAGAAACCGAATATCAGGAATTGGCTCGTATGTCTTCGGAAAAAGCAGAATCAGCAGCAAAAACGTTTGCTTTTTCTCCTTTGCCAATTTTTGTGGGGTAAGTAAATGTCAAATAAATGGGACAGACCTGAACAGCCGCCACCTCCATTATTTCTTGGCAAGAAAGAGCGTGATTTAGTAAAGCAAGTCAACGATGAGCTTATTGAGCACGTTATTGGACAGCAAATACTTTACTATCCTATCGATATGGAAAGAACCAACTTTCACGATATGTATGGTGAAGCGGTAGAAAAAACATTTTTATCACCCATTAGGGTTATGGCGCTCGTTAAGTTTGACAATGAAGCCACAAGCTATTTAGAAGGCGCTGGAATTGACTCAGATTCAGCGATTACAGTACATTTTCACAAAAGAAGACTTACTGAAGATCAAAACCTTTTTGTGCGAGAAGGTGATTTTATTTTGTATGGTAAAACCTATTATGAAATAGTTAAATTATCTGAACCAAGAAAACTTTTTGGTCAAGTTGATCAAACTTTTGAAATTAATGCTACCTGTAAGCGAGCAAGAAGAGGTTTATTCAATGCTACCTGATAATTTTGATTTTGCAATGTTGCCAGCAACACAAGGCACAGGCTCTGTTTCGTTAGAAGAAATAGGCATGCTAAAATCTGATATTGAAAACATAGATTATGCCATGACATCGTATTTAAAGATAGATTTGGCTCTTGAGGCGCAAACAAACGAGGGTAGAGAAAAGGTGCCCGTACTATGGCAAGCTCCTGAAAGGGCATTCCAAGTAAAAAATGAAAAAAGCCTTAGAGATCAACGCGGCGCACTAAAATTACCGCTTATCAGCGTAGAAAGAACTGCGATTAATAAAAACCCAGCAAACAAAGGTTCATTTCAGGCACAAATTTATTCGCGTGAAGGCGATCAGAGAACCGGACGTATGGTCGTTGCAAAAAGAATTGTAAAAGATAAAACTAGAAATTTTGCAGTTGCGCAGTCCATGAGATCTCTACCTAAATCAAGCACAATTCAAAAATATTATCCAAGAATAAATAAAAAAATTATTATTCAAACATTATCAATACCAATTCCTGTTTATGTTGAATTAGATTACAAAATTAATATAAAAACAGAATATCAGCAACAAATGAATGAACTTATGGCCCCGTTTATTGCAAGAACTGGTCAAATTAATTCATTTGTAATGAAAAGAAATGGTCACCGGTATGAAGCATTTATTCAACCTGCTTTTGCACACAATAATAACATGTCAAATTTAAATGAGGATATCAGGATGTTTTCAACTGATATAAACATAAAGGTTCTGGGCTATTTAATCGGTGAAGGCGAGAACGATGATCGCAATTTAGTTAGAATAGATGAAAACACTGTAGAGATAACATATCCCAGAGAATCTGAGCCACTTCCCGGTGAATCGCCTTTTACATTTGACTAGTTCCTGAACTGCAGCCAATTTTCTTTATTCACTTCGAGACTTTTGAAAATGGGTTTACTATTTACTGTTGATTAACTTATAATTTTTTCAATTATAATCAAGTGAGGATAAAGTCAAATGTCAGTTAAAAACTTTAAGTTTGTTTCACCCGGTGTTTTTATCAACGAGATTGATAACTCGTTTAGACCCCGCCAACCAGATGCAATTGGGCCAGTTATTATTGGTAGAGCCAGCAAAGGTCTTGCAGGCCTGCCCACAAAAGTAGAATCGTTTTCGCAATTTGTGGAACAGTTCGGAGATACAGTCCCAGGCGCCGGCGGTGGAGATATCTACCGTGAGGGTAACAGACAATCACCTATGTATGGAACTTATGCTGCAAAAGCATTTTTACGTTCAAATGTCGCACCCATAACTTATATTAGATTAATGGGCGTTCACACTCCCACCGGTCAGGCTGCTGGCGGCGATGCTGCAGCAGGCTGGAAGACCGACAAAACGCCGGTAACGATGTCATCTACGCCCAGATCACAAAATGGTGGCGCATATGGACTATTCCTATTCACTTCTTCCAGTGCGGTTGAGGGAGACCTCGGTACAGGAACCTGTGCTGCAATTTGGTACTTACAAAACGGTGTTATTCAACTTTCTGGAGCACTTTGGGGAAGTGGTTCAGTTACCGCTTCTGCTGGAGCGTTCATCTCTAGTGACGCAAATGGTAACTATAGAGCTTCCATTCAAGGCACCTCTCAAGGCACGGAGACGTTCACATTTAACTTCAATAACAACTCAGAAAACTTTATCCGTAGTCAGTTTTGCACAAACCCACAACTATGGGGTGGAAACACTACGACTTTCTATCCGTCAGGTTCAAAAGATTACTGGCTTGGTGAAACATTTGAGCAGAGCGTGCAAAGCAACGGCTTTCATAACTCTGCCAGTGTGGGGTGTATTGTTGCGCTTGGTTCTGGTTCTTTGGCCAGTGGTGTTGGCCCCTCGCAAATGAAAGGTCAACAATGGCGTGAAGCTACTGCCGGCTGGTTTATTTCTCAAGACGTAGGAGTTGCCACAAGCTACGAGCCTGTAAACATGCAGAAACTGTTCCGTTTGAAGGGCCGCGGCCATGGTGAGTGGTTGCACAAGAATGTGAAAGTGTCAATCGAAAGAATTAAACAGTCCTCAACCAACACAAGCCAATTTGGTTCCTTCTCGGTTGTTTTGCGGAGCCTTCTTGACACCGATAACAGAATCGAAGTTCTTGAAAGATTCGATAATTGCAACTTAAATCCAGCTTCGCCAAACTTTGTCGCAAGAAAAATTGGTGATGTTTACGCACAGTGGGATAACAGTGCTAAGAGATTAAGATACTATGGCGAGTATCCTAACATGTCTAAATTTATTAGAGTTGAAATGAACAACGATGTTGAAGCCGGCGCAACTGATCCGTCGCTTCTTCCATTCGGCTATTACTCGGGGCCAAGATATGCAGCGTATAATAACGCTAGTGACAGAGCAGATTCTTCTGGAAGCGCGATGGTTACATATCAAGAAGATCTTTATGGATTTTCCGGAAAATTTCAGCTTATTGGCGGAATGGAGGGAGGTATACGACGCGGCGACGGCGCGCCTGATGTTACCGCATCATTTACTTTCCCGTCAAGCTTACTTCGTTCGTCGTCGATGGATGGTGGCCTTGTAGATCAAACAGACGCCTACTTTGGTTTCCGCACTACACGCACTGCTAAATCAACTGCACCAGCTTCAGGTTTAGGTGATTTGCATAGACTTCTTTATGCAGATTTCCCAGATGATCCTAATCATATTAATGTTGGAGATGGTGTACAGCCATGGGCGTATATCTTCAGTCTTGACAATGTTAGAAAAGAAAGCTCAGTGTTCAACTACGAGTCTGGCTCTAGAAAAGGAGGAGTTTCTGTTACAGCAGCCAGCGCAACAGCTAGCTATAAAACACTTCTTGATGAGGGTATTGATAAATTCACAGCACCGTTCTGGGGTGGTTTTGACGGCTTCGATATCACTAAACCTGACCCACTCGCAAACGTGTTAATGGGCGACGGATCCACAGAAGATAACAGCTATGTTTACCACTCTTACAAGCGTGCTATTGACACGGTTGCTGATCCTGAACTTATCGACATGAACCTGTTGGTTGTTCCGGGTCTTACAAACACGGCGCTTACAAACCACATGGTTAGAACTTGCGAAGACAGAGCAGATACAATGGCTCTGATCGATCTTCCAAATGTTTACACCCCAACTCATGAGGGTTATAAGAAAAAAGCACAACGTGTTAACTTAAATGTTGTCGGCACTGCCAACACTCTTAAGGATAGAAGGCTTGATTCCTCCTACGGTGCGACCTTCTACCCATGGGTGCAAACAAGAGACGAAAGTACAGGACAATTAGTTTGGATTCCGCCAAGTGTCGCAATGATGGGTGTGTTAGCATCTTCAGAGGCTAGATCGGATGTTTGGTTCGCACCAGCAGGCTTCAACCGCGGTGGCCTTACAGAAGGCGCAGCAGGAATTCCAATTGTCAATGTTTCAGAAAGGCTTTCCTCCAAAGAGCGCGATACTCTCTATGATGGGCGTATCAACCCAATTGCTTCGTTCCCATCTAATGGAATCGTTGTCCTTGGTCAAAAGACTCTTCAGGAACGCCCATCGGCACTCGATAGAATTAACGTTCGCAGGCTTGTCATTTACTTGAAAAAGCAAATCTCTATCCTTTCGACCCAAGTTCTCTTCGAGCAGAATGTCCAAGCAACGTGGGACAGATTTACTGGCCTTATCGAGCCATTCTTGGCAAACGTCAAGACCAGATTCGGTATCACGGATTATAGACTCATTCTTGATGAGACTACTACGACACCAGATCTTATTGACCAAAACATCCTCTACGCGAAGATTATGGTCAAGCCAGCAAGAGCAATTGAGTTCATCGCAATTGACTTCGTTATCGCATCGACTGGTGCATCTTTCGATGACTAAAAATAATTTAAAAACTAGTTAATTTCAAGGGAGAAAACTAAAAATGGCATTTTGGTCAACAAATTTCGGAGAATCCGACACACCTTTAAAAGATCCTAAAAGAGCTTTTAGGTTTACAATTACCGTCGACGGAATCGACTCACAACAGGGTGGCTCGTTGATGTGGTACGCAAAGTCGGTTACAAAGCCTACTTTCACTGTTTCTGAGACAGAGCACAAATATTTGAATCACACATTCTACTACCCAAACGCGGTAACATGGAATGCTATTGATATCACCGCAGTTGATCCTGCAGGCGATCCCGATTCAGCCGCTACTTTAGCTGGTATTGTTACAGCGGCTGGCTATAAGCCCCCAACCAAAGCAACTAATGAAGACTTAACAAGCATGTCTAAGGCTAAAGCAGTTGGTGCACTGGGACAGGTAAAAATTTCTCAAATTGATGCTAATGGTGCTGTGATTGAATCTTGGACTCTCTGGAATGCATTTGTTACTGAAGTTAACTTTGGCGGTACCTTAGAATATGGTTCCGATTCTTTAACAGAATTAACCTTAAAACTTCGTTACGATTGGGCTAGACTAGATACTGCAGCCGAAGGTTCTGCAAGAGCCCAAGGCGGAAATACTTTCTTCCAAGTATAATAAACTGACAAAACGAGAGGTGTATATTGTCAAGAAATAGAGATAGAGTAGGTGGTGGCAACGTTGCCCACCAAGCTGAATCTCCTGTGGCAAGCAACGCAAGCTCCCCAGAACAACTTTTTTCTTTTGTTGTTCCAACGGAGTTTGTTGAGTTGCCGTCCAAGGGTAGATTCTATGCAGTCGGCCACCCACTTCACAATCAAACAACAATTGAAATTAAACAAATGACTGCGAAAGAAGAGGATATCTTAACATCCAGATCTCTTCTCAAACAAGGCGTGGCAATCGATAGGGTTATCCAGAGTATTATTATGGATAAATCAATTGATGCGACGTCTTTATTAGTAGGTGACAAAAATGCCCTTGTCATTGCTTCCAGAGTTTCTGGATATGGCAATATTTACACTACTAATGTTGGATGCCCCGCGTGTGAAACAAGACAAGAATATTCTTTTGATTTGAATCTTGCTGAAATTACAAGTGGCGAACTTATAGATGGTGTTACGGATAATGGAAATGGTACGTTTTTGGCAGTTCTGCCAACGAGCGGCTTAAATGTTGTTTTCAAGCTTTTGAATGGGTATGACGAAAAAAGAATTTCAAATACTTCAACAACCAAAGGCAATAAGCCCGACAATTTGATCACAACTCAGATTCGTGCTATGTTGGTCTCCGTTAATAATAACAGCACACCAGATGCACTAAATTATGTTGCTGAGAACATACCATCTAGAGACTCTGCATTTTTAAGAAAAGCTTATAAATCTGCTGCTCCAAACATTGATATTGATCAGCATTTTACATGCTCTAACTGTGGCTTTGAGGATACAATGGAGGTGCCGCTTACCGCGGACTTTTTTTGGCCTGACCGCTGAGTACATGGAGTCGGTGTATGAGATCTTTTTCTTTATGAAATACTCTGGCGGGTGGTCTTTTGCAGAAGCATACAGCCTTCCAGTTGGATTGAGACAGTGGTTTTCTGAGAGATTAGCAAAGCAACTACAGGCTGAGAGGGAAGCCATTGAAAATGCGAAAAAAGGTAACAATGGCAAAACACAAACTTTAAGTGCTTTCAACCAGCCATCATTTAGTGGCCCAGGCGGGCCAACCTAGTTAACAAAAGCCCATCTTTTTGGGCTTTTACTATTTATAATAAAGGATATCAATCACCGTGAGTGTAGAAAGTACCTTAAATGACATTAAGGATTTGCTGGCTGAGGCTCAGCGCAGCCGTGACGCTGGCAAAACAACAGAAACTGTTGATGTCAACGTTAGTGCAGCTGATGTTGAAGAAGCAAATGAAAATATAAAAGAACTAAGAGATGAAATTGCCGCTCTGATTGAAGATCAGGAAGACCTTACAGAAGGCACTGCAGAATATCAAGAAGTTGCGGATGAACTGGTTAGGGTCCAAACAAAGCTTAACGAGGAATATAAGCGCACTCAGGACGAGCTTCTAAAAACTCGACAAAACCAATTAGAATTAAACGAAGCGCTTGATAAGGGTAAAAAAGCATTTATTGGGCTGTCGAGTAGAATTAATGACGTTCAAAGTTTATCAAGAGAATTAGAAAGAACAGGCGCAGCCTCTAGAGAATTATCAAGAGATGCTATCAAGCTGGGAGATCAATTAAGGTTATCACTCGGAGAAGACGCATACGAAGATATGACACAGGCCACGAAGGCCTTGGTTTCTGGCGTAACTGACTTCACTATGGTCAGCAAAGAACAACAAAAATCTTTGATGCGGGATGCAGCTTTATTTAATGAGGTTGGAGTTTCCAACGAGCAATATACCAAAAACATACAAATTGGTATGAAGGCATTGGGAATGTCTAGCGCCGAAGCTGCCGATAACATGAGGGACATGCGCAAAACAGCTTTAGCTCTTCAAGTGCCAGTCACAGAGCTAATGGATGATTTTGCAGGTGCAGAGGAAAAATTAGCCCAGTTGGGTGATACTGGTGTGACATCATTTAAAGAAATGGCTCGCATTCAAAAGATTACAGGTCTTGAAATGGGCAAGTTAATTCAAATGACCGATAAGTTTGATACATTTGAAGGCGCCGCAGAGGCCGCTGGTAGTTTAAATGCTGCATTGGGAGGCAACTTTGTTGATTCCATGTCTTTAATGATGGAAGACGATCCTGCCGAAAGATTTAAAATAATTCGTGATGCAATCGAGTCTTCTGGTCAGTCCCTAGACACTATGAGTCGGAAACAGAAAATGTTCATGGCTGGTCAATTAGACATGAGTGTGGCCGATTTCACAAAAGCAATGTCTGGCGATCTTAGCGCGCTAGAGGATACATCAGAATCTGCTGCAGACGCCGCAGGCAATCAAATTAAGAGTCTTGAGGATTCCGCGACACTTATTCGCTCGCAAACAGAACTAGCAGCAAACTTTGCCCTTGCATTAGAGCCAGCGTACGGAATTTTGGCAGACAAGGCTATGAATGTTACTGATGATGTATCAGGTAAATTTTACGCCATGGCTCAAGCCGCGAATAGAGCACAACAAGCGATTGCTAAGATGACACCAGATATAGTTGCTGCCGGCTTAGGATCCGTCGAGGGCGCCTCAAATATATTCGATAAGTTTAAAGGAATACTCGACGCCATTCAAAGCGCAATATTGCTTATAATAGCGGCACCCGGCAAAGTTCTTGGTGCTTTTAAGGCCATTGGGGCGTATTTTGGCGAAGGTGGCAAATTTAGAACTTTAATGAAGGGTGCTTTTGAATCGGGCAAAAGAGGCGTTACAGGATTTAAAGACGCATTTAAAAATGGATTTACAAAAGTTGTGAATATTGGTAAGTCGGCCATCGGTAGAACAAGAACCATTATGGGCTCGCTTGGAAGAGCCACCGCCACAGTTGGTAGAACAGTCGCCGGCGTCCCCGGAAGAATTGCCGGTGTTTTGACACGTTTAGGTCCAATCGGTTCAGGTGTGACAAAGGTTTTAGGTTCTAGTGCTACAGCGGTTGCATCAATAGGAAATATGATTTTTGAGTCGGGTAAAGGCATAAAGAAGGCAATGGGAACCGCTGGTAGTGATGCAACTGATGCATTTTTAGCTGGAATCGGTGGTCTTGGAAAAGGTGCTGCAGAAGCGGTTGATTATATGACCTTCGGGCTTCTTGATAAAGTTTCAAGTATGACCAACTCGCTGGGTATAGGTTTTAACGAAGCATGGGAAGAATTAGATTTTGGTTTTCTTGGCGAAACTCTTGAATATGGTTTTGATGAGGCCATTGATGGCGTCAAGGGATTTTTAGGTATATCATCGCCATCTAAAGTTATGATGGATATAGGCATGAACATGCTGACAAGCTTGACTGACCCTATCAAAGGTGGTGTAGGTTTACTTATGGAAGCAGCGAAGTCACTAATTGAAGCGTTTTTAAACCCGTGGACAACCATAGGAACTCTTTTAATGGAGATTATACAGCCTGCCCTTGACATGGTGCCAGACAGCATCAAGAACCTGTTTGTGGGCGATACAGCGCAGGTTGCGGGCGAGCTACAAACTGCCACAGCTGGACCCGGACTGTTTGATTCGTTCTTGGGCGCCGCGCGCGAAATGATGGATCCAACAGCAGCCGATGCTAATGGACAAGCGCAAGTTATAAATATATCTTTGAATCTAGACGGTAAAGAAATTGATAAGAAGGTAATTAATTTACTGGGCGGTGTTGTAAAAGAGGCAGTCTTGTAAAATGAGGGAGGCAACAAGTGGCCGATAATTCAGACGACACTAATTTCTTTTGGCAGTCAAAGTATGGCGCCAGTGAAAGATTCCCAACTATTGTTGATGGTTCTGATGCGCTAGCAAACGGTGGAAAATTTGTAATTTCGTTTCAGCACATAGCCTCTGGAAGAGAAGTATTTTTCAAAGCCTTCGTGACCCGATATTCAGAAAATTTTAACAGTAATTGGAGAAATGAAGTTGTTTACGGTAGAACAGATCCGATTTATACGTATGCAAACACTAGAAGAACTGTTCAATTTGCATTTGATGTGCCTGCATCTTCTGAACAAGAAGCCTATGAAAATATGGGAAGAATACAAAAAATGGCACAAATGGTTTACCCTACATATGAAGATACAGGGGGCCAATACCTAATCACTCAGTCTCCTTTGGTTAGAATTAAAGTTATGAACTTGCTGGCCTCAAATACAAGACGCATAGAGGCTTTTGGTGGCATGTCTTCCGGCGATGCGTCAGATGAAGATATGACAAGACGAAGATTTTTTGGTAGATACCGTTCTAACGGTAATCCTGATGCTGATGGTGGTGTTTTAGCAGCAATTAACAATTTGTCGTTTAACACAGATTTTAAACAGACATCAATTTTTGAAGTCGGTCCAAATGTTGTTCTGCCGCAAAATTTTAGTGTAAATATAGATTTTGCCGTTATTCACGAAAAAACAAATGGTTATGATCTTGAAGGAAATGCGATAAACCCAGGACTTCCATTCGACGTTACTCTCAAGCCGCCATCTGCAAAAGAAAAAGTAAACAATCGCGCTACATATGAAAAAAGACTTCAACTGCAAGCAGATCAGCAAGCAGCAGAAGATATTGCTGCAGCCAGGTTTAATGGTGCTTTAGGCGGCCGACGTGCCCAACGCGCTATAAACAGATATGATAGAAAATTGAAGAAAGGGAAAGCCAACGATTTCGATGCTGCATTAGCAGACGAAGCACAAAGCTATCTCGACTCGGAGTAATATTTTATGAGATATAATAAAGTAAAAAAATTCTTTAACGACGACGATTATTATACATATCTGACAAAAAATAGAGATCTCAAGTCAGTTACTCACTATGAAACGCCCATACTAAGAAATCCAACAATTTCAGATCGTTTAGAAATTGTCACTGATTCTCACATTTGGTCATATGGAAATAGACTCTCTAATTTGTCCTATCAATATTATGGAGATGTACGTTATTGGTGGGTTATAGCTTGGTATAACGGGGTGGCTATTGAGGGTGATTTAAAAAATGGTGATTTAATTGAAATACCGGTAGATCTTCGTAAAGCTTTACAAATATTAGGAGTTTAATATGAGTGGTGTAAATTATTCATTAATGAATGTCGATGGCGACGATATTACCGAAAAACACCTAAGTGATGCTTCAAGTAATTTAAGATCAGCACTTGAAGAAATATATGCAAATCGAGTCGTCGATTCGCGCCCTCCAATGTATGATGACTCTGGTACAGAAGAGTACCTGCATACAGATCTTGATTCTTGGATAGACTACTGCCGTAATAGTACGAACTTTCAAGAAGTTGCAACGGTGTACGACGATTTGTTTGTTAATAAATTTGAAAATGCAACCCTTGATAACGCCTCCGAAATTAAAAATTTAGCAACACCGAATTTAATGCAGGCCGCTAATAATATTATTAATAAACTTGTTTTGGCGTACAAAGACGGAGAAAGCTCAATAGCCAATAATCCGTCAGGTGAAGATCCAATTCAATCCGGATTATATTCATCTGCACAGCCGGAACAAGAGATGTTAAATGCATATGCCGACCGTGCAGATCAGGCGCAAGCAGACATAGATAAAGCAGAAGAGGCTAAGCAGAGAGGCACAGCAAAGGCTGACTCTGTAACATTTAAAGAACAATGTTTTATACTCTCTTTTATGCCCAGAGTAATAAACAACAAGAAAAATACATTAAGCAAATTTAAAAAAGTGCCTTATTACGGCGATTCAATGCAAAAAAATGATCGACCATCAAATGCTTCCATTATGGTACACGATGATCCGTTTAATTTTATTAACAAATTGCTGCTTTACCCAGATACAGAAGCGTATTTTAACATGAAATCAGAGGATATTGCTTCCTTGCAACCAGAGTTAAGATTCTTTAAATCATTTTATGATCAGGATACAGGCGAGAATGTAAACACTGAAATTAAATTTGATACCGTGCTTACAAATTCGAAAGAAATTGGAACGGCTACCCGATCTGGTGACGGCGGTGGTGTCAGTGAAACTGATTTAATGTCACTTCTTTCTAACAAGAAAAAAAGAAATTCAGGCGTAGGAATTAAAAGTTTTAATTTGTCATTTATTGGAACTGACCCGTTTGCCGCTAAAAAAGATTTAAGAGGCAAGCTTGAAATTTATTGCGCCAGTTTGGAAGAATTATTTAAAAGAAGGCAAAATTCTCCCAGCGGCAGCCCATATCGGTATATTGATTTGGCACTCAAATCAATCACGACTAATGATGATGGTGATTCTAAAATGAATAGACACTCACGCGAAATGTTAGAAATGTCAAAAGCAAATACCACAGATGACGATCTCAACAGATTAGATTTCGCTATTAAAGCAAAAATTGGCATTAGACCACCGGCGAAAGTAGTTGCAGGAAATACAACACTTTTGCAAGCTATAAAGAGAAACACTGTAACTGTGCAGATGACCCCTGTTACGCATGAATTTAATTTTAATGAAGATGGAAGTCTCAGTTTTGTAATTCATTATGTTCCGTTTATAGCAGATAACTACAACTCGTCGATATATGACATATTTGGTAATGCAAAAGATAATTTTATGGACAAGATTTATAATCAGGTTGCGAATCACTCATGTGATATAGAATTAGCAAAGCAGATGAAAGAAGCTAATGTAAAGCTCAGAAAAGGCAGAAATAGATTACATATGTCTCGCCTTATTTCAAGAATGGCTGATAAACAGTTGATAAATTACATCAAAATTGATCCCAAGGCGGCTTCAGAATTTAATACACTCGGACCATCCGCCGATATCGACTCCTGTTTCAAACCACCAGTTGACACTTCTAACCCAAATAACTCTGAGGCCCGTGCACAAGAAATTGAAGAAGAGCTTCAAAAAGAAGCGACACAAGCAAAGGCTGATGAAGTTGCTAAAATTATTTTAAAAGGTAGTGATGGAGCAGCAGTTTCAATTGCGAATGCTAATTTACCCTATTTCTACTTATGCGACCTAATCGACACCGCTTTAGAGAATGTTGAATACGCTTTAAAACCAGAAGCCGAAGATTTACATAATTCATTAGAGGCATATATTCAAAAACAGGCTGAAGAAATTGGCGCATTAGAGGCAATGAAGGCTGATGACTCGGCCACAAGCGGCCAGCTGACCTCTGAACAAGTCAACCAAGTGGCCACCGGCATGGCAAAAGAAGAGTTCACTACACAGCTCAATAATTTTATAAAATCCTACAAAGAAGCACAAGCAAATTTCAAAAAATTTAGAGTTGTTCTGGGTCCAATGGAAATAGCAGATCCAGCAAATCCTCAAAACGTTGCAATTATTAATTTAGGTGATATACCGATTACAGTAAAATATTTTCAAGAGTTCATTGCTGGAGAGGTTACAAAAAATGATCGTGCCACTTTTCCATTGGCGGATTTTATCAAAAAAGTTTTGCAAAACATGGTTTCAAATTTTGTAAACACTAACAAATGTTGGGGCGGAGAAGTCAAGCACAGAGTCATGATAAACAGAACTGAAGCATTGTGCTATAATACGGCTGAGCAGCATGACGACTTAACTGAGATGCTTATAAACTCTAGGAACAAAGCCCTTAAAGGATTGCGTGATAAAAAATCTGCTAATGTTAATCCCGGCGATATTCCAGTAGTCGATCGAATCCCTATTAACATGTACTCCAAACAACCAATTTTACAAGCTGCTGGTTTAGGAAATAATGACTTGTTAGACAATTCAACAACCCGTAATCAATATCATTATTTGATTTTTTATGCTTCGCGCACTAGTGCAATAGACCGATACAAAGGAATAAAAAGCGAAGATAGTGCCAGAGGTTGTCACCACTATATTATTGGAAAGGATCGCGGTATAATTAAAACAATCAAGCTAAACAGAGATAAAAGACCTTTTTTGAAAGAGGCAAGATTTGAAGCATCCGGATACAATGGTCTTAAACAATTAATTGAAGTTTATAACGTCGACGTACAGACATACGCAAATTTTAATGTTTTTCCCGGAGCTAAAATCTATGTTGACCCAGCCGGTTGGGCTCCGAATATAGATCGTGAATTTTTAGAACAAATCGGTGGTGACTTTAAAAACCTAACAGAATTAGGTATTGGAGGATACTACGACATAACGAAGGTAGAACATACCTTTTCTCCCGGTCAATTTGATACATCGTTCATTGCTTATTGGACAAATGGTATAGGAGGACAATACAACAGTCCAAGTAAAAAAAGCCCCTCGAAGAAAAAAACTAATAAATGTAAATCAACAAAAGATAATTCTGCCGGTTCTGACTCAGAAACTGTACAAAATAATCGTGCTTCAGCAGTTGAATCACCAAGCTTTTTTAAAGCAATGATGGAGAGCATGGGGATGCCAAATTCAACTTTAAGTGAAATGTCTGATCGTATGAAAAAACTTTTTGTCGAAGGAAGTAACCCAACACAGGAGCCCAGTTAATGTCAAGATTTTATAGAAAAAACAATGATGAATCAACAAAAAACCTTTTTGAAAAAAAACTAATTTATGATTTGAAACTCATGCGCTCCAACACATCGACGGCATTGGTAGATTTTACATTTGCTGAAAAAGCGCTTTATGGCCGAGTAAATAGACTATACTTGCCAATTGTTGTCGCTGACACAACTATCCCTCTCAAAAATATAAAAAGTGCTGCGAACCCAAACGGCTTAAAAGCCATGAATTTTGTTTCAGATGCCTTCGATGCTTTATCTAAAAACTTTCAAAAAAAAGCTATGCTTAACGAAATTTCAAATTCTGAAGAATTTTTAACTCATCTCAAGGCGTATAAAGGATATGTTTCGCATACCAAAGCCTATAGCGATCACATCAATTCATACGTCTCGGCTTTTAAAAAAATTGTAAAAAAGAAAAATATAAAATTTGCTGACTTTGAGCATTTTGTAGCAAGAGTGTTCCCTTCTATTATTGAGGCAACAAAAAAACAGCCATTTACGTTACCAGCCTTTGTCAAAAGTAGGTTGTGTCCAATCTTTTGTTCCGGCTTGGCTATTAAAGTTTCAGAACTTAAACCTTCCGATGATACTGTAAAAATCAAGAAATTTGTTGAAAACAAAAATTGGAATTTTTATGTTAATGCTTGTGAAAGTTATGGCTTTACAATTGATAAAAACAACCCTGATGTATTAGTGGCAGACATTGCTTCAGCAGAAATGCTTAAATATGCAGAACCATATGGGATAAGAACAACTGATAGTGTTTTGTCCGCAGGTTATTTGCCAGCTCACGATGATTACCTAGAAAAATTTAAAGCTATTTTGTTTAGAATGTACATGGATTTAAAAGTTAAACGATATCACTCTGAAACTAAAATTACTCCTGACCGCACAAAGCAAGTTATTGTTCGTCCCATCGATTATACGTATGAAGAATTTACACGTATCTATAACGACGCGTATTTTCTAAAACTATATTGCAAAATAAGGTTTGCGGAAGAGGAATCGCACTTTACAGAACAAGAAATGTTAAGTTTAATTGACAATACAATAGAGCTTAGTTACTCTGGATTAAACAGAGCTTTACACTCTTTTGAGATTATTGTGAACAAAACATTTGACTATCGTGGATCTTTAAGTTATCATAAAGAACGAGTCAAAATTTTGGAGAAATAGTGTACTTTCAAGCTCTCGATGACAAAGAAGAGTGTATTGGGTTATATTTTGATGGGAAACTTGTTTTTGAAGAAGAACACTTTCCTAATATTATGTCAGGTTATAAGACATGGAAATACTCCGGTTCACTTAAAGAGACTGACATTAAATTTTTGTGGTTTTATAACGAGGGCAAAAATTTGTTAGAATGTTGTCCGGAACATCTTATTGACGAATTAAAAAAGGGCCAAGCAAAAATGACAGCCTTTAAGAAGGCATTTCAAATTGCTAAAATTAATTTTAGAGAACACTGCTTTTTTGATTTGGTACCACATGATTTTTTAGTTTCATTTTTGGAAACCAAAAACAAGATTACTGAACATGTTTATGAAAACTACGACGAACCAAAACATTACCAGCATCTTGTAGATGTTGAGAGACTGCTATATAAAATTAGATATCAGCAGTTGAACGTTAACAATCAAAATTGCAGAAATCTTTTCGTTAGTTCACAAAACCGCGTCGGCGCTCAAAAAATATTGCAGGGTAGTAAATTTATTGATTATAACATCTTTGGAACAAGAACTGGTCGCTTGTCAACGCATCCTGGTTCCTTTCCAATTCTCACAATGAAGAAGGACTTTAGAGCGCTTGTAAAGCCACAAAACGATTGGTTTGTGTCCTTAGACTATAACGGCGCTGAAGTTCGAACCACGATGTCACTTCTTGGTATAGAGCAGCCGAGTTATGATGTCCATGAATGGAATATGGAGCATGTCCTAAAAGATTTGGGAATCACAGAACGCGAGTCCGCAAAGACAACTTTTTTTGGTTGGCTTTATAATCCAAATTCAAACATCATCGAGGGTTCCATATACGACAGAAATAAAATCTTATCTGAATATTATAATTCAGGAATGATTGATACACCGTTTGGAAGAAAAATACTTGTTGACAAAGACAAGGCATTAAATTATATTGTACAGAGCACTACTGCAGATTTAGTCAATGATCGCGCTGTACAAATAGATAAGCTTCTAATAGGAAAAAAATCTTTTGTATCGCACATAGTTCATGATGAAGTTGTAATTGATGTAGCAAATGATGAAAGAGATTTAATTGCGGAAATGAAAGATCTATTTTCAAATAATCGACTTGGTTTTTACAAGACAAATATTAAAGCAGGCAAAGATTATTTCAATCTGGGAGATTTGAACATATGATTTCGATCATTGGGATAGGTAACGCCGGCTGTGCAATTGCAAGCAAGTTTCAGTCACAAAAAAATTATAAAGTTTATAAGCTTTCTAATAGCGAAAAGACAAAAGCTAAATCTTACAAATTGCAATCCTTTGATTCACCCGAAGATTATGAGCAGAATGTACCAGATCTTAAAATGTTCTTCGATGACATAACTGACGATGTGCAAGTTTTTGTGGTTGGTTCTGCTATGAGTTCAAATTATGTTCTTGGTGTATTGGAGCAAATCAAAGATAAATCAATTGAACTTTTTTATATTAAACCAGATATCGAGCTATTGACTGGAATACCGAAACTTGTTGAAAATGTGATGTTTGGTGTTCTCCAAGAGTATGCTCGGTCAGGTGTTTTTAAAAGCATTACACTACTTTCTAATTTAGAAATTGAAAAATATCTTGACAATGTTTCAATAAAGAATTATTATGATTCTCTAAACACAACTATCTTTTCCACCGTGCATTACTTAAATTTCTTTACATATACTGAGCCAGAAATTGGTCAAATGAGCCGCCCCTCATCTGTAAATCGAATCAGAACTATTGGTATGCTTAATATTAAAAATCTTAATGAAAAATGGCTTTTTGAGCTTGACAGCCCACGGGAGATGTGCTATTATATATGTGTTAATGAAGAAAGATTAGAAAACGAGGCAGGGCTACACAAACAAATTGTAGACAAATTAAAATCCAAACCTAGAAATGCTTTTCGAAAAATTTCATACGGTATTTGGGAAACACACTTAAATGATTTTGGGTTCTGCGTTGCCCATACTAACGCAATACAACAACAAAATACTCTTGACATGCTAGAGCAAGAGTGATACATTAGATATCAAGGAACGCTTGGTATACTTTACAAACAAAATAGGAGAAAAAACTAATGTCAATTAATATGGAACTTATGAGAAAGAAGCTTCAACAGCTTCGCGGCGAAGACGATACAGATTCTGTGTTCTTCAAGCCGCCAGACGGAGAAAGTCAAATTCGGATTGTGCCCGCCGCAGATGGCGATCCTTTAAAGGAAATGCACTTCCACTACAACATCCCTGATCGCAAGGGTGGCGTTTTGTGCCCTAAGCGTAATTTTGGTGAGCGATGTTCAATTTGTGATTTCGCATCCTCTCTTTGGAAGGATGGGGTCGCAAACAACGACGAAGAAAGCAAGAAGCTTGCAAAATCACTTTTTGTAAGACAACGCTACTTCTCGCCGGTTATCGTTCGTGGCCAAGAAGAAGAGGGAATTAAGATTTATGGATATGGCAAGCGCGCTTATGAGCTGCTGCTTGGATATATCCTAGACCCTGAGTATGGAGATATCACCGACCCCCTGGAAGGCACCGATATTTCTTTGATCTACACCCCGCGTACTTCACCGGGTACATTTCCGCAAACAAGCCTAAAGATGCGTCGAAATACGTCTACGTTGCTGGAGGACACAGAGGCCATCCCTGCCCTCCTTGACCGTATGCCCAACTTCGATGGTCTCTTTGAGCGTCTCTCTTCTGACGAGGTAGATGCAATTCTAGACGAGCAACTTTCTGGTAACGCTAGCGCTGAAGAGCGTTCATCAGAGACAGGAAAATATAATGTTGATACCAAAAATCCGGTAGATAAGGCATTCGATGAACTTATGGCAACCAAGTAATTGGTGTTTGTAGTCCGATGGCAGACCGGTACTATAAATAGTCTGCCGCATTATTCTATATGATAAAAAGGAGAATATTATGGAATGGTTGAAATCAACTTTGGCGCGCTGGAAGGTGCAAGTTAGTTTTGTTGCGGGGGCACTTGTAGTTGCAACCGCATATGGACAATGCACAGTCGAGCCACCACCAGCAGAAGAAGTAAGCAATGCAACTGAGGCTGTTGAAACAACCGAAACCACAGCAGTTGAGGTTTCTTCGGTAACGGAAGGTACGATTGAAGATGCCACCGGTGAAACTACCACTACGGAAACCACAACCGACACAACAGAGACTACATCTGAGTAGTTAAAAAGCCGCTGGCAGACCGGTGAAAAGTCTGCCGCCATTTTTTTTAGGAGGCACAATGGCAAAAGCCAAAGCAGGTCGTGTTGATTTAAAAGACCTTATGAAAATTGTCAACAAAAAAGCAGGGCAAACGGTGGCGCATGATCTTACTGGTGATAACCCAACGTCTGTCAAAGAATGGATTCCAACTGGGTCAAGATGGCTTGACTCCATCATTTGTAAAGGTCAAGTAGCTGGTATTCCAGTTGGAAAAATTACAGAGATTGCCGGGCTACAATCGACTGGTAAATCTTACATGGCAACACAGATTGCCGCAAACGCCCAGAAATCGGGCAAGATGGTCGTTTACTTCGATTCGGAGTCAGCTATCGACCCAGTGTTCATGGAACGCGCAGGATGCAATCTAGAGCGATTAATGTACGTTCAGGCGTCATCCGTCGAGTTTGTTCTTGAAACAATTGAAGAACTACTTGGCGCTACAGATGAACAACTTGTATTTATTTGGGATTCTCTGGCTTTTACGCCTTCGATCTCAGATGTAGAGGGTGATTTTAATCCTCAGTCTTCCATGGCAGTCAAAGCTAGAATTCTTGCAAAGGGCATGTCAAAGCTTGTGATTCCAATCGCTGATAAAAAAGCAACCTTTATTGTGCTAAATCAGCTGAAGACAAATATCCCACAAGGACCAATGGCTAGACAAATCGCCATGACTACACCTTATATTACACCCGGTGGTAAAGCGATGCATTATGCTTATTCTCTTCGTATTTGGTTGACTGGTCGCAAGGCTAAGTCTGCTTTTATCGAAGATGAGAAAGGATTTCGTATTGGCTCCGAAGTAAAAGTCAAGCTGGAGAAGTCTCGCTTTGGTACTCAAGGTAGATCGTGTGCTTTCCGTATCATGTGGGGAACTAGTGATGTGGGTATCCGTGACGAAGAAAGCTGGTTTGACGCAATTAAAGGAAGCGAATACCTCACATCTGCAGGAGCATGGTATACACTATCCATGCCCGATGGTTATAGCAAAAAATTTCAACCCTCTAAGTGGACTAGTTTGGTAACTAGCGACGAGGACTTCAAAAATAGAGTTATTAGTATTATGAATGAAGAAATTGTTCAAAAATTTGATGAAAGGACCGGTTCTGCCGCCATCTATTATGAAGATCCAGAGGATCTAACAGTTCCTATTAAAAAGTAAAAACTTCTTGACTTTTGTACCCTGATCAGTTATTCTATATTTGATCAGGGTTTTTTACAGGTGGGATATGACTGAAACAGATAAAAAAAGAGTATTAATTATTGACGCTTTGAACATGTTTATCAGAGCTTATATTGTTGATCCATCACTTTCAACGAATGGCCAACCGATCGGTGGCATTAAAGGTACGATTAAGATTATGCAAACGCTAGTGCGTCTTACAAATCCTGATCAGATAGTGGTTGTGTGGGATGGACCAAATGGCTCTAATAAAAGAAAGTCAATTGACAAAAATTATAAAGAAGGCCGAAAGCCACTTAGATTAAATCGCGCTGTACATAATCTCTCAGATGATGAAGTAGTACATAATAAAATGTGGCAACAGACGCGCGTTATCGAATATTTTAATGAAATGCCTATTGTTCAAATCATGCTGCCAGAAATTGAGGCAGATGACGTGATTTCATATGTTTCATCGATGCCATATTACAATGGCTGGCAAAAGGTTGTTGCGTCAAATGACAAAGATTTCTATCAGCTCTGCGATGACGAGACACTAGTTTATCGACCAACCAGCGGTGAACTTATGAACAAGAATAGAATTATAAATGAAATTGGGATACATCCTCGCAATATGGCTCTTGCCCGAGCAATTGCTGGCGACGTATCAGACAACCTACCCGGTGTCAAAGGCGCAGGTCTGGTATCCGTAAAAAAACGGCTATCATTCTTGGCATCTGAAAAAGATTACACTATCGATGAGGTTATTGAATTCTGTGAGAATGCAAATTCAAAACTTAAATTTTTTAGAAATATTGTTGAGGGCAAAAATATAATTAAGCATAACTATAAGATGATGCAACTATATGCGCCGCTTATGTCTGTGCAATCAAAGAAAAAGGCTGCCAGTGCTATTGAAGATTTTGAATGCACGTACAATAAAACAGCTGTTATTAGTTTTATGAGAGAAGACGGATTTGGAGAGCTAAACTGGGCGGATCTCGAAGCGATTTTGAATAGAATCAAGTTAAATTGTTAATGTCTTGACATTTGATTTGGGCATGTTATAATTAGTATTATCGGAGGCACAGTGGTCGGCACTGCAAGTTTTGCAAATTTTGGTAAATCATTTCAAGAAGACCTTGTAAGGATTATAATATCAGACAGACCGTTTGCCGATCAGATTTTTGAAGTGCTGGACATATCTTTTTTAGAACTTGAATATTTAAGAATATTTACAAAAAAGATACTTAATTATCGCGATAAATACAACGCGCATCCATCATACAAAACTATCAAAACGATCCTTGTCACAGAGTTAAAATCTGAGAACGAGATTGTGCAGCAGCAGATTATGGAGTTTTTCGAGAAAGCTTGTAATTCTGAGGTTACTGATACTGAATATGTAAAAGAGCAATCGCTTGATTTTTGTCGGAAACAAAATCTGAAAGGCGCCATGATGCGCTCAGTTGATTTATTGCAGTCTTGCTCATTCGATGAAATTTCCAAGATTATCAATGACTCTTTAAAACTTGGATCAGAAACAAACTTCGGCCACGATTATTTAGCAGATTTTGAAACTCGTTATTTGCCAAAGTTTAGAAATCCAACTACAACCGGTTGGCAGGAAGTTGATAACATATGTGGCGGAGGCCTTGGTAAATCTGAACTTGGAGTTGTTATTGCGCCCACTGGTGCCGGTAAATCGATGGTTTTGGTACATCTAGGATCACAAGCTATTTTAGAAGGTAAAACAGTAATTCATTACACTCTAGAACTTCAAGACACGGTTATTGGAAAAAGATACGACAGTTGCATCAGCGGCTATCCGCTTTCAGAATTAGATGTTTTTAAGGATGAAGTTTATGATTCTATTAAGGATCTTGACGGTAAATTAATAGTTAAAGAATACCCAACAAAATCTGCTTCTACAAGCACTATCAAAAATCACCTTAATAAGCTGTCAAAAAGAGGCATTGAGCCCGGTCTAATTATTGTTGATTATGCCGACTTACTCAAGCCCGTTGTCATAAGAAAAGAAAAAAGAAATGAGTTAGAATCAATTTATGAGGAATTGAGAGCACTGTCAACAGAGTTTGGATGTCCGATATGGACCGCATCACAAACAAACCGTTCTGGGTTGAGCGCAGAGGTGATCACAATGGAACAAATTTCTGAAGCTTTTAATAAATGTTTCGTTGCTGACTTCATCTTCTCTGTGTCCCGAACAATCGAAGATAAACAGAGCAATCAAGGTAAAATCTTTGTTGCAAAAAATAGAAATGGGCCCGATGGGATGATTTACGATATATTTATGGATACATCAAATGTTTGCATCAAGGTTTTACCAAGAGCCGTGAACTCTGGTAATGTTGCAACAAGCCCGGTGTCTTTAACGCCGCCACAGCAAAAAAATGTTTTGCTTTCAAAATACAAAAAATTTAAAGGAAATTAATAATGAGAACAATAGAGAATATTAGAAGATTTAGGCTTTCGGACACTTTTGTCGAGCCATATAAGACGTTGCCTGTTCCGTGGGGACCTCTTGGCTATGTGACTTTTAAGCGTACTTATGCTCGCCGTCTAAGTGAATTTGATCCAGAATCTACGGGCACCGAAGAGTGGTGGCAGACGTGCCGACGTGTTGTTGAAGGTATGTTTAATATGCAAAAACAACACGTTTTTTCTTTAGGGTTAGATTGGAATGACATCAAAGCACAAAAAACTGCAAAAGATGCCTATGACCGCTTGTTCAATCTTAAGTGGACGCCACCCGGCCGCGGCTTATGGATGATGGGAACTAAGTTTGTTGAACAAAGAACAGCTGCAGGGTTGTTTAATTGTGCTTTTAGATCGACGCGCGATCTAAGCTCTAAAGGTGGCTACCTCTTTGCATGGATGATGGATGCACTAATGGTAGGTATCGGTGTTGGTTTTGATACCGAAGGTGCTGGGTCAATTAACATACGCGAGCCAGAATATACGAATGACACCTTGGTAATCGACGACTCCCGCGAAGGCTGGGTCAACTCCGTGCACACTCTTCTGGATGGGTTTTTCTTTGGAGGAAAGGTGCCAAAGTTTGATTATTCAGCAATTCGACCACTTGGCGCCGAAATTAAAGGCTTTGGTGGCACATCATCTGGACCTGATCCTTTAATTGAACTTCATGATAACCTTAAAGAGTTGTTTTCATCTAAGATCGGCGAGCCAATATCATCAGTTGACATCGTTGACACAGAGAATTTGATAGGACGCTGTGTTGTTTCTGGCAATGTTCGTCGCTCAGCAGCATTGGCAATGGGCAGGTATGACGACAAGATGTACTTAGAAATGAAAAACGACCAAGAAAAGCTATATCATCACCGATGGGGCTCGAATAACTCATTTAACGCCGAAGTTGGAATGGATTATACATGGCACGCCAAGCAAAGTCAAACTAATGGTGAGCCCGGGTACATCTGGCTTAACAATGCCAGAACACTTGGTAGATTTAAGGATGGCCCAAGATATGATGATATAAATGTTGCCGGCTTCAATCCCTGTGTTGAACAACAACTTGAGGACGCTGAATTGTGCTGCTTGGTGGAAACATACCCGGCTAAACATGATGACATGGAAGACTATCTCAAGACCTTAAAAATTGCTTATCTTTATGGCAAGACAATCACTCTTTCAAATACTCACTGGCCCGAGACTAATGCAAAAATGCTGAAAAACAGAAGAATAGGCCTCTCACAGTCTGGTGTTATACAGGCTTTTAATAAGCACGGCCGCCGTGAAATGTATGATTGGTGTGATAAGGCGTATGAACATGTGAAGCAAATGGACGAAGATTACTCTAATTGGTTGTGTATTCCAAAGTCTGTCAGAATGACCTCTATCAAGCCATCTGGCACAGTTTCATTGTTGAACGGTTCCACCCCTGGTATTCACTATCCAGAGGACGAGTATTACATTAGGAGAATTAGATTTGCTACCACATCAAAATTGCTTAAAAAACTTGAAGAAGCAGGATATACTATTGAAGATGATAAATATTGTCCGAATACTGTTTGTGTCGAGTTTCCTGTACGCGAGCCCTATTTCTCAAAAGGAAAAAAAGATGTCTCAATGTGGGAACAACTGGAGACTGCAGCCCAATATCAATATTATTGGGCCGACAACTCAGTGTCTATTACGGTCACGTTTAAACCTGATGAGGCCGATCAACTCAAGAGTGCTCTTGAGCTTTATGAAACACGCCTGAAGGCCGTTTCGTTTCTTAAATATGAAGAAACAGGCTATGAACAGGCCCCATATGAACCAATTACAAAAGAAAAATATGAACAGCTTTCAGCCAACATTGTCCATGTTGAACGCTTTGATGATGACGAGGGCGGAACTGGTTCAAAATTCTGTACTAACGACACGTGTACAATTTAGGAGAAAACATGTTTAAACCAGTCAATCGTCACATACTTATAGATGTAAATCGCAACGAAGAAGACGGCGTTTCATCGATTATACTTCCAGAGGATTATAAACCACAACAACAGAAACATTCCGTTGTAAAGGTTTTGAACAAGTCTGAAGATGTTAAATTTGATGTCTTAGTTGGCAGTAAAATCGTCGTAGATTCATCAATGATAGAAGAAATTGTAATAAATAATACTATTTATAATATAATATTAGAAAATTATGTGGTGGGGGTGCTGTAGCCCTTGAGGTATTAAAATGGATAAAAATTTTTACAATGAGGCTTCCGCTAAGAAACTTGGTTGGGAGCCTTCTTGGTTTGGAGAAAAATACTTTGATGATAAACTAACGAGAGCCATTAAAAAATGGCAAAGATCTAGAAGTATTTCTGCTGATGGTCTGTGTGGGCCCATGACATTCCGTAGACTTTGGACTGAGAGACAAGAGCGTAAAATTGTTGGCGATTATTGCATAAATAATGGAAATAGCTATTCTAATTCAATAGTATATAACGGCGAGTTTTTTCCTATCGAGTGGCAGAAGTTTCTTCTATGGTCTGATGATGGCGGCATTTCAGCCAAGCCGGGTCATTTTTATGATTACTCAACGAGACCTAGAAGGAATATAAGATATTTTGTCAATCATTGGGATGTTTGCTTAAATTCAAGGTCTTGTCAGGAGGTGCTCGACAAGAGAGGTATTTCAGTTCACTTTTTGATAGATAACGATGGCACAATTTATCAAACCTTGGATTTACAGCACGCAGCATGGCACGCTGGCTCTGCACGCACGAATAGAGCGTCCGCCGGCGTTGAGATTAGCAATGCGTATTATCCTAAATATCAGGCGTGGTATGTCGCAAACAATTTTGGTGAGCGCCCAATTATATCTGATGCGTGGGCTCATGGAAACAAGCTAGAACCTTTTATGGGTTTTTATCCTGTCCAAATCGAAGCGCTTAAAGCTTTATGGAAAGCAATACATTTAGCAACTGGTATCCCTTATGAGACACCTCTGAATCAGTTTGGTAAAACGTCCACAAAATATGTGCAGGATGTGCCATACGGAAAATTTGAAGGCTTTGTAAGTCATTATCATGTAAGTAAAAACAAAATTGATTGTGCTGCCTTAGATATACATGAGTTATTACAAGATCTAAAAGATAGTTAGACCACTATTTAAATTATGTGGTGGGCACTTTTTGTGTTCTTGGCGTGTTTCGCCAAGAATGAGTATCTTTACAGCTATCCAATTAGTGGGCCAGTAGAGGCATTTGTTGTTGGAACGCCGCATAAAAAAGCAGATTGGGAGACACGTCCTGATATTCGTGTATGCGCCGATACCGGAGTAGATGCCTTCAGGATGAATCGTGCTGTATCTTTTTGGGAAAAATTGGGATACAAATTTGGATCGGTAATAATTGACAATTCAACAACTTGCATGAAAGCATATTATGGAGAAATATTAGTAACTTTGCCGGACTCATCGTTCAAAACTTCACAAATCGCAGCTACAAGAATTTATTCAAGAATAAATACAGATAAAATAGTTAAGGCTAAGATATTCATTATGCCAAAAGATGCAAGAAAATCTAGGGTCCTTGAACATGAAGTGGGTCACGCTTTAGGTTGGTCGCATTTTAATAAAAAGTTTCACATAATGCACTCCAACTGGATGCTTGGGGGTGTCGACACCCGCGGACTTGAAAATAGTGGTTGACAGCTTAAAACGTATAAGTTATAATAAATTTATTGTTGAGGATTAAATGAATAAAGTAGTGATTGGCGGTACTCTATCGGCGTTAATGACAGCGTTCATTGAAGATTGTCCGGTTTTATTTACAGAGCCTATCTGCCCTAAGAGATTCGATTATTTTGAAAAGGATACTAAGTTATCGTTCTTAAAAATTCCATATGACAAACAGTCGCTACTCACGTTTGGAAAAAAGCGAAGTGTCGGTATACAAAAAATGTTTTTATGGGAGAGGTTGCTATTTCTTTTATCGCTTAGAGGGCTTGTGCCACTCTCAAATTTGTGTACGAGCATGAGGCATGTTGATAACAGAGTTATATGCTATAATGAGTATTCTAAAATATTAGAACTAAGCTTTGATAAATGTTTATATTTTGGTGACCGTAACACCAGTGGTTTTGTTACCAAAACCAAGCTTGACACAGACACGTTTTTATGTTATGATTATATAGCGTTCAATAAAGGAGGTAAACATGAAATCGATTTTATTAACACAAATGATGATTTTGTTAACAAGATTTGGTTTTACAGTTCCGACCGCATCGATGGAAATACTCCTGTTAGGGACGCTTGTGCAGTTTCAAAATTAACTTCTGAACAGCTAGATGATTTTGATTTTTCAGAAACAATGGCAAGATTTAAAACTCTGAAAGTCATGAAAGACCACGGAATGAAAGGACCACAAAATGGATACACACCAAAAGGAACACCTAGGCACTATAATTTTAGAACAACTAGCATCCGCCGCGAGATTAGAGGCCTCGAAAATCACTTACGACCATCAACCGATAGTATCGAAATTAAAGAAGAGAGTGAAGAAGCTTTGCATAGGTCACTTAAGGGCAGCGTCAAGCCCTACAGTAGAATTTTAGGATTTTTAGATGAAAACGCATCTTAGTGGTATTATACCAATAGCAAATCACGAATCGTTACACAAGGTTTCATTTCCAAGCCTGCTTTTACCAGTGGCTGATGGGTTTAATCTGATACAAAGATCTGTGCATGAATGCGCTATGGCAGGCTGCGACACAATATGGATTGTTGCTAATCAAGACCTTTCTCCATTAGTGAGAGAAGTCGTTGGCGATTGGGTTTACGACCCTGTGTACTATAAAAGAGACTTTGCAACTAAATTTTATTCTGATCTAAGAAAAGAAGTGCCTATATATTACGTTGGTATAAAACCAAAGGATTTTGATAGAAGAGATAGTTACGGTTGGTCAGTTTTAGAAGGGGTCCATGCAGCTTATATGACTTCATATAAGATTTCTAAATGGATTGTACCTGATAAATATTTTGTTTCATTCCCGTTTGGGATTACAGAACCCGAACAAATCAGAAAACTTAGAAAACAAATCAGCGACAAAGATAAAAATTTCTTCTATTCATTTAACAACTTGACCGTTAAAGATAATCTGCCTCTACCATTCACACTTACAGGAGAAGAATACATAAAATGCCGAAGAGCGATAAACAAAAAGACAACAAGGGAGTTTTTACCCCCTTTACCGAACCAAAAATATCCATCCCAAAAATTGCCACTAGAAGAGAGATGGTCCGCCCGGAAGTTCGATTTCAGTGAAGTATTTGAGCATGTAGACGCTAAGTATTCGCACACACATGATTTAGAGTGGTTCTACGATGCCTCAGATTGGGGCTCATATACTGACTATATAAAGTCGGACTACGAGGTTAAAACACCGTTTGAAGACTTGACAAGAGCGCGCAAACACGTTAAAATACCGTATACGTCGGAGGAATAATGAATCGTAAGGATTCTAAAATAAAGTTTGTTGGTCTGCATGCCCACTCGGTTGCAGGCTCTATTTTTGATGCACTAGGATACCCGCAGGATCACATGGATTTTGCATATCAGAACGGCTGCGATGCTTTGGCGCTAACTGATCACGGTAATATGAATGGTTTAGCATATCAAGTGTTGCATGCAAAAAAGATGCAAGAGCAGGGTAAAGATTTCAAACCTATTTTTGGTTGTGAAGCATATTTTACTCCTTCAATATCTGAATGGCGTGAGGCTTATGAGCAAGCCATGGCCGATAAGAAAAAAGCCAGAGCCATTAAGAAGGATGCGCAATCCGGCGCCACTGTTGAAGACGAGGGAGACAGCAAAAAGGTTCAAGATATACTTAAGCGCCGTAGGCATCTTGTATTACTAGCGCAGAATCAAACGGGCTTGAACAATCTATTTAAACTAGTATCAGAATCTTATCAACCGGAGAATTTCTATCGTTATCCACGCATTGATTACGCTCTTTTGGAGAAGTATAACGAAGGCATTATTGCTTCTTCTGCTTGTCTTGGTGGGGTGTATGCCGGTAACTACTGGGAAAAGCGAGAAGAGGGAGATAAAGCTGTATTGGATGCCATGCGTGAGTCAACAAGACGTATGGTTGACATTTTTGGCGATCGCTGGTATGCCGAGATACAATGGAACAATATCAAAGAGCAGCATGAACTTAACCAATATGTAATTCAAGTTGCTCAAGAGTTTGGCGTTGGACTGTTATCGACAGCCGACAGCCATTACCCCAACCCTGACGCTTGGAAGGACAGAGAGCTTTACAAGCGTCTTGGTTGGCTTGGTAAGGGTCGTCCATCGTGGGCGGAGGAAGAATCACAGTTACCAGAGGGAGTAGAAGAGGTTGGCTACGAGCTATATCCTAAGAATGGTGATCAGATGTGGGAGAGTTACAAGCAATACTCCCAAGAATCAGGTTTTGAATACAACGACGAGATGGTTTTAGATAGTATTGAGGAATCTCACAATATTGCATTCAATAGAATCGAGAACTTTTTACCAGACAATACAGTCCAACTACCAAGCTTTGTAGTGCCCGCAGGATTCACAGCGACACAAGCCTTGGTTAACTTTGCACTTGAAGGCCTCAAAGACAAGGGCCTGCATACCAATAAAGAATACACAGACAGACTGAGAAAAGAACTTCACGTGATCGACGAACGCGGATTCTCAAAATACTTCTTAACTATGAAATCGATTGCTGATGTTGCAACAGATATGATGCTAGCTGGTCCCGGCCGCGGCTCAGCAGCCGGCTCTCTCACTGCGTATGCTCTGAATATAACACAAGTTGATCCCATCAAGCATGGTCTTCTATTCTCACGTTTCCTGCGCTCTGATGCAACGGATTATCCTGATATTGATTATGATGTATCCGATAGCATGGCACTAAAAGAAAAGCTGGTTGAAATGTGGGGCGAGGATTGTGTTGCACCAATCTCTAATTGGAATACGTTACAGCTTAAATCTCTTATCAAAGATATTTCAAAGCTTTATGGCATTCCGTTTACTGAGGTTAACACAGTCACGTCAGTTATGATTAGAGAGGCAACGCCAGAGGCTAAAAGAAAACATGGTATCAAAGCTGGTGTCTATGTTCCAACATGGGAAGAGGTAATTGAATTTTCGCCCGCTCTCAAATCATATCTGAATAAATACCCACAAGTTAAGACACACGTTGAGGGTCTGGTCGGTCAGGTGCGATCTTGCTCAAGGCATGCTGGTGGAGTTGTAATCGCAGAGAATCTTGATAAGAGCATGCCGCTAATTAATTCAGGTGGTGTGCGCCAAGCACCATGGTCAGAGGGACAGAACGTAAGACATTTAGAGCCCATGGGGTTCATTAAGTTTGATCTCTTGGGTCTATCAACTCTGAAGATGATGGAGGGCGCGATCTATCACATCCTAAAACGTCATCACGGTGTAGAAGAACCAACCTTTTCTCAGATTCATGAATACTATAACAATACTTTGCATCCTGATGTGATTGATTTTAATATTCAAGAAGTGTATGAGAATATTTTCCATAAGGGCAAGTTTGCTGGTATCTTTCAGTTTACTGAAAATGGCGCTCAGACTTTTTGCAAGAGAGCCAAGCCAAGAAATATTATTGATGTGTCTGCTATCACATCTATCTTTCGGCCCGGCCCACTCTCAGCAGGTGTCGACAATGATTACGTTGAAGCTAAGGAACATCCACACAGAATTGAATACCTAAATAGTGATGCCTGTGATATTACCCAAGAAACATTTGGCTTCCTTATTTTTCAAGAACAGATTGCACTTTTGGCTCACAAGCTTGGAGACCTTACCCTAGATGAAGGTAACATGCTGCGAAAGGTGCTTACAAAGAAGGGGACCGGTAAAGGCTCTGTAAAAAGAAAGCTGCATAAAAAGTTTATTAATGGCTGTGTTACAAAAGGTATTGCTGTTGAAGACGCCCAATCTCTATGGGAAAAATTTGAATACTTCTCAGGTTATGGATTCAACAAGTCACACGCTGTCAGCTATTCTATGATTTCATATCAATGTGCGTGGTTGTTTCATTTTTATCCTGCTGAGTGGATGGCAGCGTTTTTAGATAAAGAGCCTGAGACTAGGAAGGAAAAAGCAATTAATATTGCAAAGAAGTATGGGTTTGATATAGAACCGCTGGATGTTAATAGATCGGGTGTAGTGTGGGAAATCAGTGATGATGGCAAGACTCTAATTCAACCACTTACATCTATCAAGGGTCTAGGTAAGGCAGCGATTGAACAGGTGTTGGATAACCGTCCATTCATGAATGCTGAAGATCTTCTTTTCAGAGAGGGTGTGTCGTACAGTAAATTAAACAAAAGGGCTCTCGATGCACTTTGTCGTGGTGGAGCGCTGGATAACATCGTGGATGATAGGTTCTCAGGTCGCAAACACTTCTGGTCAGCTTGTGTTGTCGAGAGACCCAAAAATCTTAAAAAGTTTCAAGAAAACGTTGATACATATAAGCCCGAAGGCGATTTTACCGAAGAAGAGGTGATTCAATTTAAAACTGATCTTACTGGAGTTTTTCCGATCAATCTTGTTATCTCAACAGATATGATTGAAAGATTACATGAGAAATACATTCCACCAATTTCTGAATACGATGAAGAGCTGGAGGTTTGCTGGTTCATACCAAGAGAGATCGTCCAACGTAAGACTAAGAACGGGAAGCTTTACTGGATTGTTAACGTAATTGATTCGAACAACGAACAAACAAGAATCAGGTGCTGGGGCGTAAAGCCAGAAAAAGATAGAATACACTTGAACCGACCTTACTTGGCTCGATTAAACTATGATGCAAACTGGGGTTTCTCCACATATGCAATTGGTAAAACATTTAAATTATTAGGATAAAAATGAAAAGAAGTTATTGGAGCGAAAGCGTAACTAAGAGACTAGAAAAAAAGATATTAAAAGAGAGAGGAACACTGGATGCAGAATGCCCGACCTGCGGTACAACGTTCAAGATGGTAAACCTGCAACACAAATATTGTTCCCATATATGTAGGCCATCTAGCAATTCTAAAATGGGTAAATGGACTATTTTACACAGAGATAATTTTCGATGTATTTATTGTGGGCGCGCCCCTTGGAACACGGAAAATTTAATTATGCATGTTGATCATATCGTCCCCCAATGCGAGGGTGGAGATAGTAGGCCCCATAACCTTGTAACAAGCTGCAGCGAGTGCAACTCAACAAAGCGCAATATTCAATTAAAAAATAAAAAAGAAATAATTAAGATTGTTGAGCAAAGAAATATTGAAACTGAAATAAATCCAAAAATTACTATAAAATTTTAAATTAGGAAAAATATGAATATACTTAAAAAATTTAGCCCGCTCTTAAAAGAGCCAAAACTAATTGATGACCTGCCAGTTGTTATTAGAGTAAATAAATTTGACGAAGCATCGGCAAAAAGTTTTTCGGTCTCAATCAGGAAAGCGCATAATACCGGTCAACCTGTGATCCCAATCGTGATCGACAGCTATGGGGGCCAAGTTTACAGTTTAATGTCGATGATTTCTGATATTAAGCACAGCCATCTCCCAGTTGCTACCATTGTACAGGGCAAGGCAATGTCATGCGGTGCTATTTTGTTTAGCTTTGGCGCCGAGGGTAAGAGATACATGGACCCAGATGCCACCGTAATGATACACGATGTCAGCTCCATGGATCGCGGCAAAGTTGAAGAAATAAAAGCTTCTGCTGAAGAAGCAGAACGTCTTAACAAAAAAATTTATCACATGATGGCTCAAAATTGCGGTCAAGATGATGAATATTTCTTAGACATTGTACATGATAAGGGTCATGCCGACTGGTTTTTAGATGCAAAAGAGTGCAAAAAGCACAAATTAGCAAATCATTTGCGCGTGCCAGACCTTAAAATAGATACTTTGGTTAAGATCACTTTTAAGTAATACTATTTAATGTATGCCTTTTAATTCTAGAACAAAATGGAAGAGATTGTTAAATGAGATTGGATACCTTTACGACGAACTAGACCTAATCGAGGAACTTACCAAGGATGCAGGTTTGGAGTTTGAATCTTACTATCGCTCATATTGTGCAAAAAATCAAATTGATCGCAATAAGCAGAACGAAGAAAACAAAGACAAAATCAAAGATTTATACGGAAAGGATCCTGAGATTCTACCGCAAGACCTTCCAGTCTCTGAGTATTCTGGTAGCATGGACCTTGCAATATCTGACTATGAGACCACTGATGAAGAACAAAAAGCATTTGAAGAACAAGAAATATTTAAAGAACTGCATGATGAATTTAACAAGTTGTTTAAAAAACTGGCACTTAAACTACACCCTGACAGAATAGAAAATTATATTGCTGATGATGAATATAAAAGAAAATTATCCTGGGACTTTTCTAAGGCTAAGTCAGCTTTGGAAAAGAAGAAATATTTCCAGCTTATTCAATTGGCAAAAAAATATAATATCCTGATCCCAGAGAGTTATGATGCTCAAAATAAATGGTTTAAAAATGAAAGAGAAAATCTTGAATCACAAATTAAACAAATCACTGGAACTTATAACTACAAGTTTGCAGAATGCGAAAATGATACCGACCGCGACAAATTAATGAAGTCGTTCATCAGGCAAGTTTTCGGAATAAATGTTAAATAATCTATTGACAGCGACATTGCAAGCTGCTATATTAATTAAGTAATTAGGAGGGCCTTATGGCAAACACAAACGAACAGCGGAAACGCTATGTAAAAGAATATATCCGCTCACTGGCGGCAATTGAAGAGGCAATGGAGCCTTACAAGGAACAAAGACGCGAACTGCGTTCAGAGTTCAGGCAAAATGGGTGGTTAAATACAGATGAGATTAGGGCCGCAGTCAAGGCTTACCGATTATTTAAAGGTGATGTAAATATTGATGAAGTGGTTGAAAATTTCAACTTGCTCAATGGCGGTGACGATGAATAGTGCGACACAAAAAACTATGTTCAGTTCTAAAACCGGTAACTGGTCTACTCCAAGTGATTTTTTTGATAAACTGAACTGGCGTTTTGGGCCATTTGACTTGGACCCATGCGCTACCCCACACAACACAAAGTGTGCAAACTTTTTTACAGAGGCTGAGGATGGCCTTTCAAAAGATTGGGGTGATAATACCGTGTTTGTTAATCCGCCCTATGGAAGAGGCATTGACAAGTGGATTAAAAAAGCATACAATGAAGCTATGAAGCCTGATACTAGAGTAGTGATGCTTATTCCTGCCAGAACTGATACTAAATACTGGCACGACTACGTTATGAAGGCTTCTGAGGTTTACTTTGTAAAGGGAAGATTAAAGTTTGGTGACAGTGAAAACTGCGCACCATTTCCATCTGCTGTAGTTGTCTTTGATGGCGGCGAAGGTTTGTGGAGAGTCGAAGGTCTAAACAGATAGGAGTGTAAAATGACTGAAGAAGGATTAAATGCTGCCGTTTTAAGATTGCAGTCGCTGGCAATTGAAACTTATGGCAGAATAAAAGATATTTATAAGCGAGAACAACAAGACGGAGACGTTGACACAGTTTCATCACTTAGCATGAAGCTGGCTAACTATGAAGGGGCATTGTTGACACTACAACAGTATAAGCAAAACATTATTGATTCTGCTAAGGTTGACGAAGAGGACGAATCGCCCGAGCAGGAACAAGAGGATGAAGTGCCTAGTTCAACAATCACCGAAGATCAATTACGTGAAACTTCTGAATCATTTAAAAGATCAATCGCCCATAAGCGAGTAGGTGTTAAGGAAGTTGATGAATCGTAAAACCAAGAGGGCGTTGAAGAAAAAAATGGGCCCTGATGCAGCTGACAGACTCGCAAATCAAGTCGCATTATTCAGCAAGCTACCAGAAGCTTGCTCTAGCTGCACAAAAGAATTTGATAATAAGGATGTAGAAATGATTAAAACATGGAAAGTAGTTGTAAGGCAGGATAAAGTTCGCTTATTTTGTCCCGGTTGTATTGATAAAGCAAAGGAGGCAATCGATGGCAGTATCTAGAATATCACGTGAATCGCTTGATGAAATTTTATCTGGTAAAGTAAAAGAAGCCGGTACATGTGTTGTAAAGTTTTACTCTAATAGTTGCCACATGTGTCACTCATTGCACGACTATTACATAGATATTTCTGAAAACACAAAGTATAAAGACTTGCATTTTTTAGCATTTAATATCGACGATGACCCAAATATCGAAAAAATGTTGAAATTTAGTGGAGTGCCAACAATTTTTGTTATGCATTCCCACATTGGCAATAGACCTGCTACACTAAGGTTGTTGCCTGATCCAGATAACCCAAGTGATACTACTTGGTATAAAGTAAACGATATAAAAGCTTTTATAGATAAGGAGGCACTATGAATAACGCTTTATCATATGACGATATATTGCTGGTACCAGCATATTCGGATATTAAAAGTAGGACTGAGGTTTCAATAGCTTCTGATCTAGGTAATGGACTTGTGTTGAGCTTGCCGATACTAGCTTCGCCAATGGATACTATTTCGGAATCCGCCATGGCAGTTGAGATCGGTCGCCTAGGCGGCGCAGCCGTCATACACCGTTACAATACAATTGAAATGCAGTCACGGCAGATTGAGATTTCAAGAGTCGTCGCTGAATCAAACTATAAAACTAATATTCAAGTTGGGGCTGCTGTTGGAATCAGTGGAGATTACCTAGATCGTTCAAAGGCTTGTATTACTGCAGGTGCTTCATTTTTGTGTGTTGACGTTGCGCACGGCCATCATATTATGATGAAAGATGCGCTGGCTGCCTTGCGTCGAACATTTGGTAGCGACTTACATATAATGGCAGGAAATGTTGCCACTCTTGAAGGTATTAATGATTTAGCAGACTGGGGTGCCGACAGTGTTCGCTGCAATATTGGCGGTGGTTCTATCTGCTCCACCAGAATTCAAACGGGCCATGGTTTACCTGGCTTACAAACTATTTTAGATTGTGCGAAAACCGACAGAGACGTTACTATCATCGCAGATGGAGGCATCAGGAATTCAGGTGACATGGTGAAAGCATTAGCAGCCGGCGCAGATGTTGTTATGTGCGGCTCGCTTTTGTCAGGAACTGATGAATCACCCGGCAAAGTTTTTGAAGAATCTAATGGCACACGTTGGAAAGCATATCGTGGCATGGCTTCTAAAGAAGCGCAAGTAAACTGGAGAGGCAAATATTCGTCTTTTGAAGGTGTTTCGACAAAGGTGCCGTACCGGGGACCAGTTAGAAATATCGTCGAAGACCTTGAAAGAGGTATCAGATCTGGCCTATCCTATAGCGGCGCTCGCAGTATCGCAGAGCTGCAAACATGCGCAAATTTTGTAACACAAACTTCAGCTGGTTTAGGAGAGAGTAAGACTCATATCTTAGGGAGGCAGTGGTAGTGTCGGAAGACTTTGGAAAAAATCACAAAAGAATTGTATTCACAGAATCAGACCATAAGCATGCCCAACTAATAGTAAAGCTTAAATCTTATGGTATGACTCAAGCTAAATTTTTTAGAAGTCTTATAGCTGGATATGTTAATGGTGATCCCAGAATTGAAGAATTTATTCTTGAGCAGGGTAATCTATCCATCGCTAGAAAAGATAAGGTCCATCGTAATCTTCAAGAGGGCCGAGACATTGTAACAAACCTGGGCCTCAGTGAAGATCAGATAGAAGATTTGTTTGATGTTATAGCCGGGGAGCATCCTGATTTATGAAAAAAGATGGCTTACTTGATTGCAGTAGAGAGTGCATGTCTACAAATAAAAGCTGTAAAAAAACATCGTGTAGATTTTTTATAAATTATAAAAAAGAACACAACTGTGCTTTGGTCGCCATTTATGAAAATGGACCCATGACACTCAGACAAATTGGCGATAGACTCGGTATTTCGTTTGCCAGAGTTAAACAAATTGAGTCTCAGGCTTTGAAAAAAATCGAAAACTCAAGCTTAAAATCATTTTTAAACTAGCATAATCAAAAAATGCATACTATTTACACTTAGGAATTTAATAAAGGAGTATTTTAAATGTCCCGTAAAACTTTACTTACAGAAGCTGAGGTTCGTCAGTTTCTTAAATTAGCTAACCTTAAGTCTGTAGGTGACGCACGAATCCAAGAAATGGGTGGCTACGGCATGCCCGGTGGTCGCGACGGCGAAGATGATCACGATGACGATGAAGAGCCCGGTGGCCGTGATTACATGGAGCAAGAAGAAGGCGAACTAGAAATGGACGCAGCTGCCGATGAAGGTGGCGAGGACATGGAAATGGACGTTGACTTGGATATGGGTGACGACGACGAAGGCATGGACATGGGAATGGACGCCGACATGGACGCCGGCGGCGCTGGTACTGTTGACGTGCAAGAATTTATGGATGCTCTTGAGACTGCCCTTGAAGATGTTCTTGGCGAGCCTGTTTCTGTTGATGATGAAGAGGATGATGCTGATATGGATGACGACATGGGTGGCGAAGATGACATGGAAATGGGCGGTGACGACATGGACATGGGCGGTGATGACGAAATGGGTGCCCCTGATGATGAGCCCATGATGGAAGATGAAGATATAATTAATGAAGTCGCTAAAAGAGTAGCCGCCAGACTCCAAGCAGATCAGACTCGCGAAAAAACTGTTGATGAGCTTGCTGAACGAATTATGAAAAGATTGACTAAGTGAGTTGACAACATCTTTTTTGCATGATATAATAACCACCTAACGGTGGTTATTTTTTGGATGGTTATGAATATTTGGCTTCTACATCTACTGGTATTTATATTTGGATACGTAACTTGCAGAACGTTTTATTTTTTTAGAGCAAATAGAATTAGCCTTTCGTTGATTAAGTTATCTCATATTATTTATCTATCAACTGTAATTAGATCAATTGAAACATTAATAGAAGCTCGTACTACCGCGCTTGTCAATAATATCGAGCCAACGAAATCAAGAGACTTTTTTGAGGATGAAATTAAAACGTTGAAAGAAAGTTCAGTAGCATATTTACTACAGCTGCACCCAAAATTTTATAGGGATATTTTAGCCTTTGATGATTGGGAATCCTCAATGCGTTATCTAAACCAAAACAAGGAAGCGGTATTTAAAATATGGAAGATGGATCATGATTGATAAGGTTAAAAAATTAATTTCTGAAATTACAGGCGAGACCCAAACTGAAGGCATTAGTGCTATTAAAATTTCAGACGAAGAATTGATGAATGAACTTTTAGGTGCCGTGCAACCTAAAGAGCCCGATATGAGAACAATAGGTTTATTTACCGATGTTGCCGAAGAAAAAGTTGCAGAAATAGCTCATGCTATGATTTATCTAAATGAAGTTAATAAATTAGAAAAGTCAGGTGAGAATAGGAAGCCTATAGAGTTTTATCTCTCTACTTACGGAGGTAACGCTGACGATATGTTTGCGCTTTATGACGTTATGAGACAAGTCAAGTTAGACACAGAAATTCATACTATTGGTCTCGGCAAGGTCATGTCTGCTGGTGTTCTCCTGTTGGCAGCCGGCACAAAAGGGAAACGAAAAATTGGTAAATACTGCCGCGTGATGATTCATTCAGTCATCGGTGGTAGCCATGGTTCTTTACCTAATCTGGCTAATGAAATGGAAGCCATACAACAGATACAAAAAGATTATATTGATGCCCTAGTGGCGGAGACATCAATGACAAGGAAAAAAATGAAAGCCTTACTTGAAAGAAAAGTAAATGTTTATTTGTCCGCTGAAGAAGCTGTTGAACTTGGAATCGCCGATATTATTATTTAGAGGATTTAGAATGAGTAAATTTTTAGAAGACATGTTTATAGATGTGAGAGAAAAGCCCAACAAAGACGTTGGCCTCTCATCACTTATGGAGATGGTTGAGAAAACAATGGAGACTCTCGACAACCTTAACCAGAATAAAAGTTTTTTACTTGAGGCACCCCCCGGATTTGAACCCGGTGACGCAGCTGCAACTGATAGCGATAGAAATGATAACGTAACCGTCATACGAAGACCTACTATTAAAATTACAGAACTTTGGGGTAAGACAGAAAATGGTGATCGTGATATCATGGAAAGCCTTATGAATAAGATTCAAGGTAATACTGTTCAACAAAAAATTGAATCTGTAAACAGATTCCTTGAGGCAGAAGCTCCGCCACCCGGTGAGGGTGACATTTCCGAGATTATGTCATATTTGATATTCCTTGATACATTTGCTAGCATTGTTAATGACTATGGCGCCTCAGTATCTGGGTTCCTTTTTGAAGCGTTTCTAGCTGCCTTGATGGGCGGCACATCCGTGCAGATTGATGACCCCGCAGATGTTGGTGCAGCACCCGGCTCCCTGCCCATTGAGGATGTACAGCTGATGATTAAACAAAGTGAAGAAGCCGACGCTGAAATTAAACCATACAGCCTTAAGCTTCTCAGAAGGGACGGAGTTGTCAAAGGTTCATTTAAAAACATCGTTGATTACTTCTTAGATCCTGCTGAAGGCCGAAAGACTGATTCGATTGTTTATCTCATCGTGACTAAAGATGCGGAAAAACTTGGCGGTGGTAAGTTGGGTGAATGGAATGGTACGTTAAAGTTTTTTGAATTTACTATTACACGAGATAATTTCTTACAACTTATTGGTGCACCAAGCGAAGTACCCGTCTACGACTATAGACCAGTTACATTGAGGCAGCGTACTAAGCAAGCAGTAGAAAAGGCTCCCTCTGCAATTAGGGGCTTTCCGCGATATAAAACTTTGGATGGTGAAGACATACCAGAGGACACTGTGATGGACAAGGGCACTGAAGTATTAAGAATAGTAGATACTGGAGAGACTGAAAAAGTTATCAAAGGTGGTGCTGCTAAGTTGTACACACCAGATCAATACGAGAAGATCACAGGAAAATTTGCAGATGCGCCCGACATTGACCGTCAGATTTTCGGAGCACTGCAGGATACTAAAGGATATCAGACCGAACAACAATGGTCAATCGGGCATGGCGTCTATACGAAAAGTTTCATCGGACAAATCAAACTTGAACCAGAGCTTTTAAAAACCAGAGCAGAAGACTACACGCAAAGTTTGAACACCAGCATAGTTAAAATATTCAATGCGTTAGGTGATTTGTCCGATAACATTAACAAGTATTTTATCGGCGCTGGGGAAGATATGAATAGAAAAGCAGTCGGTGTAGCAGCCAAGAAAGACGCGGACACATTAAAACAAGAAGTTGATGCAACTATTTCTTGACACACGCTAAAATTTAGGTTATAATAAATTCAAACTCTGAGGTGTAAATGAGTAGAGAATTCGATTCAAGAGAATCATTACAAAAAAAGATTATGAATGGGGTTAATACACTAGCTAATAATGTTGGCTCAACCCTGGGTCCGAAAGGTCGTAATGTTTTGCTGCAAGAAAAAGATAAGACGCCATTTATCACAAAAGATGGCGTCACTGTTGCACATTTTGTAGCTTTAGAAGACCCATTTGAGAATGCCGCGGCCCAGATTATTAAGCAAGCTGCGATTGAAACTAATAGTGAAGCCGGCGATGGAACGACCACCGCTACCGTGCTTGCCCGCGCCATCATTCAGGAAGCACAGAAGCACATCGCATCTGGTGTGTCGCCCGTTGAGATTCAAAGAGGCATAAACAATTGTGTAAGTTACATCATTGAAAATCTAAATGGCATGTCCACCCCGGTATCTAGCTTAGAAGATATACAGCATATTGCTACTATATCTGCAAACAACGACCCTTCTATTGGTCGTTTGATTTCTATGGCCGTCGACAGAGTTGGCCAAGATGGCTCCATCACTATTGAAGAGTCTCGCTCTGTTGAGACTAGTATTGACATTGAAGAGGGATTCAAGATCCCGGCTGGCTACTGTGCTGGAGCGTTTATTACCGATGAACGAAGATCGGTCATGTTACATGATGATCCTCTAATTCTTGTTACAGACTATAAGATTGATGCCGTCGAGAATATTCTTCCCATTCTTGAAATGGTGGCGAGAGAATCAAGGCCGCTTATTATTATAGCTGAAGAAGTTGAAGGTCAGGCACTGGCGGCATTGATTATGAATGCGATGCGTGGTACGCTAAAGGTTGCAGCGATTAAGGCTCCGTCATATGGTGATGAACGTAGAGAGCTGCTACACGACTTATCTCTTTCTGTGGGCGCAACATTTATTTCACGTGAATCTGGCGCCAAGTTAAAAGACACCCAACTCAAAGATTTGGGCTCTGCTAAATTTATTGAAAGCAATCGCTTCTCCACGACGATTGTTGGTGGGCATGCAGACTATGAGAGTATCGAGACTAAGATTGAATCTCTTAAAGCAGACGTTGAGAATTGTACAGACATGTCGGCAGCAGAGGCCATTCAGCAACGTATTGTTAGGCTGTCCTCTGGCGTGGCGGTAATCAGGGTTGGCGGTTGCACCGAGGTAGAGATGACTGAGCGCAAGCATAGAATCGAAGACGCCTTAGAGGCCGTAAGATCAGCACAAGAAGATGGTATTATTCCCGGCGGCGGCACTGGTCTTTTGCGCGCTAGCAGGAGTGTGGCTATCGTCACACATGATACCGACACAGAGTTAGACATGTCTGGTCAGTTTACGGGTGTTGAAATTGTTAGAAAAGCGTGCATGGCACCTATCAGACAGATGGCAGCGAATGCTGGTGAATCTGCTGACATTATTATTAAAGAGATACTTAATTCAGAAGATGATACTGGCTGGGATTTTAAGAATAATAAATTGACACACATGATTGAAGATGGTATTATAGATCCTGTAAAGGTTACTAAAACAGCTTTGCAAAATGCCGCTAGTTGTGCCGGCACACTACTTACAACTAATTTCGGTATTATTCAAACGGAGGACAGATGATGAATCAGGGAGATTTGGTGCACATCCCACAAGGTGTTGACTTGTGGTGTGAAACGGAAAAAGGAATGAGAATGAGAAGAACAGAGAGGCCAACAGTCGGTGTTTATCTGAGCACAACGAGCCCACATGTTTATCAAGTATACGCCAATGGTCATGAATGGAATTTAAAGATTAGAGATGTTTATCCAATGGAGGCAGCGTGTTAGTAAGATTAACAGAGATCTGTCAAAACAACTTGCTTACAAGCAAGAAACAGGCTTACACGCTCAGAGAAGTATTTATAAACCCTGAACACGTTGTGATGATTAGAGAAGAAGCAAGAATGCAACAGCTAAAAGAACAAGGCGCACTTCCTGAAGATTTGAATGATGGTCATAGATTTACTAAGTTAACTATTAATCGTGGGCATACTGGAACTGAGATAATCGTGGTTGGTTCACCCGATATCATTGAAAAATCTTTGAACCAAAACAAAAAACTTATTAGAGGATAAAATGAGCACACCACAAAGAATTAACATACAATACAGCATTGATTTCGAAGAGCTTCCAGCAGAAGTGACCAAGCTTTATGATAAGGCGATCAAACAATATGGAAATATCAATCTACCAAAACTATCTAAACAAAATATACTGAGTTCTTCAAATGTGCTATTAATCGACGAGGCCAGAAAAGCGCTTGCTAAGACAGATATAATGCTTTCAGATGCCCAGTCGATCATCAACTCTTATGTTGAATATGAGCTTTCGCTCACTAGAGACGCGCCACAACAGGAAATGACGCATCCAGATCAGCAAAATCAAGTGTTGCAAAATGAAAACGCCAGTTAAGTCTAACACGCATTACGTTAGTGCTGATTATTTAAAATCGATCATACCTAAAGAAAGAAAAATTATTAGCCTAATACTTTCTTCTGGGCAAATCGAGTGTGATTTGGCGTTCAACGATTTTAATATTACAGCTTTTACAAATCGCTGGGCCAATTATGAATTTTGGGATTCAATCCTAAAAGACCCCTATAAAATTGCGGACTTAGCCGATGGTATGCACAAGCAACTAAACCCTCAAATGGTTTTTTTGTTACAGAATAATTGGGTCAAAATGAAAGACCCATTTTTTAGATCAGCAATATATTTTATTTTAAATCGTTATTCTTATGATGGAACAATATCTCACGGCGACTTTAATTCCAGTAACTATTCTGCTATTTGTTCAAGATCACTAATAAATTTTTATGAAAATAATGAGATTGAAAAGATTAAAATAAAATACTATAAAGCAGAAAAGTATTATGACGTTTTAGAAGACATTGATCCATCAGAGATTCTGCTACTCCCAGTAGGACCTATAAAGATTGGGCCCTTAAATAAAAATATATATACTGGTCATGAAATGTATGATTTGGATTATGGTGTTTTAAGAAAGCTTTTGCGTGATTATCAAAAAGATTTTATAGCTATTTTCAAATATAATAAAAAAATTATCGATGATTTTAGACACAATAATGTTATCATGATTGATGATGCTGGAATAGCAACAGAAAATTCAAGAGCATGTAATGAAATAGTAGTTCATAATCTGGGAGTCAAATGAGTTACAACATTTTTATAGCTTGTCTTCTCTTTGCTCTAGGCCAAACAATGGGCTGGTTTCAATTGAATGCACAATTTGTTTGGGAATGGTGGAAAGATAAACCAATTTTATCAGCAGCAATATTTTCGGTGCCCACCGGAATATGTTTTTGGTACGGAGTTAAAATTTGTTATGAAGAGTGGGGGGAAGTTTGGGGCCCAAGATTCTTAATTTTTACAATGTCATATTTAACTTTCCCTTTACTAACTTGGCATTTTCTACATGAAAGCATGTTCACGGCTAAGACTATGATTTGTGTTGTGTTATCGTGCCTAATTGTGGGTGTGCAGCTTCTTTGGAGATAATTTATGGCTGATATTTATTTATTTGATGTTGATGGAACTCTTACGCCGGCAAAATCCAAAATAAACCCTTTTTTCCAACAAACTTTTTTGTCATGGATGCAAGATAAGGAGGTTTATATTGTCTCTGGTGGCTCCTTTACTAGACTATTAGATCAACTAGGCATTGAAATAATGAATCACACTTCGGGTGTTTTTGCCTGTATGGCAAATACATTTTATCAAAAGCGTGATCAAATTAATCCCATTTGTGCAAATGAGTGGAATTTGATTTATGAAAATAAATTTGTTCCTCCAAAAAATTTAACACGCTCATTGCGTTCATATGTTTCAAAATCTGATTATCACACCAAGACAGGTAATCACTATGAAAACAGAACTGGTATGATAAATTTTTCAATCGTGGGTAGAAATGCGACTGCTGCACAAAGAGAACAGTATGCTGTGTACGACTCTGAAAAAAAAGAGCGTGAAAGAATTGCAGGTAAGTTAAAAGAAAAATACAGCGATCTTGATTTTGTAATTGGTGGAGCCGTTAGTATGGACATATTCTATAAAGGCAACGATAAGTCCCAAGTTGTAAAAAGATATTTTAACGAAGCCTTAAAGAATAACAGGCTTCACTTCGTAGGAGATAGAATCGCTAAAAACGGCAATGATTATGCCCTTGCTAAAGTATTGCGCCGCCGTAAAAATGGGTTTGCTTACGAGGTAGAAACCTGGGAAGACACGGCAGCGTTATTAAAGACACCCCCTTTTGCGTAGTTACTGATAAAAACAACTATTTATAGTGTTGGAGTTAAATTAATGGATATATCTACAGATAGTTGGTTTGAGTATCTTCGCGAAGAAGTTTTAACAGAGGGCTTACGAGACATAGGTTTGCCCGAGAGCGTTGTTGATTTTATTGAGGCAGCGATGCCACAAGCACCCGAGAAAGCAAAGACATACGCAGGCAACGAATGGAAGAAATACGAGTTGCCCCGCAACGGAAGAACCTTTGCTCAAAGAAATTGGGGAGGTTTTATGGAAAGAACCTTCCGCAATGAGATTCAGGATATTGCCCCAGAGGATAGACCCCCCGGCTCCGTAGACAAT
>PBLX01000019.1 GCA_002722435.1 Legionellales bacterium | reverse complement strand
TGCTTTGGTCATCACGATGCCTAACGATGCGAACATTCATGCTCGCTTTCAGGAAGACAACGCTGATCAAGCCAACGCTGAGAAGCTGAACCGTCAAGGTGCGGCTGGTACTGACCGTGTTGCCAAGATTGTCTATGCCGACGGTGAGTACAAGGTTGAGTCGATGCGACGCGACGAGTTGGTCGAGGTTATTCGTACCAGCCTGAGCCTCAGCACGGCTGACACCACTGCGTTCACGTATGACTCTTCTACGGGTGAGTTCACTGCGAATGTTGGTGCGCCTGATAACGGTAACAAGGACTTCGCTGTTGAAGGTGAAAATGTCGTCAAGGCTCGTCAGCCTCTCGTCGAAATGGTGGAACAAGACGGCCAGTTCACACTCAACTCGATGGATCGTGACGACATTCTTGGCATGTTCAAGCGTGACGCCAATGCGATTCAGTACGAAGGTACTGGCAAACAAGGTGTCTTCAGCCTCTTGCTGGACGATGCTAAGTTGAGCCAGAGTGCACTCGGTCTTGCACTCACCATCAGTCAGACGGATGACGATGCAACTCGCGATTTTGACCCAGCGACCCGCGCAGGTCAAAATGATGATGAGAAGCGTCTTGCTGAGTTGTCATGGGACAATACAAATGGTATTGTTGCACTCAAGTCGATGGGTGTTGAAGACGTTCGCAAAATGGTGTCTTTGACTGTTAGCAACGACGAAAATGCTCCCGTCATGGGAAGCATCTCTTACAGCGATTCAGACGGTATTACCACTGTTGATCTCGTTGAAGAGAGCGACATCATCGGTTCAGTTGACCAGCAGGGTGTGCTTTCTGGCAACATCATTGGTGTTCATAGCCAGTCGAACGCTGCTCTGACCTATGAGATTGAAGGCGGCAAGGGTGTGTTCAAGCTGGATTCAGCTCAGGAACTCTCTGACGTCAAGCACGATGCACTGCTTCCAAAGGATGCTGACACCCAAGCTGGTGGAGCTATTGTCGCTGGCGAACTGGTTTCCGCTGGTGGCGACTTGGCGGCGGCTAATCGTGATGATTGGGCAATGCGCGGTGTTGCACATGAGGGTATGGCTCCAGGTGACAACATGGCTGGAAAAGTTGAGCTTATGGCTCATGGCTCCATCTCTGAGGTCAAGGTCAAAGATGGCGAGACGCCTATGGCGGGTGAGTGGCTCTACCTCAGTGACACTCAGCCCGGTACGGTTCAGCTGGCTATGCCTGACACAGAGGGCAAGTGCGTTGTCATTATTGGTCGCGCTATTGCCGATGCCTCTGCTGGCAAGGTCAAGGTCTGCATGTGTCCTCAGTTCTTGTTCAACTGCTAATCCTGATTCGACCTCCGTGTCGATCATGTAAAGCATGAGAATTGCTGCCCCCCTTACCCTTGTGGTAAGGGGGGCTTTTTCTTTTCCCCTCAATCTTCTCTCTATTGTTTACACCTGTTGAAACAGGAGGTCGCCAATGGCATCGGGCAACATCGAAAAGCAAATCAAGATGGGTTTAGGTGAAGCTGTTCGCCGCCTACTTGATCTTGAAATCCAATACCGACAAGGGCGTCGCACAGAAGCGCTGACCGCAGAGCGGCTTCTCGTATTGGAAGCCTTGAATCGTGTCGAGCTTGATCTCGGCTTTGACTGCAATGATGATGGCGTTCCAGACACGGTTGAGATTTTCAAGAAATCCGCATCCACTTCGTGTTGTCGCATTATGCCGACAGGGAACAAAGCCAAGTCTCAACGCGCAGGCGGCTCCAAACCCCGCCGCGTCCGCAAGAAAAAGTAGGAGATAAACAATGGAACTTATCATCGCATTCGCCATGCTTTCGTATGGGCTATGTTTTGGCTTCGCGAACAAAATCCCCTTTCTTTACAGTGAGGGCTTTCGCGAAACAGGCGAGGCAGAGTCTTTTATCGACCGTCTTCTCTCTTGCACCTATTGTCTCGGTTTCCACTGTGGGTGGCTGTCTGCCACTCTGATGTGGTGCTTCTTTGGCTTCCCCGCTCTCCCTTGGTACTCGTTTGTCTTCGGCTTTGTCATTTGTGGCTTCGCAAGCGCAGCGTGGTGCTATGTCATTGATTCGGCAGTGCGGTGGTTTGAAGGGAACGCTTAATGGGTGTGGGGCGCGCGCCAGTACCGCCCAGCGGTGGAACCGTCGTGGTGAATCCCACTGAGGTGGTTCTTCCAGACACGCAGTTGGTGACCATCATCAACCCCGAAACAGGTGAGCCTGAGTTGGTTGAGGTGAAAATCACTTTCGGTCCAGGCAGGGCTGTCGGGATTGTTGAAAACGACGACGGTGAAGAAGTCTACCGACTCATCGGTGCCTTCCAAGACACGGGCTTCCCCGCTTCGTTTCTTGGTTTTCAGACCAACGTGTTGAAGAACAATAAGACCCACCCCATTGTATTGACCGCGCGCGGCTCCCGTATCGAAAACCCCGCCGTCACCGATGGTGTTGCGCTTGTGGCTGGCGAGGACGTGTTCCTGTCAATTGTCCCTGGTGAGGTAACCCAAGACCCACAGCACTTTGATCTTCGCGGGTCGGTACTGTTGCGTGTGGGGTACGCGATCAACGGAAACAAGCTGGCGTTGGTCCCAGACTTTAGAGTGAGGTTGTAATGGCTGTTGCGTTTTCACCGGGACAAGAGCTGTCTCGCGGCGACTTGGATATTTTTCTGACCAACCCAACGGGTGCGGTATCGAACGCATCGCAGATTTCGTATGCGCTCTATTACTTTGACGAGGAAGAAGAGGATGAGGTTCTAATCGGGAATCCGAACAGGGAGCCTGTGAACCCTTCCGTCGGAGAATACTATGCAGCCCTGTTGATCCCGCCGAGTGCTGAACCCGGTGAGTACAGGATTCGGTGGAGCTTCAAAGAGTTCGCCAACAGCCCTGTCCAACAGGTGGTCATGCGCTTCGCTGTTGTAGAGTCGTCGTCGTTGATTGCGTCGTCGTACACAGACGAGGAACGCTCGATGATTGACAAGCTGCGTATGCTGTTGAGGGATCAGAACCCCGACAAGTATTACCATTTCCGCCCCCCAGAGCATGAAGGCTCCATTGGCACCTACAACCGCGTGTTCGGTCAAATCTGGGAAGACGTTGAACTCTACGAGTACCTTGAACGCTCTTTGGATTGGTGGAACATGTTCCCCCCAGAGACAGAGGAAATGAACAACATCACTCGTCTGGTCAGGGGTAAACCAGTGTGGAGAACCGCCATCCTATGGAACGCGATTTCTCACGCTTGTTTTGCACTAATGGCAAATTGGACAGCCGATGAGTTTGATTACTCCATTGGCGGGGTCAGCCTCACCATTGAGAAGTCGTCCAAGTACGAAACCATGAAGTCGAGCGCAGACATGCAATTCGACAAGGCCACCGAAGCCAAGATGATGACAGTGAAGATCATGCGCGGCTTGAAACAACCTAAATACGGTATCGGGATCAGGTCAGCATTCGGCCCGCACGTAGGCCGTGGAGTCCTCGGCCCACGCAATTTCTTATAGGTGTACCCGCTACACCCCCCGTTTGACCAAGAGGACTGCATGTTTTCAGGCTTTCCTTTCAATAAGCAGCCTTGAATGACGGTTCATTTTTCCGTTGGTCACATAGGGATTACCATGCCTGAGAAGCAAAGCTCGATTTTCGTTTTAGACACGAGCGTCCTCATTCACGACCCTGAATGCCTTCAGGGATTTCATAACACTCATGTTGCTATCCCTATCTTCTGCATCATGGAGTTGGACGACCTCAAGGATAACCGAAAGAAGTTTGAAGTTGCTGCGTGTGCAAGGTTGGCGTCGCGGAAGATTTCTGAGTTACGTGCTTTGGGTCCGCTTCATGATCCTGCGGGGGTCTTTGATCCCGATACAGGGACGACCTACTACATTGCAGCATCGAAGAACGGGAATGGCGTAGAAGCCTTGAAAGCAACGGGTTCGACAAGGCATATGGACTTGATGATCTTGGAAGCCGCTTTGGGCGTCCAAAACCATCACTCGGATAAGAACACGGTGCTCATTACAAAAGACGTGAACCTGCGAATCTTAGCGGATGCTGAGGGCTTGGTTGCGGAAGACTATGACAGAGACAAGGTTCCGCTCTCAGAACTCTACAAGGGTGTCACGCTTGTCGAAGACTTTGATGCCGAACGTGTCGCAAAGGTCTACTACGACAACTCCGATCCGCTGACCGCCGAGTCTTTGGGTTTGGATTTGATGCCCAATGAGTTTGTCGTTTTCGACAATGGCGAGGTTCGCCACCTGTTTCGGAACGCCGAAGACAACTGCCTACGGATTGTTCCGAAAGGGTTCAAGAACACGGGGATTGTCCCGCGCAACTTCGAGCAGCGCATGGCACTCGACCTGCTCCTTGATCCTGAGATTCAGCTTGTCACGATGGTGGGCAAGGCTGGTACAGGGAAAACCTTTCTCGCCTTGGCGTCTGCATTGGCGCAAATGGGACCAGATGCCCCCTATGCTTCGATCTTACTAAGTAAGCCGACTTTGGCGATGGGGCATAGTGATGTTGGGTTCTTGCCGGGAACGCTGGAAGAGAAGATGGAGCCTTGGATGCAGAGCTTCTTCGACAACTTTGACCAGTTGATTGCAACCGACCCCAAACAGCGTGGTGGCGAAAAGAACTGGGAGTATTTGCTTCACATGGGTGCGGTCAAACTCCAGACCATCCACACGATTCGAGGGCGGTCGATCCCGAACTCATTGATGTTCATTGACGAGGCGCAGAATCTCACGCCACATGAGATCAAGACCATCATCACGCGAGCGGCTGAGGGAACCAAAGTGATTCTTTCTGGCGACCCCTACCAATGTGATTCGAGGTTTTTGGATCAGCACTCTAATGGGCTGACTTATGTGACCGAGCGCATGAAAGATCAACGTCGGTTTGGTACGGTTTTCATTCAATCTGGCGTAAGGTCGGAGCTTTCGGACTTGGCAGCCACGTTGCTGTGACCGTTAGTGTTTCGATGCTTACTGTTGATGTAAAGGGGTGACAAATGGCTCAACCAGGAGACATGTACACGTTTACAACGCTGTTTTTGGACGGCCTAAACCAACCGATTGCTGTGGACGACCCCATCATTGAGGTCTTCGTATTCAATGACGAGGGCGTGAAGACATTCCTTGTGCCATCAGATACGCCAATGGTTCCCGTCGAGGGAGAGGTCGGTCGTTTTAGCCACACGTTGCAAATCCCGCTCAACTACGAATATTCTTCGACTCTCTTCGCCATTATGCAAGGGGTGAGTCCAGCGGATGGGTTCACTATCTTGGTCGAGGACCAGCTTGAAGTCTTTAGCGGGAACTCATCTGGGGGCGGTGGCAACGACAGAATGATTGCGCGGTTCGTTAAGGGCGGTTGAGGTAGTATTCTCGCAATGTCGGGTAATCCGACAATCTCTTTGGCGGGTCGCTTGGGTCTGACCACGGCTTGATTCGTTCAACGAACCTGTCGCCAGCTTCACAAATACAGTAAACCGTAATCACTCGCCCATAGCGATAGATTTGAAGCCTACCGAAGCCCTTGCAGTGTTTGCATCTGTCCATCGCACAATCCGTTCTTTACACGGTGGTGATCCTATTCAATCCCCATTGAAGGAGAGCGGTATTGAACTACGCGAACAACAGGTACAAGGCTAAAGTGATCCGTTGGGTAGACGGCGATACCGTGGACATGCTGGTTGACCTTGGGCAAGGCGTTTGCATCAAGGGTCGTTACAGACTTGCAGGTATCGATGCGCCCGAGATCAGAAAGCGCGCGGGTGTCACCCAAGCTGAGAAATCCGCTGGGCTGGCATTACTGGCTTCGCTTGATGCTGAGTTTCCCACAGGAACGCTTTTCACCATTTCAACCAGTAAGCAGGGAAAGTTCGGACGCTATCTGGTCGTGATGTATCCAATCGGTAGCCAAGAGTCGTTGAACGACAGGCTGCTAAATGATGGGTTGGCGAAGCCCTATCAATAAGACGTATAGATGGCGTCCCACTTGGCTTTTACAGCGTCCCAATCGTAATGCCCATTGCTTCCCGTGATCCACATTCGATTGGGTTCGCTCCATGGCGCAATCACGATTCGTGTGTACCCGCCATCGGATAAGTAAACCATCCACTCGGCTCCACCCTCTGCAAGCTCGGCTGCTTTACGGCTGTCGTCGATAAGGTTTCTCGCCGTGCTTTTCCCCGTCATGTACAAGTCGATGGTTCTGATTGCGTTCAATACGGATTGGGCGTTGTCTTTCTTGGGGCGGTCTACCAACACGTCGGCTATTGCGCGTTCAATCTCTCGTATCGCTTTTTGGGCGTCGTCTTGGTTCATTCTTCGATCTCCATTCAAGGGCGTTTGAGGAACCGACTTCGGGTTCTCTGTCTATATGGGCTGCTATTGAAGGAGGCTTACGCCTTATTCGTTTGGTTTACCGTCGGGGGCTGAAAAAGGTCTCCCCTTTATGGAGTTTGGTCGTGAGTTCAGAGCCATCGACGCCACACACAATAATCGATACGGTTACAAAGATTCTCGCCGTAATGGTCATTCCGTTGGTGATGTGGGCGGTAAAGCTCGAAGTGCAGCTTGCGACAGCGAATGTCGAAAGGCAGCAACTCTACACCGAGATCAAACGGGTGTCCGACGACAACGCCGCCGTTCTTTCAAGCGTTCGCGAAAACACCTTGGCTCTGAAAGAGCTGCAAACCACAATGGTTTACATCAAGGACCGCGTAGACGAGATCAAACGAGAAATGAAAGATGAAGCAAAGTAGGCGCAACATCTATCTACTGACGGTGCTGGGCGTCATCTGCGCCTTGGTTTTGTCTTCCAAGACAACACGCAGCGATAACGCGGTGGTCATTGGTACTGTTGTGCCAAGTAAGACGCAAAAAGCCCTTGTCGAACAGCGAAATATAGTGAATTCGCTGAAGCGAGAGGCGAAAGAGATCAAACAAGACGCCGATGAAGTGCATCGAGAAATTTGTCCTTGATTTCATTTTGCCCTCGATAGTCAGGGGTAGAGTAGGACGCACTGAGGTTAGTGCTGGGCATGACACCGAATAAATAAGGAGAATCACCATGTTCGGAAAAAAGAAGAGCAAGACGACTGAGGACAGTGCAGCCAGCACCGAGACAGTCACCACTGAAACCGTTGAAGCAACTGAAGTCGAGGCGACTGAAACCACAGAGGCTTCCGCAGATATTGCAGAGGCGACCGCTGAGGCAGTCAACACGGCAACGGACACGTTGACCGTATCCACTGAGGACATGGAGGCTCTGACTCGTTTCCGTTTAGCTGGCGAGGACTGCATCAAGGAACTCGGCAACATGGAGATCCGCAAAGCGCGTATCATCGCTTCTTATGGTCAGCTTGAGAACGCTTCGCAGCAAAAGCTCATGGAGATTGGCGCATCTCTTGGTATTGCCGAGGGTACGGGTTGGAGCGTCAACCCTGATGGCACTGTGACCGTTCACAATAGCCCAAGCACCACTGCGACAGAGAGCGAAGCTGCGACCACCGCTGAGTAAGGGGGTCGGCTTTGTCCGCAGGTTGGGAAACGTCTACAGGTGACAAGCCATCGCCGCCCAAAAACGGCATGGCTTTCAGCCCCTATAAGGTTGGTGTTTACGACCTGCGGTGGGATAGCCCCGCCCTGTTGTCGGTAAACACGCCTTGGACGATTCTTGGCGTCAACATTTATCGTTCAGACGCGACCGATAGGGGTCCCTATCGGCGCGTGAACGATGTTCCCATCGGCGGGACTTTTTACCGAGACAGGACGGTCAACGTGCTGGTTCGGAAGGAAGTCGTCGATTTCGACAGCTCTTGGATTCACAAGGGCGATGCACCAAACAATAGAAGATGGTCTTTTCGTAGCAAGTACCCAATGGTCAAGAGAGAGGGTGGTGGAGAGTTTGCCAACTCACCCGCCGATGTGACTGTTGAGATCAACGGGGTCGTACAGGAAGTCAGTGAAGTGTTTGGTCGCACTGGCGAGATTATCCTCGCCAACCAGCATGTCTATGATGTGGGGCGTGAAAAGTATGGGGATCCCGTCACCATTGGCGAAGATACAGTCGTCACGGTCACGTACTACCGCAATAAGAACCTCACCCCCGGCACGGCACTCGACAGGAAAGTGTTTTACCGACTCACGACGGTTGCGGTGACTGAAAACGGCTTGGTTGAAACCGCTTTACAGAACACCCCTCCCCTCACGCCTACTGCGATTGAGGAAGTGGATTACATCTGGAAAGAGGCCGTTCGTCGAAACCAGTGGATTCTTCAACAGGGTGGTGAGCGGGTCAAAGTCTTCGTTCGCAAGACGGCAGGGAACCCCTGTAGTTGCGGATACGACGAAAAGGACTTGGAGTACAATAAGCAACCCAGCCAACGCTGTAAGGTTTGCTTCGGGACGGGGTACAAAGGCGGCTATGAGGGTCCATACGAGATCATCATCGCTCCCGAGGAAGCAGACAGGCGCGTTTCCCAAACCCCAACAGGTCGTCGCGTCGAGTTGACCTATGAAGTGTTCATGGGTCCAAGTCCGATGGTCACCATGCGCGATTTTATCGTGAAGCAGACCAACGAACGCTACAGCATTGGTGCAGTTCGCCGTCCAAGCAACCGAGGCAACATTCTACAACAGCACTTTACGATTGGTCTGCTCGATGAGGGAGACATTCGCTACCAAGTGCCTGTGGATGGTGTGGGTGCTCTTGCCTACCCCGAAACACGATTTAGTCACAGTGCGGTCGCTCCCGCACAAGGACAACACGAACACAGTCCTCCACACCCTGTAGGCCCCGACGCGACTACACCAATGCGTACAGAGAAATCCAACTTCCCCGATGAAACAGAGAAGCGCGGAAGGACCCCTGTATTCGATAACATCGAGAAGTAGGGGGATTAGATGGGCTTAGGGAGCAAAGGGTTTAAGGTCGCAGGTATCTACGGTGGCTTGATGGCAAGAAAAGGCGGCTTCAAGGTCGATGAAGATAAGACTGCTCTACACGAAGTCGGCAAGCTCGCCGTGAAGTATATCAAGCAAGAAGCCACCAAGATTGCAGGGCGTCCCAAAGGGCTGCCCAAGAGCGCAAAGTTCCTCAATTCATTTAGCTACAAGATCGTCGGCAAGAGGACCATCAAGATCGAGTCGTCTTGGCCTCATGTCAAGTTCGAGTCCTACCAAAAAGGGAAGCGTCCTTGGAGAGTCGGTAAGCCTGGCGCGCGGATTCCGTTGAGAACCGCGTCGGGTGAGTTGATCTTTCGTACCGTTCCCGCAGACCTTCAAATCGGCAACTGTAAAGTCTGGTGCCACCCTGGGCTGTCAAAGCACACTTTCATTAAACGCGCTTTAGCGAGGGCCAAGAAAGAGGTCGTGGCGAAGCATGGTCCGACAATGGCAGGTCAGACGTTGAGGAAAAAGAAATGAGTAAGAAGCTGATATTGGTATGTGTGACGGACAGGCTGCGCTTGCGTGAGTATGGCGACATTACGCTGGAAAAGGGTGCCAGCATCGATGTTCCGATGAATGCCATTGAGCGATACCCTGAGCTACAAAAAGCCTTAGAGGTCGGCGCACTGGCATTGCAAGAGATCCGCACCCAGCCCAGAGTTCGCGACACCTCACGACGAACAGTGAGAAAGCGCACAAAACGGGTGGAAGCCTCGAAGAGACCAACGCAACCAACGATGGAAGATCGGTTGAAAGACCTGATTGAAGCAACCCTGAGAAGCAACCTCGACAATATTGTTCAAGCCATTGAGTCGTCTAAGCCGCAAACGATGACCACTACGGAGCCGAGTGGGATCGACGAAGACACTTTGAGAGCTGTGATGAGTGAGGTCGTAAGCTCATTGCCCGCGCGAGAAATCGTGGTTCAAGGTACGGCTTCGACTTCGACAGTTGATTCCGTGCAGTTGGATGACACGCCTATGTTTATCCCTACGGGTATTGTGTCGGACGAGTTGAAAGCCGAGATCGACACCGCAAGCGAGTCCTCAAAAGGTTCTTCTGTGGATGCCGCAACGGAAGCGTTGAGACAACTCAGAAAAGCCAAGAAGAAAAAGGAGTCTTAAAATGTCAGATGCGGAAAACCCAGAGGGTGTGAAGCCAAAATCTCGGAAGAAGACTGATCTCCCCAAAGGGGTTGGATTGGACATTGGCACGATGAATATCGTGTCTGCCCGTCGAGGTGCTGGCGGTGGTGTTGAGTCGAAGCGTGTAAGAGACGCTTTCTTGGACCTACCCCCTGATTCAAAGAAGATGCTCAAGCTCTCGGGTGTGAGCTATGTCGAGCGTGCGGACGAGTTGATCATCATTGGCGATCCCGCGCTTGAGACTGCCAACATTTTCGGACGCGAAGCGCGCCGCCCCTTGCAGGCAGGTCTTATCGCCGCTGGTGAAGGTGACGCGCTGGACGTGCTTGGTCTGCTAATCAAAAACGTCTTGGGAGAACCAAGGATTAAAAATGAGGCGTGCTACTTCTCGGTACCCGCCGCCCCTATCGATCAGCCCGACAAGGACGTCATCTACCACCAAGGCGTGTTTGAACGCATTGTGAAAGAGTGTGGGTACGAGCCTTACGCATCGAATGAAGCCATGGCAATCATCTACGCCGAGACCGCTTCAGAGGGCTTTAGCGGTGTGGGGATCAGCTTCGGAAGCGGGATGACGAACATCGCACTCGCTGTGAACACCATTGAGGGTCTGTCTTTCTCCGTTGCCCGTGGCGGTGACTGGATTGACGGCGGTGCTGCCCGAAGCATTGGGAGCACGCAAGCGCGTATTTGCTCAATCAAAGAACAGGGTATTGATCTCAACAGCCCCGTTGGGCGTGAGCAAGAGGCGGTTGCGTTCTATTACAAGAACCTGATCGAGTATGCCCTCGATCAAATCGCTCTGCGGTTCAAGCAAATCGAAGGTCAGTTTGCCCTGCCTCGCCCCATTCCGATTGTCGTGTCTGGCGGGACCAGTCTTGCGGGCGGCTTCATGGAGTTCTTCGAGAAAGTCTTTGAGAAGAAGCGCAAAAAGTTCCCCATCGATGTTTCGGAGATTCGACACGCCAGTGAACCCTTGAACGCTGTTGCTTACGGGATGCTGGTACAAGCCATGCAGGAGTATGAAGATGAGTAGTGAGAAAGAGATTCTGGATTTCTTGGACGGGATCGCACCAACGACCAACACCACCGAAGTCTCGATTGGAGACGGGGATGCCTTCAATGACGGAGCAGCGGGAGTGCCTTCTATGGGTGCACCCCTAAAGACCGTCACACTTCCTAATGAGGGTGAAGAGGTGCTGTTTGGGAAAGGCAAGCTGGTCTATTACGGTCAGGGTGGTCGAAAGTTCTTCGGCTTTTATTCTGACATGAACGTCGTGCGCGACGGGGTGACTGTCACGCTCACGGGTACTCTCAAAGAGGAATAGCTTTGGAGTTGTCGTGTACTATGTTCTTTCGCACGCCCTAACGCGGCGGTTTATTGGTGAGCTAAGGCGGTTTTGGTCATACCATCCCCGTTATCGTGATGACCTTGTGGACAACATTCAAGGTAAGTATTCCTTTGAAGAGCGTCCGCAGCACGGGATCATTGTAAAGACCTCGGGCGGCTCCATGATCAAGATGGCTGCCGACAACTTTATCGGCACAATTCACTCCCATGCCTATTTGAGCAAGGTGGAGCGATACCCTGGTATGTTCATCGAATGGACACGCGAGGATGCCGTTGCGATTCAGAACAACGGGGGCAGGTTCCCTTCCCCACCGGGCGTCTATTACATTGAGATTACCGCATACAACGAGAACGACAGTACGGGCGAATTCTACTTAGACCGTTTGATTACAGTCAGGGACGAGTCGGTGTCGTTGGTCGGAAACCAAGAGGGGACGTTACAGCACAAACCCTTGAATGGGACGGTTTCTTTGTATGAGACGCCAAGTGGGATCAGGCTGCACAATTTCACAGTAGACCCTAATTCCAATGCCGTAACTCTCATCAAACCGTTGGAAAACGGGATGGGGCTTTCCGCAGATTACCGATACCCCGCCGACTCCTTGGGTCCAATTCCCTTCAAAAGTATGCGCGCAAACAACACGGCGATCCCTGGCGTTGTCTTGGCGTTTGGCAGACAGGTTGAGGTCGGAGATCGCTTGGCAGTCGTCGTCACAAACCGCAGAGAGCCTGCCTACCAAGAGTTCGGTGGCCGTTGGCAAATCAACATGGATTTCGACATCATCTCAAGGGACGTACATACGCAACGCGAGATCATCGACAGAACCATGACGTATGTATTTGGCACGTTGCGCCCAAGGCTCTCTTCGGAAGGCATCGAGATCATGGACCTCAGCTTTGGCGGTGAGGTCGAAGAGGTCTACGACGAAACGGGTGACGACTACTATTACAACGCCAACTTTTCAGTCACGCTTGAAACTGAGTGGAGCATCCACGTCCCACTCGGCCCAATGATGCGTTCGGTATCCCCGATTAGCAGCGAGGATATGATGAAAGCGGAAGCGGACCCCGACAACGCGCCCAACGAGAGTTTGACGATGCGGAGTCTCGGCATTTCTCGCAGTCTCGACCCCTTCATTCCTGGTCGCAATGCAACGTATGAAGTCATCAAGTAGTTCGGATGAACGGGTAGTTTGTTTATAACGAGGACCTTTGAGAGATAGGAGAGTTTGTTTTGCCCCTGTATAGATACCAATGTGAAGCATGTGGGCTGCGCTTTGACGCAAGACAGTCAGCCGCTAAAGCGATGGACACCTACCCCTGTCTCTCATGCAACACACCTGCTCCGAGACTCGCCCCCGAATCGATGACCTCAACGTACAACCCAACGGGAGATGGCACGATTCGACCGCAAAACACGGGCGTCAATTCCTATGATGCCAATGTGGATAGGGTCATCGGGGATCATGCCAAGACAAGCTACGAACACATCGCAAAACGCCATGCGCGAAAGCGAGAAATCCTTAGAGACAACCCCAACGTGTCTGGACATGACTTGAGCCGCACCGATGACCATGATTATCGCATCATGACTTCTGAAGAGAGAAATGCAGCCGAGACTGCGCGCAACCTCAATGGTAAGGCTATGGACATGATCAATAGACACAAAAAGAAGTTGAAACAAAAAGAGAGTGGCAACACTCTTACAACATAGAGGGCGGGTTCCCTCCTTCCAGCCGAACGGCTTGGTCAGACAGAAGCAAACATAAATGTATATCTCTTGAGCTTAACAAACCCGTTTTTGACGTGGAAATAGACATAAACTTGTTTTTTTACTGGTAGCCAAACTAAGGAGAACCCGTCATGGCTTTTGATTTCAAGAATCCCTATGCGCCCCCTGGCGTATACACCGAGTCCGAGTTTGCCTCGGACCTTCAAGGACAGCTTTCGTCCTCAAACATTCCGATGCTTATCGGACCCGGAAATGAGATTTTGACCCGTACCAACCTTGAGGTTGTTCGCGGGTCGTCTCAGACCGTTGACCAGCGCGTTCCAAACGACGATATGTCAGGACGTGCAGTTGACGCCGATGGTATGCTCGTCAGTTTTGACGGCTCGCTTACCGTTGTAAAGGTTCGCAACTTTCCCATCGTCACAGGCGAGGGCAACGGGCGAACGTCTAACAGCCCCGCTGATGTTACGGCATTCATCAACGGCAGCCCAACAGTCGTTCTTTCCGTCAATGGTTCGGAAGGGCTTGTAGAGCTTGCAGAGGCACCCAGTGCCGAAGATGACGTAACTGTCACTTACTTTTTCAACCGAACAGACACCGAACAGACCGACGACGTATCGTCTCAGGTCAGCACAGGTGCCGCCGAGATTGTCGGCTCCGCAGCCGAGGGTGCTGGTTTCGTCATTGACGCTGAGGCTGGAACCAACGATGGCTTTGATTTGACCGTCGATGGCGAGAGCGCGAGCATCACGCTTCCCGCAGGTACGTGGACCTCATCGCAGATTTTGGGTTTCATCAACTCGGGTGCGCCCGCTTCACTTGAAGCCACCACAACCACTAACAACGAGGGTGGTACGGTTATCGTTCTCAGTGCTGACCAAAGCATTGTTATCGGTGGCGGTACAGCTAACGCAACGCTCGGATTCGCCGCTGGCGACAGCACCGCGCGCAACGCAGTGTTCTTCACTCATCAGCGTCCAATGGTTGACGGCACAAATGCTGGTCGCACCTTGGCTGCTGGCGATGCTACTGGCGTCTTGGTCACTGTAGACGGCGAGGAAGTCGGCGTTGTAGATGTTGACGGTAAGAACGGTTCGGTGACTCTCGAAGTTGCTCCCGCTGCGGGATCAACCGTTGAGGTGACTTACTTCTGGAACAGTTGGCAGGATACCTTCGATTTCGTTTTCGATGTTGGGGTCACTCGTATTCTCCGTTGTGGTATCGAATCAGACCGAATGGATTACCTCAACGGTTCTGATTTCGTGCTGTACGACGATAAGATTTATTGGGGTACCTCTGCACTGGTCGAAGCGGCTGCAACCTCTGAGGGGTCACTCCCATTCGACGAAACGCAAATCACAGCCCAGCTTGCAGACGTTTGTGTCAAGATGGAGCCTTGTACGCCCGTCACCTCTGGTGGCTCCACCAGCCTGACTACGTTCACTTTGCAGCGCATCCCCACGTCTGGAAACGGCACGGGATCGCCCGGTAACGAGTACCCACTCAGCTCCGCGATCTTCAGCGGCATGACAAACAGCCGTCGCGACGTGTGGTCTAACCGACCCGAGTTGGTGAAGGTTTGGGCGGGTTTCGGAATCGCTGATGCTAAAGAGCGTGGTCAGTTGACCGTTGCTAAGGTTGACGCATCCAGCAAGACCATCATGTTGGCAGACCCAGTTGAGCCGGGCATGGAAGTCTTCGCGAGCTACAACTACAACCGAATTGATGACAAGGCTTACACGATTACTTGTGTCAGCTCTGGCGCATCGGGTGTCGGAACCTACTCGATTGAAGACGCAGGGGGCAACGACGTGTTCGCTGCACCACTGACCGCAAAGGGTGCAGGTCTGGTTGAGGTTCTTCAGTGGGAGTCTGGCAATTCTAATCTGCCTTTCGCACGCTTCGAGCCTGTTTCTTCCGATCTCTACACAGGTCCAGTTGAGGAAGTTGTCACGGTCACACTTGTGAACAAGGACGAAACCAATGCTGCGATTTCTTTTGGGAATCCGGGTCCGTTCTACTTTATCGCGAGCCAATCGGACTCGATCACGATTGATCCCGACGGTGCTGGAACCGCACTTGCAAGCTCATTGAGCAACCAAGCGGCGGCAATCATGATTTCTGACGAGGCGAGCTACGACGCTTCTTCGGGCGGAACAACTTGGGCTATCACGGCTGGTTCTAACGACGGTATTTCTGTTGGCGTTGATGGACAAACCATCTCGGCAACCGTCGCTGCTGGGGATCAAACCATCGAGGCTTTTGTCACCGCACTTAACGACGCGGCTGCACTGGTTGCACCTGAGTATGTCTCTGCGGTTGCCATTCAAAACGCTGTCGGTATCGCGGCGGGAGTTCAAGACACCATCGCTTTCGGATGGGATGATGACACGGGCGCAGACACCAACGTCACGGCAACCATCGCTGCCGATACCTACAATGACGTAGCAAGTCTCGCTACCGCTGTGCAAGTAGCAATGCAAGCAGCAATCGACGCCGCTGTGATTGGTGCCGATGACCGCCCAAGTGTGGTTGTGACTGCAAACAACGCAGGTCAGCTTGTCTTCGCTATCACCAAAGCAACTAATGCGACTTGGTGTGCGTTCTCGTTCCTCAATACGGCTGGCGGTGCGGACTTCTGCACGAATGTCGCAGGTATCGACACGGGTGCAGTGAAGACCACAGGCGGTCAGACTGTCATCATGGATGCTCCGATTGCATACTTCTACACATCGGCGGCGGCTGACAGTGGCGCACAGACTTTGGATCGTTTGATTCTTCGTAACCGTGTGATCCCTGGTGCCCTGACTGTCAACCCACGGGATCTTGGTGGATACGGCGTTGAGATTCTGTCTGGTACAGCTCTGAGCCTGTTCGGTTTCGAGCTGGGTGACAAGGTGAGCGCAGCTACCTCGGCAACGGTAATCCCCGCAGCCGTGGGTGGTTATGTCGGTTGGGCGCGCGGCTTTGTTGACGTGACGGCTGGCGATGACACCGCAGGTCAGCCTGAGTTGACTTTCTTCGACGGCAGCGGAAGCTCCCCTGCAAACAACATCCTTGAGTTCGTGGTTGACGGTGATCCCATTACTGTTGAGATCACAGCAACCGAGGCTGGTACAGACACGTCGTTTGGACCCTCCAGTGTCGCGGCGTCTGTCCTTGGTCAGATTGATGCGGCGTTGACGGCTGCGGGTTCTTCCGCAAGCGTTCTTCAAGTCGGGGCTTCATTCTGGATTCAGAGTGGCACCCCTAACTCCGTATCGAAGGTGACAGTTGGAGAGGGCAGCGCAAACACCATTCTTGGCTTGCAAAGCAACGCATCGGCTTCTCGTATCGGCGTGAAGACCGACAGTGTTGTAGGGTGCTTGATGACTGATCTTGCACACGCAGCACAGGATTGGGTTGCTTGGGCTGCTGGAAACGGCTGGACCAGCGCAAACCACTTTGCAGAGCAAGGCGGTTTGGCTCTCACTGTGGAAGACGCTTCGGGAGATTCTTTCTTGAAGGTTCAGAGCGGAACGCTCGGAACGTCGTCTTCGATTGAGATCACCGCAGCAACCATTTTCCAATCTGGAAGTGGTCTGCTTGGTGAAGTTGGTGAGTTCGATAGTGGTGAGTCTGCCCGTACAGGGTTCATCGTCACGTCGGACAACCCCGTGGGATCAGGAACAGCGAACAGCTCCATCCTTGGCTCAGGTTCGGGACAAGACGGAACCGTCGGCCAGACCTACCAAGATGAAGTGACAGGCTTGACCTTTACGTTGCTTGCTCCACTTGGTGGCGGTAACTACTCGACGAACCTGACCTCGACCTTCGAGCTTACCTGTAGCGCAACGATTGAGTGTGATGCGAACAACCCAATCGCGTCTATTCCGGGTCTGCAACTCTTCGTGGCGAACACCGTCAACGTCGGTGAGGGTGACACAGCGAGCCTCGCTACCCATAACAAGGGTGGTAAGGAACCAGCTATTGGTCAGAGCTTCTACATCTCTTATGATTACGAGAAGCGGAACTATCAACCCCGCCTGTTCACGCGCGTTTCCACTGTGGAAGATGCGTTTGGTACAGTCGGTGCTGACAACCAGAGCAGCTTGGCTTCGTACCTGATGTTTTTGAACGGTGCGACTGTCATTGGTGTAAAGCAGGTCCGTCGTGAGGGAGGCAAGACCAACGCGAGTATGGATTCCTACCTTGAGGCGTTTGAAGAGCTGGAAGGCTTGCTGCCAGGGCGTATCCGACCTTCGGTGCTTGTACCGATGATCGAGTATTCCCATGAGCTTGGTACGTTCCTGTCCTTGCATGTCGATAAGCAGTCCAGCATCCGTCAGCGTGCGGAGCGAACTGCGATTCTCGGTTTCGCGGCTGGTACTCAGCCCAGTGAAGCTGCGGATTTGGTGAAGCAGCTTGATCTCGGAGAGGATGCGAACGGCATGAAGGTGTCGGGTAACTCGCGGATTCGCTGCATGTACCCAGACATGCTTACCGTCACGTCAACTGACACGCTCGGCAACGAGAAAGAAGAGTTGGTTGATGGTCGTTACCTTGCTGCGATGATGGCTGCACGGCAGGTGAGTCCAAACCGTGATCCAGCATCACCTTGGACGGGAACCAAGTTCGTCGGCACCAACGGTGTCATGCGGGATCTGGACACGGTGACCATGAATCAGGTCGCGGCGTCTGGGATTTCTGTCTGCGAGAACCGTCCTCCGTTCATCAGCGTCCGACAGGGCTTGACGACGGATATGGGAACCGTGATGACCAAGACCCCGACTGTTATTCAGATTGCCGATGAGGTTCATCAGCGTACCCGCGACACCCTCGAAGGGTTCACGGGCGTGAAGTTCCTTCCGGGCATCGTGAGCCAGATCGAAGGTCGCTTGGGTGTCATGTACAAGGAGCTTGTGAACGCTCAGATTGTTGCAGCGTACACAGGAATCAAGGCGAACGTGAGCGCGGATGATCCCACTGCATGTGAGGTCGAGTCGTTCTACCAGCCGATCTTCCCGCTGCTTTACATCATCCTCAAGTTCAACATTCGGTCTTCCGTCTAAGAACTGAGAAATCGGTGAAATGATTAAGCCCCCGAGGGATCACTCCTTCGGGGGCTTTTTCGTTTAGACCTCGCGGAAGGCGTAGGTCTGACTTTCTTGCTTGGTGTCCAAGTCTCCACACCACGTCGGGGGAATCCAATGAAAGATGCGCCCCCGCTCTTCGTTGGGGATCTTGGTGCCGTCGTCTCGCTTCATCGCACCTGTTCGGAATGGGTGCCAATGCCCCTTTCGGACATGACCCTTACGCTTGCTGTGTTCCTGTCGCTCACCTGAGTTATGAGCCTGATTGAGCTTGGCTTCAATCTGAGGTCCAATCCAAACGACAGGCGACTTGGCGCGGGCCGCCTTTCTGCGCTTATTCTCGGCTTCTCTTCGGAGTTTCCGTGCTGCCCGACCCTCGCTACGGCTTGCCAGTTCTTCCAAGTCCTGAGCCGCTTTCAGGTGGCGTTCAGGACCGCTCGTAATGCGTTTGAGATCAGGCTTGGGTGAAGTCATGTAGAGTGCGGAGTTGATGATGATTCGGAGAAGCCTCACCGCAGACTCCGTGACCCTTCGATGAATCTCATCGCCATCTCCGCGAAAGTTCATGTCAGCCCCCCAAAAGTTGGTTTGCCCGTCTGCCAAGCTCGGATCGTGAATCTCGTTGTCGGGGTTTTCAAACTGCGCGATCAAGGCTTGCTCAATGTCTTGCTCGCTGTTGAATCGA
>PBLX01000018.1 GCA_002722435.1 Legionellales bacterium | reverse complement strand
CGGTTTCTTTTTTTCAATCGTTTCTATGAGTTTTTTGTTCTCTTCTTCTTGCGTCTTTGCTCGATCGGATCGCTCGTCATTATCATCTGCTGGTCTTGTCGAGATTGGGTCACCATCTTGTTGACTTTGAGTATCGCGGTCACTACTGCGACTATTTTTTGACGCTGCACGTATTTGGTCGATAATGGGTCTCTTAGGGTTTTCATCAGGGCTTGCCATATTCTTATACTCTTACCACTGGACAACATATAGTATAGATTGATGGATATGTCTGTAATAATCGTGTATTAAGTGAATGTTTGAGTTATTTAGTAATCTGTTTATCAAATACTAGTTGTGGTAGTGCATAAATGCTCAAAGAGCACGCTCCAAGCAGTCTATTACTGTTGAGGTGCTCTGAGATCAATATTTGTATGTAACCAGTTTACGTACCGGGTGGAGTCGGTTTTGGGTCAAATTTAGGATGCATGCTGAATCGTAAATCGTTTTCTGGGTTTCTCTGGAATTTAATCACAACGGAGTGTGCCATTTCCTGCTTTCGTTGTACTTCATTCTTGATGCCTTTCGTTCGAGCTAGGCTTGGTGGAGGCATCACTAAATCAATTGCCAGTGATAACAGATCTTTATTCTGCAACTCCTTATCATTGGTTAGCTCGTCTGTGAGTTCGTATTCATTTGAGATTTCTCTGCTTGGTGCTTTTTGATAGACTGGTTTTGGTTTCGGTGCCTGTACGGGTTTTGCCGTATTGTTTGGCGTCAACACATAGGCCTCTACATTGTCATCGCTTTTGGTTTGCTCATAGGCATAGTTGGTCTGGAATCTCTCGTTGAGGCGACTTCTTACATCACTGATGATGTCTTCAATGACCTCTTTTTTTTCTTTATCACCCAGTGGTGTTGTAATAATGATATCGTTGGTATTTTTCATGCGTGGATTTCCGTCTGGATATAATAATTTTATAGTTCATTTTTTGTATTTTTGCAGGTATTTATCCAATTAATTGGCCTGGACGTTATGATTCATACACCCGCCTTTATATGCAAAATACTTAGTTATTAGGCATGGTTGTTAGTTCTTATTTAGCGCCGAATCGGCAATTTATTTGGCTTCTGTGAGTGATTTTTGTATGAAATAGGGTTCTTAACGGATGACAGCCCATTATCCCTGTGCTAGTATCTTCCTATGATTGAATTTAGTATCTAACCATTAGAAAATTGTCAAGGAGAATACAATGCAAGCACAGGGAGAGACTACCCAGATAGATCAGCAATCCAGTGGCCACCCGATTCAAGATCCTTTTTTAAATGCCCTTCGTCGTCAGCGTGTGCCTGTTGCCATTTATCTGACCAACGGGATCAAGCTACAGGGTGTTGTTGCTGGTTTTGACGATGCTGCCATCCTTCTGAAAAATAACACCAAACAGATGGTCTACAAACGTGCTGTTGCAACTGTTGTGCCTTCTCGTAATATCATCTGGCATGATGCCGATGATGGCGGCACTGCACACTCGCAGGCGCATATGGGTCAGGATGACCAGGATAGTATCGAGAATTACTAGGCTTGCGTGTAGTTGTCCTTAATATTGGATCAAGCCAGTTCTCTGATAACGACTGTACAAGAGAGTATCTACATCTCGCTGAGTCAAATGGTTACGAGGTATGCTTTGTTTATCTGGCTTCTGTAAAAAAACCATCACCCAAAACTTATATACATTCTGGTGCAGTTGTATCGCTTAAGTCCGTTTGTGATGATCTTCGGCCAGATATGGTTGTGTGTAGCAGAGCACTCAACGCACGTATTCAGCGTAATCTTGAAAAAGCATTGTGTGTAAACGTGGTCGATCGTACTGAATTAATTCTTAGCTTATTTGAAAAACGTGCAACTTCAAGTGCTGGGAAATGTCAAGTTGAGCTTGCAAGATTATCCTACATGCAAACAAAGCTAGTGCGTGGCTGGACGCATCTCGAACGACAGCGTGGTGGTATAGGTCTTCGTGGTGGTCCTGGTGAAACTCAGATTGAGGTCGACCGTCGAATCCTGCGTGAGAATATTCATAAGACCAAACACAAACTTGATAAGTTGGTCAAGACTAGGCGACTTAATCGCCAGCGTCGACAGTCCAACCGGCCTTATGTTGTTGCGTTGGTCGGTTATACCAATGCTGGAAAATCAACGCTGTTTAATTTGTTAACACAGTCCACAGCTTGGGCCAATGATCAGCTGTTTGCTACATTAGACCCCCTGGTTAGGCGCGTACGCTACCCTGGGTTGAATACTGAAGTTGTTCTTGTCGATACGGTAGGTTTCATGCGTGATTTGCCGGAGCCGCTGGTCACGGCCTTTCACTCAACCCTCGAGGAAATCACGCACAGTGACTTAATCTTACATATTGTCGATTGCGGTGATCCTGAGTTGCATCAGAAGAAACAAAGTGTGAATGATGCACTGGTTGCCATTTCAGCGCAGGATATCCCTACATTTACTGTCTACAATAAGGCTGATTTGAATCCTGATTTTTCTGTTTTGGGAGATGCTGATTGCATGGTCTCATCTATTAACAGTACAGGTATTGAATCACTTGTTCAGCGTATTGCCCAGCATTGCCAGGGTAGTGAATGAGTACCTGCTTTTGCGCTAAATCATCGGCAGATGACTTCCTCAAGAAATGTCCAGGTTTTTTCTAGGTGCCTGAGCGTACTGTTGAACCTTAAGTGGATATGTACTCGATGTGCTCAACGTGCGGTTGCTGGTTGTACAGGTTCTAAAATTCCGTTGGAGATTAACGTGTTTTCTAGCTCAGTGTGCGTGGCAAAAACAGTTTTTTCTGTATAGCGTGCATACCATAGTGGTAGGTTCTGATCGTAGAGTATCATGCTGTCCATATTGAGGTTGATCGCAGCGTCAACATCATTGGTTTGATCACCAATCATCAACATGTTCTCGTACTTCACATGGTTGTTCGTGGCAATACGAATTAGCATTTCAGGGTCCGGTTTTGCACTGGATTCGCTGGCGTATTCTATTTGCGTGAAAAATTCCGTTACCCCAGTACGAATGATTTCTTTTTCTGCGATCGCTCGCGGCTTGTTGGTTGCGATGGCACAGCGGATGTTTTGTGCGATGAGTTTTTTTAATAGGGGCTTGGTAAAAGGAAATAAGTCAATGTTTGCAGCGGCTTGCGTGTAATGATCACGAAAGCATGTTTGGTAGTCTTTAGCGTTGACTCCAGTATCTTCGGTAAGGACTTTTGATACGATATCACTTGGCTGTCCCAGCAATGTCTCTAATTTACTCTGGTCATGGGGTGCCATGCCGAACGTCTCGGCTGTTCTATTATGCGCGACGACGACACATGGACTGCTATCAATCAGTGTGCCATCCCAATCAAAAACAATCATCTCTACTGGTCTATTGGGCATGCTACTCTCCACTTGCTGTTGGATAATGTAACTGATGTGATGGTGAATGCAAAGTATTTTGTGCTTACATTGCTTTTCGATGGGTTATATTGCTGGGATGACGCTGCGTTGATGAATCTCAGAAATACTCCTTGAGTGCGTCTGGCCAGTGTGTGATAATGAATTTATTTACAAGGCACAGCATGGCAGCACCCTCAACTTCGCGCATGAATGGTGACGAAAACAACCCTTGGGAGCGTAAGCGCTCCAAACAGCCGCCCAATATCGACGAGCTTCTCTTGAAGTACGGCCGTAAATATTTTGCGGGAGGGGGAGGCTCAGAGTCCTCCGAAAATAATATGATGCTTGGTTTCTTGTTTGCCGTGTTACTGGTTTTTTGGGCAGTATCTGGATTTTATGTCATTCGCCCAGCTGAGGAAGGGGTGCTGCTCCGGTTTGGAAAGTTTGTAAGCCGTCTCGGGCCAGGTCTTCATTGGACAGCGCGCGGTATTAATAGTGTCTATGTGCTCAATACTAATCGTATTGATACTTGGAATTATTCTGCTGAGATGCTCACTAAGGATGAGAATTATGCTAAGGTGGCGCTCAGTGTATTTTATCGAGTAGGCAACCCAGAAGATTACCTTTTTCAGGTCTCTGACCCTGTCACGAGCATGGAAAATGCCGTTGCCAGTGCGTTGCGTCAGGTGATTGGATCGACTGATCTTGAGGCAATTCTCACTACAGGAAAAGAGAAGACTAGGCGTGAGGTCGAGCGTTTGGTCAATGAGATATTGGATGATTACCAAACGGGTATTGTGGTCACTGATGTTAAAATGCAGGAAGCAACTGTACCCGCAAGTGTGATCAAGGCATTCGACAATGTAATCACCGCTCGAGAGGAGAAGGCAGCGAAGATCAGTCAGGGTGAGCGTTATGTCAAAGACATCATCCCTAAGGCTGTGGGTAAAGCAAGTCGTGCGGTGCAGGAGGCGAAGGCTTACCAAGATCAGGTCATTCTTGGTGCGCAAGCGGATGTTGCAAAATATCTTGCGTTGCTGCCGCGCTATCAGAAAAACCCAAAGTTGCTTACGGATCGAATTTATTTTGAAACGGTTCAAAAAGCGCTGTCGCGTTTGAATAAGGTATATGTCAACGACAATAAGTCGCTATTGTATCTCAATCCTGAAAAGCAGTTGCTGAAGTCGAAAGAGCTTGCTGTCGCGGATAGTTATGCTGCAAACACATTTATAAATGGAAAATAGGGGAGATTGATATGTCATCTGAGCAAAAACCATCTGCTGCATCCACCACAGTATTAATTGCAATTTTTGGTGTTGCCTTTATTTTATTTTTATCGCTATTTGTGGTTTTTGAAGGTCGGCAGGCGTTAGTCAGTCGTTTCGGAAGGTTGATTACGGTTGATGGTAAGATTCAGGTCTATAAGCCGGGTCTTCACATCCACATGCCGTTGACTGATTCCGTGAAAATCGTGGATATGCGCTTGCAAGGCTTTTTGGTTCCCAGTGAGCGTATTTATACGCAAGAGCAGAAAAATGTTCGTGTGGATTATTATGTTCGTTATGTTGTTGAAGACGTTGAGCGATTTTATCTCAGTACGGGTGCAAGTACGCTCAAGGCAAACATGATCCTCCGTGGTAAGATCAATGACTCGCTACGTGAGGAGATCGGTAAGCGACAACTCAATGATGTCATTACAGGACAAAGGGGCGACATCATGCAGACATTACGTCAAAAATCGCATGAGAGCGCTCGGAATATCGGTATTAAGGTAATTGATGTGCGTATCGTCAAGCTTGATTATCCAATGGAAGTTTCACAAAGTGTCTACACGCGTATGCGCGAAGCGCGCGAGCGGATGGCTACAATGTATCGCTCCGAAGGTGACTCGGAGAGTGAAATTATTCGTGCCAAGGGAGATGCTGATGTTGTGCGTATACTTGCGAAATCTAAGCAAGAGGCAGCTGATATTCGCGCTCAGGGCGATGCTAAGGCTGCTGAAGTATACAATCAGGCCTACAGTCAGAACGTTGCTTTCTTTGAGTTTATGCGGCGTATGGAGCTATACAACGATACCCTCAAAGACAATGAAATGATGCTTTTGGATCTCAAGTCATTTAAAGTTTTTGACACACTGGTCGGTGGTCAAAGTGCGAAGAAAGCCCCATAGTGGCAATATGACACTTCGGCATATATGATGTTAGGGCTGGAATGATGGGTGTTGCCTTCGATCATTAGTCGATCTATGCTGAATTGCTACAAGCGTCTGCTTGACCTGTTATTTTATTAATCATACAATAAGAAATCAGCTTTCTGAATTGCTTGTGCTACTGATCTTATTACTGCTTATCTATCCTCAGCTCACTTTTGCTCAACGTCTGTTTGATATTGAATTTGATTATTCTTACGCCAATCAAATGCGCGAGGAAGCTTATCTATACAATTATAATACGTCATATGGATCGAAGAATATTCAATCGGTACACATTGCCTCTGCATGGAACATGGGCGTTACTGATACTTCCCGCTATCTATGGGATATTCAGATGTCACATGCGTCACTCATCGACACCACGATACTTAGTATTGGCGCAACGGAGCGTCGTATGCAGGCTGGTAAACAGCGAGTTACTTACGTGGCACTAGATTTTACTGATTATGACGCATCACATTTTGTACAGCTGGTATTTGGTCAGCAACGTCCAGTCTATGGTCTTAATAGCAGCACGATGCTTATCCTTCCCCATGGTCATTCCCACACGAGTCCATCTTCGACGTCTGTTGTTGCCATGCCAGGTATTCAGCAGACATTTACTATGCAGTTCGTAGATATGTTTATTGATTATGATTTTGGTCTATACCGGCATCATAATGTTGATCACAATGTCTTTACCGTTGGTATGGCGTTTCGCAATCATTTCAGTGATTTTTTGCAAGCATCTTTGGGGTATCAGTTATATGACGGTGTTGATGGTGATGAGAATTCCGGTTATCGTCTATCAGTTACTGTGCCGCTCGTTTATACACCAAGATCCATGGTTACAAGACTAAAGCATGTACCTGTAAAACCATTATTGCGACCAATTGGAGCGGTTATCCATGCGACTTGATGCTGCAGTGACACTGCGTGTATTCTTGACTTCGTACAGCGAGCTATCTACACTTAGTGAGATGATATCGACTGAGGTTCTATGCGCGTATTGATCACAACAACTTTAGTGTGGGGGCTGTGTCTCTGCTCATACGCTCAATCAGACTTAGGGCTTTTCAGTTCTAGTGAGATACAAGAAAAAAGTTATCTTGATAATTACCCGACGAGTTACTCTGGGTCTCTATTTGGTTTAAGCTATGCAACTAATTGGATTAGCTCACAAGGTGCGTTTACATTGGGGTTGAGTGATTTTTATCTTGGTTACTATGACAAGATCAGTAGTTATGTTCTTGGTGCCACCCATAACTACCGTCGTCTTATCACCTCTGATTATGGAAGCGGCGTTTCGATGGGCTTAGATTATACCCGATATGACCGCTTGGATTATGGTCAACTGTTTTTAGGGTTAGAGCTTTTTACCAGACAATCGCTCATGCAATTTGCATACTACTTGCCATCATCTGATGCAAAACAATTTTCAAGCGCTTCTTCTCAGCTGGTTGGTATGCCTGGTTTTGAGCTGTCCTTGATAAGAGGTTTTGATCGCTTATCGATGTTTATATCATATGCAAATTACTCTGAGGATAAGGTGACTAAGGATATCAGCGCCTTTAGTCTCGGAGGTCAGTTTCTTTTTACCAATCATACGGCTATCCATATGTCCTATCAGACAAACGATGGCTTATCTAAGACAGACGACGGTTATCGTGTTGGTATTCGATTACCAATGTCTGCTCCAGATCAGCATACAGTTGGTATGCCATCATTGCCAACTCGCAGACATTATGGAGTTATTATCGGTGCCCAGGCATAGGCGCCGGTATAGCAGTCCCTTATTCTCATCTACTCCTCTTTGTACAGTGACTTATGGTTCAACTCTACCTCCAGAAATTTGTCGTTTTCATCTCCGCAATCTACACGCTTATGTGGATCTAGTTTTCCCTTCACACCTGCCATATGCATGATGCTGATAGGTGTGTATGGGATGTATTTATCTGTAAATTGTTGTAGTTTTCTGTCATAGCGATAACGTCCGTGTTGTGGCATATAATTACATATGTCAGGTAAAAGCTCGACCGAAAGGCCTTCGCTATCAACAGCGATTGCCAAAGATAGCTGATCACTGGTGAAGAATCTCCCATACTCGATGCACTTTTTTTGCCAGTATTTCCAGTGATGCCAGTGCTCTGCGTTTGTTTTTAATGAAAATACACCACTATTGAGTACAGCGCGACCTAGCAGGTTCTTGCACATGTGATAGGGTAGTCTTGCTCTTCTTGCATTCTTATATAGAATGCCTCTTGGTGTAGCTAAGCCTATCATGTGTAGGAATGGATTCGTCTTCAGTGTAATCATGGTTCTATGTAACCTTGATGCTTGTGACACAATACCAAGCTTATGGTTATTTGCAGCAGTAATGAGGTAGTTGAATGCCTGGTCAGTTTGTACCCAGGTGTCGGCATCTAGATAAATAACATTTTCATATTCTTTACATATGTCACCTAAGTGCGGCCTGACGACACTCATGTAGCCGTGGTGATTTTTTTTTATGCGGATAGTATTTACGTCTATGTTTTTTATTAAGCTAACATCGATATGTCTAACGCCTAATTTATCTAGCTGGCGTTTGTTTTCTGGTGACAAGCCAGCATCTATAATACAAATGTCAAAATGATTTAATGAATGTTGATCTCTTATTGAATTTATTAGTCCGAGAAGAAGCGGGAAATATTTACTATCTGCACCGCTTACTATTGTGTCAGCCATCTAGATAGAACCCAATATTTTAGTTTTCATGATTCACTACCTTTCTATGCTGCGGCATCTTCTGCTATATTTACACTAAGCTCTAGAACGGTTTTTCCGTCTTGTTGATCTATCTGGATGTTGACGTCATCCTGAGGTATTTTGTAATACTTTGCTATGACATTGAATATCTCTGTCTGGAGTTCCTTTATCTTTGGCATCTTATTATCATTCGCGCTTGATTCTACGATGATACGCAGTCGTTCTCTGGCTGTGCTGGCACTGCTCTTTGGTGTGTTGAAACTGAAGATGTCAAAAAAACTCATTTTATTCTCCGGCGATAGATTCAAATAGTGTAGCGATGATGCCTTTTCTTTTGGCCTCAACGAAACGCATTGGTTTTACTGTTTCACCCAGTAGTCTGTCCACAGCATCCATATAGGCTTGGCCGGCATCACTTTGTTTGTTATGTGTGACGGGTATACCCATGTTTGATGCTTTCAGTACAGCCTTAGACTCAGGAATCACGCCAACCAAGTTAATTGACAAAACTTCGAGTATATCTGTGACACCCAGCATTTCACCTGACTTTACACGATCAGGGTTGTATCTTGTCACCAGTAGGTGTTCTTTGATTGGGGCTGCGCCTTCTTCGGCTCGCTCTGACTTTGATGAGAGTATGCCGATCATACGATCACTGTCGCGCACAGATGATATCTCAGGATTAGTGACAACGATTGCTTGATCTGCAAATCGCATCGCTGCGATCGCGCCTTTTTCAATTCCAGCAGGGGAGTCACAAATGATAAAGTCAAAACTATCGCGTAATTTGTCGATCACTGCTTTGACGCCCTCAATCTTTAAGGCATCTTTGTCTCTTGTTTGTGATGCTGGTAATACAAATAGGTTGGGTAATTGTTTATCTTTAATCAAGGCCTGTTGTAGGTTGATTTCTTCATTGATTACGTTGATCAGGTCATACACGACACGCCGCTCACAGCCCATGATGAGGTCAAGGTTACGTAAACCAACGTCGAAGTCGACCACTACTGTTTTTTTTCCACGGATAGCTAGGCCTGTGCTAATCGCAGCACTGGTGGTTGTTTTTCCAACACCGCCCTTACCGGATGTTACGACAATGACTTGTGCCATGATGTTCCCTTACTGTACAATTCATCTCATTCTATTGTCTTTGCTATCAATTTGCAACTAGATAATTGTGATTATCTTTGTTGTGATCGTTGATATAGACAGAATGCGATCAGAAATTAATCTCTATCTGTTGACTGCTGAAAACACTGAGTATGATTTTTTTGTCTTTCATCCTTGCTGAAACGCTTTTGCCTTGATATTCACTGGCAATGTCGTCGCTGACAATATAAGTGCCTGCGATTGAGATCAGTTCAGGCTTAAATTCTTGACAGAATATCTGGGCGTTATCATCACCATCAGCCCCAGCTATCGCTTTACCGTTTACCGCGCCGTATATAAATATGTTGCCACTTGCTATGATCTCAGACCCATGGCTAACATCTCCGCAGACAACTATATCTTGGTCTTTTGCATAAACCTGTGTTCCAGATCTCACTTTACCCTGTACCATGAGTCGTCTAGGCCCGCTGATAACCTGACTACGTTTAATTTGCTCTGGCAAGTCGGTCTTGTTGTTGTGTATTACGTTAATGCCTGTTTTCTTTATCTCATCTCGCTGAGCACTGAGATTGGAGCGCATACCGACAAGTGTTGCGCCAACTCCCTCGATGGCCTTACGGATTCTTTTTAGTTTGTTGGAAGCCACAAAATCATCGTAGATAAACTCTACAATAAAGGCTCCGTTGCGGAATAACTTGGGTGCTTGTTGATATGCGCCTGCGAAGTCTTCCTCGAATTTAGTGATGTCTATTTCTTTAATTCTAACGCAGGTGTATTGCAAACTTGCTGCTTTGAGCTCAAATGATTGGTTTAGAAACACGTCTGCTCTCTTGTTGATTTCTTAACGTTCATGTTAGTGTGCCTGTTGAAAAACATCAAGGCATTTTTCTTTTATCGCTGCCTCACGCCTTCTTTTTACACACATAAAATTTTTGCAGATCGACACTTTGTCAGCATTGTATGACTACATCGTTGATCTAGGTGATGATGCTTGTTCTGCTCAAGTATCTGTTTTGGCACAAACTAATGTTACTGCTACTTGACAATGCGCGAAATATTCGCTAAGTTTGTGGTTGTTATCTCACACTATTGTTGGTAATGTTATGGAGAGGTGGCTGAGTGGTCGAAAGCGGCGGTCTTGAAAACCGTTGAGGGTACCCCCCTCCCAGGGTTCGAATCCCTGTCTCTCCGTTCCCAGTGTTTTTGAGGGTTTGTTTGTATGAAAACTCACATCGGTAAGAAAGTAACCATCATAGTGGTTGATGACCACGAAATCGTTAGGTCTGGTATTGTCAGCTTATTATCAGGTATAGACTCAGTCAAAGTTGTTGCAGAGGCTTCATCGGGGGAATCTGCTGTTAAGCTTGCACAAGAGTTTAATCCGGATGTTGTACTCATGGATGTTAGGATGCCTGGTATTGGTGGTTTACAAGCAACAATCAATATTGTCCGGTTCTGCCCACACACAAAAGTGATTGCACTTACCGTGTGTAATGATGATCTATTCCCCACGAAACTTCTACAAGCTGGTGCGCACGGATATCTCACAAAGAACACCAACAAAGATGAAATCAAAATGGCGATTTCTAATGTCATACAGAATAAACGCTATATCAGTCCTGAGATAGCAAGTAAAATCGCTTTGAGACATTTATCTGACGAGGGTGGGGTGCCTTTCGATGCATTGTCCGAGCGCGAGCTACAAGTTACCATGATGATTACTAAAGGTCATAAAGTACAGGAAATATCCGATGTGCTTTTTTTGAGCCCAAAGACAGTTAACAGCTATCGTTATCGGATCTTTGATAAGCTCAATGTGAGTAATGATGTTGAGCTTACTCGCCTTGCTATCAAGCATGGACTTGTTGAGGACATGGAAATTAAGGGTGGCGAATAGCCTTACTGTCAGTCTTGCTCCTCTGTAGCTGAATTAAACCCCATCATATCTTTATTCGAAGCTACCCTTGACTACTATCATGTCCCTCACATTTTTATCTATCACAATACCATGTGTTAACTAGATTAACTGTCTCTATAACAAGTCATCTTTAGACATGATTGATCATTTTTTGCCATCGCGTTACTAGGGCTATTATTCACCACCCCCAGAATACCCCAATGACCTATATCCTATGTTCGTCGTGCATTATGCGGCGTCGATTCAATTCCCTTACCTGTTTCATCCATTTCTTAGTGACAATGTTTTTATGATATAATAACAACGCTGTTAGTTGACACGTTTATGGATTTGACAGAATACACACCATCTGACATCAAGTCATTGCCGAATACGCCGGGGATCTATTTTTATTTTGATCAGTCCGGTGAGATTATTTATATCGGCAAAGCAAAACGACTGAAGGCTCGAGTTAGCCAGTACTTTCAGAATAAACCGCTCACAAGGCGTCTGCGCAACCTTGTTAGCCAGATCGTTACCATCAAGCTTATGCTGACAGAGACTGAATCAGATGCTTTGATTCTTGAGAATCGTATGATTAAGAAGCATAAGCCGAAATACAATGTGCTTCTTAAAGATGACAAAACCTATCCCTACATTTGTCTGACCGCGCATCCTTTTCCGCGTGTAACTATCACTCGAAAACGACAATCTAAACAAGGGCGATATTTTGGCCCATATACCAATGGTTATCAAGTTCGTCGCATGGTTGAGATGTTGCAGAAACTATTCAAACTGCGTACTTGTACTGATTCTTATTACGCCAACCGTTCTCGTCCATGTCTTCTCGGTCAAATCGAACGTTGTAGCGCGCCATGTGTTGAACGCATTACTTCTTCTCAATATGCAACCTCAGTTAAGCAAGCGGTTGCACTGCTGTCGGGCGACGCACAGTCTGTGATGACTGATTTTGTTGATTCGATGCACCGGCACGCTGATGCTGATGAGTTTGAGAAGGCGGCTGAGTATCGAGACCTTATCCGATTAACCCAATCATTCTTACATGACAGTTTACCCGCAGCCCGTGGGCAGAGCCTCGATGTCATCTGTGCAGTACTGGCTGCCAATGGTTTGATTATTCAAGTTACGCTTTACCGTAATGCGACAGTTGAGACCAGACGCGATTATCATTTTCCAGAGGCAGTTGGTTTTATTGATGATTTGATCACTCAGTTTGTGCACCAATATTACCAAAACCATCAACACAAGAATGATCTTCCGGAGACGTTGCTTATTCGTGGTCATGAGCAGTTACAGGCTGAAGATATTGTCTCAATGTTGAAACCAGTAGGGATTACGATTCGGTGTAAGTTAAAGCCGACAACCTCAGATGAGCGTCAATATCTAACGACCGCACAAATCAACCTAGAGTGTGCAGTGACTCGCTATGCTGAACAGGCGCGTTATTATAGCCCCGCCTTCGATCAATTGGCATCTGCTTTTCAAGACAGTGATTGGCAATATATCGATTGTGTCGATATAAGTCACCTTCAGGGTAAGCATACAACTGCTGCCTGTGTTCGGTTTTCTGTTAGTGGTGCTGAGAAATCGAGTTTTAGAAGTTATAATCTGGATACAGGTAATGATGATTATGCCTCTATGCGTGCTTTCATTCAAAAACGCTTTCATACGAAGTCGTCCTCGCTTGTGCCGCCAAATTGCCTATTAATTGATGGTGGTCGTGGTCAAATATCAACCATTTATCAAGAAATGCAAGCTGTGGAGTGTCCCGATATGCACTTGCTGGCTATTTGTAAAGCGCCTGGCCGGCGCTCAGGTCAAGAGCGTTACTTTGCCCTAACGCTTGAACATGGGATACGTCAGCTGCAGTTCTCGGATGTTGTATTACGCATGCTGGAAAATATTCGCGATCATGCGCATCGATTTGCGATCACTAAACAAAGACAGAAACATCGAAAGGCTTCGTTGTCAACAACGCTAGATCAAATTGAGGGGCTTGGACCAAAGCGTATCAAGAACCTACTGCACTATTTTGGCGGTATGGCAGCAATCAAAAAAGCCACGATAAAACAGCTCCACCAGGTTCCAGGTATTTCTCATGATCTGGCACAACGTATCTATGCTTTTCTTCATCATTAATCTCGATCATTACTCGTCCACTGGTCTATAGGATGCGATATGTCTTATTCTGGCTGTTCGTTTATGTGACTGCTACTGCCTTTAATATAACTTAGTGCACGTATAAAACAAAACTACTTTGGTTGAACTGTAATATCGACGTGCTGGTGTCACGCAGATCAACAAACTATCAGTCACTACAATCCTGTTTGTCATGCCATGCCATCAACAGACAGATATCTCTGCAATCGAATGGATTTATTGTTAACTATTGCTTGTAAGATTTTCCTCTTAAAAGATCGTGCAAATTGTACATCCAGCATATATCTGATAGTTTAAGCGTACAGTTCAGCTAAAATCTTATGCAGATTCATAGTCACAATTACTATCTTCAGGTCGTAATTAGGCTCACACTAACCACGATTATTTGTAGTGTAGTCTATGCAGCCAAGATAACCGAGGTTGATCAAAACACTAAGTTTGTAGGTCAAATACACCTTTACAACAATGTGGTCAACTTTCCCATACCCATTTGGCAGCAGAAAGCCATGCTTGCAAATGGGAGTCGTCAATCTAAATCGTCAGACCAACCGTACAAAACATACCGAAAAGAGGTGCCTGGACAAATAATCATAGAAATGATACCAAAAAATGAAACCTTTGAAAATTGGACGCACTTATTTGCCATACTTGCTTACCATGTGCCCAAAACACCCACTATAACGCAAATGCAAAATATAAGTAGAAGTATATTCATAGAGTCCTGTAAAAAACTCTCCATATCTGACCAAGTGTTCACAAAAATAACGCACAAAGCCACCCTTGAAACTTATATTTGTAGTGGTTTAGACGATAGTCAAGAAGGTGAAATCATGGTCAAATATATTGGAATACTTCCTAACGGATTAATTATCAATATCTACCAGGAATGGAAAAGTAAGGGTTTGCAGATCAATGACCCTACAACCTGGCCTATTAGCCAAGAGACACTCAAGACAACACAAAAAGAATTTGCAGATATCAGCATATATCCAATCCCGAAATTATAGCTATATGCATTCATCACCAAACGTAGATCATGCTGCAATTTTAAAGAGAGTCTGTCTAAGAAAAATACACATAATCATCTCCAGAGATAGCTGACCCCTCAATCCGCGCTTGGGGTAGGTCTGGCTTTTGATCTCGTTTTGATGGCCTGATGTTTGCTTTCGTAGTCTGAATTATATGGTTCTTACGAATCTCATATCAGAACGCAGGCTTATCCTGTTGTTATGATGATGTACATCAGTAAAGCTAACAATATTTACCTATGGCTACGTCTTGTGGTGCTCAGGTTAATAAGCGTAGACTGTCTCTGGATTAATGTAACCAGTCATCTTGTTTCTAGAATTACTGGTCAATCAATATGCTCACTGGCTACACGGTCGCTTAGTATTTTTCTGGGCTTTTGGGTATGATCTGGTAGGGATTAATGTGTCTATGACTGTAGTAGTAATGCCTTTTGATGTGCCAATTATACGTTGTTTGCCAACAGCAACTTTCATAATATAAAGTTCATAGAACATATAGCCTAATGTACAATAGCGTGCTAGATTAGATCCTTCCAATAATCACATAATAGCAGTGCATAGACCTATGTTGTTCCCTAGTGCCAAGGTGGCCGAAGATGTCGAAGCAACTTTGGTAACTGAGGATGATGAGAAAGATCTGGCAATTTTATTAAAAATGCGGTCTGTACTCAGTAATATACAAATGGAACAATCTGTGAATGCAGATCAACTGTGCGCATTAGCAGACTATGCTGATCAGATTGTATACAAAGACGAAGTACGTTGTTGTGTCAGAAATACATATGGAAGTATAGATAGGTCTGATGGCTGTAAACAGAAGGGTGGGATTCCATTTATGCAGCTGGCATGGATGCGACACATTAATAGAGCGCAGATTGAAAATCTTACATCTGGTGACAACGGTCAACTTATTGAGGACTTGGACTTTATCAGGTCACAAATTGACAACGTATGTCGTTGGTTATCAACAGCAGTCACTCCATTGAGTACGGGTTGGGTTAAGGATGCGCATGCTGAAAGTAGTCTTATACTGTGGATAGAATATCATTATTTGCATCGACTGATTGCTGAAGTAAAACATTTATTACACGTACAAATGATAAAAGTGTACGATTTCACATGTCGCGAACACCGTTATCACTTTGGCACGATACTTACCAATGTCGGCGAGCTTTGTAACGAAATGTGCTTTATGTCTTGCTGCAATGAGGATAGTGACTTCAAGTATTTTAAAACGATCAGAAATATTTTGGTGCATGATCATCACGCCATGCATGTAGCCACTGAAGAGATGCAGAAAAATTTGTATGCATTGCTTTCAATGTCACGTGGTGGCCTATTCAACAAAATAAATGCTATCAGTGGTGAGTTATCTAACCTGTCAAGTGATATGACCCCTGTGGATGATATTACGCACTACCATACGGCCGTAACAAATTTTATCAAGGGCTCTAATCACCGTTTAGTAAGTTGGCTAGATGAAAATTATGTCATACCAATGAGCAATTGCTTAAATCGAGCATGGTCTGAGGAAGAAAACGTGCAAATACCACACGTGCTTCCTGAAGATAGAGGCCATTTCACGGCTTCTATGTTGCTTAGTGGGGAGTTGCGCAATGCAATTCAGCATCAAGCGAGTAGCGAACTACTAGTTGTGGTTAACGCTATCAGTAATGATTTGTGGCAAAGCCAAAATTCCAGCGCTGTGATTAGTGAGCAGACACAAGAAAATATGCGTAATCTTGTGTCAATTCTTAGTGCAACATTCAACACCCAGCTGCAAGAAGTGAAAGATTTGGTGCATGTGCAGTTTTGGATAATGACAATTCATAAAGAGGAGCGTAATGGGGTATTCTCAGTTGCCGACTATTTGCTAGAGCAAGTCACTAACAACACTTTTATCGATGGAGATACGAAGGTCAGAGAAATCGCGGGGGCTATAGAATTTCACAAAAATAAGCTAAAAGACACTATTAACGCGTTTGCCGTAAGGGTGCCTAAAATAACTTTGAAATGTTATCTTATAAAAGGTGTGCAAAATAATAAACCCACAGGAATTGTTGATCCAGAAAATATATCATTCTATCAATTATCTAGGCTCTGCGCCTTTGTCTGCACAAAAGAAGATAGTGATCCACAAAAATTACAGCAAGCAAAAGCAGCTTTGGCCCAAAAAACAAAAAATGGCCAGAGCATACTAGATAAGCTGATCAAACACTTGACTAACATTCACAAGATTCTACTAAGGATTAGTGAGTTCAGGATGAATCCAGAAGATACGCTATTCCGCAAATTGAATGAGTATCATACGAACATAACTCAAGATGTAGAAAGTCTGAAAGGGCTGTTAAATTTAGTACACGAAGAGATAGGCTACCAACAATCAATCGTTCATCGTGAACCATTAGATACTGAGCAGAAATGTATGATAATGATGTTTTCAGAAGCTAAAATAGCGGAATTCTTTAAGCAAATACAGGAGATGCGTAAAGAAAAATGGGGTGGTCTTAGCTTGCAAGAACAAAATATTAGATACTGGATACGATGTGCACCTATTTTTTTCAACGAACAAGATGAAACAATAGCGTTAAGAGATAGAGGCATTGCACATCAGATTTTCGATTTTGATGCACGGAAGATGCATAAACTTATCAACGATACATCCAGGCATATCCAGTCATGTATTGACGCCATCATGTACATGGTGGCGTTTAAAGGCTTGGAAGATCATGAGCAATCTTTGTCTGGATTGGTTGATAATATACAAGAAATGATCAAATATCATAAGCAGCTTGGACTTCATTCTGAACTGTTACGGGAAATAGGCACCGTTCTCGAGATGTTAAAGAAAAGGCGAGATAGCATAATAAGTGAACCAGAAGAAAAAGTGTTAAACAGGGCTGAAGCCGCCACCTTACGTGAACAATTGGACCTGCGGCTATTGGCGCTGGCAAATCTGAGGGTTAGTGACGAAGAGCAATCTGAGCTCATCGACATGGCAAGAAGATTGAAAGATCTAGTCGATAACATACAATTTGAGGATGATATAGAAGGTATATTGCGTAAATCGCCACTATGGTTATTTATCGCAGAAGCATGCTTAAAGTTTCAAAACTACGACATGGTAATAGAAGTATTAGATACATTCATAGATCAAACGTCCAGTACACTTTCAGGTGGAGTACTAACTGAAACAGCAGTGCGAGATCATATGAGAAGTCTAGAAAGAGCACGATTTATTGCTGAACGATGCAAAGGTGATGATGAGCGGTCTATGCAAAGAACGCATATCATACAGGCTTTATGTGAAAAATGTAGCAGCCAACTTGAAAATGTCGATATAGCTCTGCAATGCGATAGCAAAGATACAATACTTACGAAATTAGAAGATGATTTGATTGAGTGCAGTTCCATGATTGAGTGCAGTTCCATGATTGAGTGCAGTTCCATGATTGAGTGCAGTTCCATGATTGAGTGCAGT
>PBLX01000017.1 GCA_002722435.1 Legionellales bacterium | reverse complement strand
TTTGAGAGGACTTGCATCGGCTCGACAAGCATTGAAGGATGAGATGAGAACCGAATCCGACCCCGACAAACTGCTTCTCCTCGATAGGCAACAGCGTGTTATGAAGGAGAACATGAACTCATGGTATGGTGTCCTTGGGTCGGGACGGACAGAGAAGACAAGGAATAGGCCGTTTAGATTGGCTGACCCCGAAATTGGTTCTGATATTACTGAAACCGCAAGACTACATAATGATTGGAATAAAAACTACATCAACAAACGCACACTTTATTTCAGCGACACAGGTGTATATCCACAAAAAGACTATATACCCGCATCTCATGGGTGTATGGAACTCCGGTTCACCACGCTATACCAAGACACTGACTCGTGCAAGGTGGCAATTGCCAATCACGATGAGGTTGAGAAGGCCATCCGTCCATTTACAGAGGATGATGTAAAAGACATGGCCGACATACTATGCAGAGAACTCAATGTATCATTTGACGACTTCGTCAAGGAGACATTGAATGTCGATAAAAATGAATTTTTCAATATCAAACCCGATGCTTACTACGCTCGATACTTTCAATGGGGGGTAAAGAAGCGATATGCCTACCGTGATTTCAACGGCAAACATGGTTATCGTGGTGTTGAACTTCGCAGGTCTTCGACCCCGAATGTAGTCAAGACTGTTCAACAGGCATTATTCGATTGCATATTAGATGGTGGTGAATCGGTTGAGGTTGGTGCTCTGATTCGTGAGCACTACGATATTATGAAAGACCCCGAAAAGACTCCTCAAATCGACTTCGGGCAACCTTTTGGTGTAAAGAAAAAAGGAACATTTGCACACAAAGCGGCAATGTGGAGCAATGAAAACATAGGCACCGAGTTTGACTTGGGTGACAAACCGATGATATTCTTTGCCAAGTCCGCACCTGCACCACTACCAAACAACAGGAGAATCGCAATCGAATGGGGTGACAGCCCCGATGACTACGACATTGTTATCGACCGTGATATGTCGATTGAAAAGATGTTCACTGACAGTAATTCATTTGCCGCAATCCTTGGAGCATTAGGCACGACTTGGAACAGGTGTGTTACAGGTGTTGGGACTACTACCTTGGATTCGTGGTTCTCATGAAGCGGTTGAAAGAGCGAGACTGTTACAACCTACTACGAGATGAGTGCGGCTTCACACACTACGGTGTGAGGGTTGTAGCACGCAAATATATGTGGTCTCCCCGTTGGAGAAGGGCATTAGAGAAGGAGAAGCAACAATTCAAACTCGACAATGCCGAGGAGATTGAGGCTATCGCACTTCGATGTCTCCGACCCGAACCTCAAGATGCAGGCAAGGCAGTTTTGGCTATCGCATGGAATAATCCGAAGCACCCACCCGCTATCTGTTGGGAGACTTGCTTGGAGGTCGTGAAGACCATTGGTAGGGTTATGGAATACGATAACGAAGAAAAACAAACGATTCGGCAAACAGTCGATAAACTTCGTAAATACGAGAAGAAAAAAATGGAAAACCGTTGGACTGAAAACCTAATCACCGCTTATCTGACTATCAAAGGCCATTTACCACCTCCTTAACTTTCAGAGGTAGTTTTATATAGATGTGCCACATAGGGTCATTTGTAGCCGACCCAAAACAGTCGAATAACACGGAGCAATAAAAACCGCAAAAACGATTATATAGGTGGGCGACACAAGACAAAAATGGAAGTGAAGAATAATGCTAACAACAATTGAAGCAATGAACCAAGCAGTAAGAAATGCAGGCGGGCGAATCTCCGAAGAAGATTTCCTGTATGCAGTAAAGGAATTGAAAGAAGCGGACGGACAGGAGACTACTATTGTCTCTTTGAAGGCCAACGCATTCAATTCAACCCGAATGAAAAAAGCAGGTGTAATCAGAGTTACCATCGGCAAAGACCGTCAAGTGTGGCTCGCTGACCAAGCCGAAGCGTTGATGAGCGGCAACACAGTCGCTATGCCAACAATGTCTCAACCTGCAAGCCCCACCAAGGCTTTCAATGATACTCCAATTGCTACCGTCCAAGTGGGCGGTGTATTCTATGGTGTCCCACGAAACAGCCCCGAAGCACTTGCTGAAATGTCTGACATGCTCAAGTCGCTTGTTCCAAAGAAGGTCGGGTTTGTTGAGTCTGACCGCAATGAAATGCGCTTGATTGCCAACCGCTACCGCAGGTCTCTTGAGGGTGATACCATCAAGTCTCACATTCTTTTGGTCGGCCCTACGGGCTGTGGAAAGTCCCTACTTGCTAAGGACTTCTTTGCTGAATTGAACACACCACTACTTCGCATTAACATGAGCGACGGTATTACCGAAGACCAATTCATTGGCACTCGCACATTGATTGACGGTGAAGTCGTATTCCAAGACGGTGTCTTGACTATGGCGGCTGACTTGGGTATTCCATTCTTGGCTGATGAAATCAACGGTGCTCGTGAGAACATTCTCATGGCTCTCAACGGTCTCATGGACACAGGTATGCTCGTTATTCCCGACGATAACAACCGTGTAGTCAAAGCCAAAGCAGGCTTCATGGTCATTGGCACTATGAACCCACCGGACGACTATGCAGGCGTCAATGCTATGAACATGGCTACCAAGAACCGTTTTACCTACTCGATACCATTTGACTACTTGCCTTCTGACCAAGAGGTCAAGGTTGTCATGCAACAAACAGGCTTTACCGATGAGGAAATGGTCGTCAACATTGTGAACATGGCAGGCGACCTACGCAGGCTCAAGAAAGACCACCAAATTGAGAGCGACACCTCAACCCGTATGCTCGTGCAATTGGTCGATGAATTGAGAGACTTGACCATCAGCGAGGCCATTCGATATGTTATGCTTGGACGATACTCTGCCGATGAGAGACCACAGGTTGAAGCGGCCGCTCGTGCTCGTATTGCTGACTTCGTCTGATTGACACTTACAACCCTCACCGATACTAGGAGGGGGAGGACGGTGAGGGACTTTGTTCTTCAGCCTCCCTCTCCACCTAAATAGGTGGGGCAATCAATCAAAATTATGAACGAATACAGAATCAAACAGTTAGAAGACAGAATTGAAAGACTTGAGAAGGTTGTTGAGACTTTGACAAAAGGTATGCACATCTCGGTAAATACACCGTTGGATGCCAAGCAACAAACACTCATTCCACCGAAGCAAAAAAGGTTGTTTGATTGATGTTACATGGTGCTCGTGCTCCGATTGAAGCAGTAAGACAGTGGATGAAGAATCCATCTCGTCACCTTATTCTATGGGGCAATTCGGGCGTAGGCAAGACAACAATCCTACACACGATTGGAGACCAAGAATCAATGCAAGCCGAATCTCATGAAGACCCGTTGGTCGCCATTGAGAATGCTCGTCATCCTACATTCTTTGGAAATGGCCGTTATGCGGCCTTAGAGGACACCGATTGGTTCACCCGTAGTCTTTGGTCTAAAATTGAAAAGCGGCTCTCTGACGCTCCTCCAACGGTCTTTATTGCCCTATCTATGCAGTCTATCCCATACTCGATACGAAAGAATTGTGTGGTTGTTGAAATTAGGAATCCATCTCCTCGACATATCGCTGATTATCTTGCCCTATCGAACTCAATAGAATCACCTGCACAATTGTATGGTGAAGAACCCCCCTATGGGGGTTCGTCACCATCATTCAGACAAGCCAAGATAAATTGTGATTTTTCAATCAAACCGAATACCAAATCAAGCAAGTTTGTCGATACCAAGAATCAGCCGAAGGCAATTCTTCAAGGTCGATTCGATGATGACTTCTCATGCCACCCACTCTCGGTTTTACAAATGGCTCACCATAATGACACCGACTCAAATCTTGTATCGGAGGCTCTGATGCTACATAGCGAATCGTGGCGTGTCGATGGCTTGAGCAAGGTGTCAAGGGCTTTAGTCGCACGACTGCGGTCAAATCAAACTGACAACCCACCATATCGAAAGCAAAACTATCGAAAAGGATAGGACAATATGCTTATATAGGTGGGACACATAGGACTAATCATGGCGAACCAAACCCCAATCAAGGCTACACCTTTGAAGTGCAACCAAATGAAAGCACACTTGACCAAACTCGGTCGAGTCCTAAGCGGTGAATACGACGGCAAAGGCCGTAAGATTTCAAAAGTCCATGTTGGCCCAAGCCAACCATGTGCTACTGACGGAGCACAGGTTTTCATTTCCTACCCAATCACACCAAGTATTACTGATGAGCGCATGAACCTACTTTATTCAGAGGCAGTTATGGCTCATGAATGTGCAGGCCACCTACGATACACAAACTTCAACGCTTGGAAAAGAGTTACAGATGGTGTCAAGCGTGGTGACGAAGACCGATTGCTTCACGACTTCGTGAACATTGTTGAAGATGCTCGTGTCAATTATTTACTTGGTCAAGACTTTGGTGGTTCCAAGAAGCGTCTTGACCTTGCTCAAGACTTCATGATGGCTCAACACAAGAAGGCTGTTACAGGCCGTGTCTTGGCTGACCATGAAGTGCCAAAGATGGGCGTCCTTGCTATTGCCACGGAAGTCATTCTCGGTGTTGGTCACTTCTTTGACAATGACAAAATTAGAACCATGATGAATCATGTTCGACCTCACATTGCTGATGCAGTCGCAAGCGTTGATACTTCCGAAGCAGTCAAGGGTGCTCGCACTCTCCTTGACATATACCGCATTCACTTCCCCGAAGACGAGTGTGGTGGTGATGAATACGGTGCAACCAAGACGCCCGAAGCAGAGGGTATTTTTGCTGACGACATGGATATGGATTACATTACCGAAGCGGCTAACTCACAAAAGCGCAACAAGCAAGAGGCTGAAAAAGTCCAACGCAAGCGATTCAAAAAGATAGCCGAGAAGATGCCTACAAGTGATAGTGTCGAAGACGCTGATGGCGACGGTGCAGGCGAAGGTGAGTCTGACGCTGATGCTGACGCTGACGGCCAAGGTGACGAAGGTAACGAAGCAGGTGACGGTGACGCACAGGGCGATAACGACGGTGACTCCTTTGCAGTCGATGGCGAAGGCCAAGGCGAGGACATTGGTGATGCAGAGTCGGGTAGTGGCTCCACAGGTGACGGTGACGGTGACGGTGCTGACCAAGGCGGTGACGGTGATGCTCAATCATCAAGTAAGGAAAATGACTCCGATACTAACCAAGAGTCGGGTGTCGGTCAAATGTTTGGAGACAATCACGATGATGGTCACATGGCAGGTGGTGAGGGCGAAGGTGATGCTATATTCGGTGGTATTGATTATGCAGAGAACATGCTTGCAGAGGCGGCTAACATGCTTGACGAATTTGAGGACATGGAGTTTGATGATAAAGGCGAACTCATCGAGAATGAATACAAGTGGTCTGATTCTTACGGAGAGACCGAAGACCAAGGACACAAAATCATTACTCAAGTCAATAAGGCATGGAGGAAAGGACTATACCCACTTGACAAATACAACACAGTCGCAAGTGCCAACAAAACAGGCATTAAGAAGTTAGGTCGTGAAATTGAGCGACTCATCAAGGGTGCTGACTCTCGATTCTCCACGCACCATAAGCGTGGCAAACTTGACACCCGTCGTCTATGGGCCGTCAAGACCTCCGAGCGTCTATTCCAAAAGCCAAAGGAGCATGAGGCATTCAACCTACGCTGTGTCGTCCTAATCGACGCAAGCGGCTCTATGCACGGCCGTCGTGCTGTGATGGCAGGGCAAGCGGCTGTAACCCTCTGTGAGGCTCTTGAGCAAGTCGGTGCTGACTATGAAGTCGTGGACTTTAATTCATCCAATGGAGCGGTTGATGGCTACGAGTATGGTGCAACCTACATCAATGTCCGCAAGGCGGCAAACAAAGCACTTGACACCCGTGCAAAGCGTCAAGTCGTTACACCTTATGCAGGTTCTCAAAACTCTGATGGCTACGCAGTCAAGTGGGCGGCAAACCGAACTAAGCAATTTGGTAAAGACGGAGCCAAAAGGTTGGTTTTCATTATTTCTGACGGAGCACCTGCGGGGCCTTCTCCACACCGAATGGGGGCAAGCGAGCACTTGAAGGCTGTGCTTGCTGACCTTGAGAATGACGACTGCCTACTATTCTCTGTTGGCATTTGCGGCATGAATACAAGCCAATACTATGGCAACCACGGCCATGCCACTGTCGCTGATGTAACTACCTTAGCAAGAGACATTATCATGCCATTCAAGGTCGCTATCAAGCGACTCATTAACAAGGGCCACAGGAGACCACCAATGGAGGCACTATGATGACTGAACCAAAAATGAAACTGCGTGAAACAACCCCATCGAATATTTGTAAATCGAGCACGGCTCGCATAGCGGGCGTTGGTCATGCTCTTTGGAGACCTCATATTATCTCTGATACCCCAAACAAAGTATTCAAACAAATAATCGACGCTCCCGAAAGTCCATTTTGGAAAACTAATCTTGGTGCGAATGTCATGATTGAGGTTAGAATGGCCGATTCTACTATGTGGGAGAATTCATCAGACCCCGTTGCGCCACTGACTATCATTGAAAGGGAGGATAAAATGCCTATGGTCGTATGGCTCAAACAGGTATTACCCGATGATGATAGATTCTGTGTTTATATTGACCTTGTCCCACCGTCGGTTGCTGATTCTTATGCGGCAAGCATGAGTTTCACACCCGATGGAGCGATACTTACCACCGGACATAGAGATAATGTTCGTCCGATATACCACTACCTATTACACGAGATAGCCTACCGTGTGGCTATGGCAATGTGTTATGAGTCAATGCAATTCGATAATGAAACAATCAAAACTCTGATGTTGGTTGATGACAAAATAAAATACGAATCAGATGTGGATATTGACCTACTTCAAACTAATCATAAGCCATTGAGATTCATAGGTCTGACCTCGGATGACCCGTTTGACTCTGTTGGGCCTGTTATTGAAGCAAGTGGATTACAGGCTGACCAAGTGGCCTTAGATGAGAGATTCTTCCCTTCTCATATCGAACCCGAACCTATTCCCGAAGGTGGCTTTACAGACGAAGGAGAGGTTTTCACACCTGTTGCTCCTTACAAAGACACACGACCAATACAGGAGTTTGGCAAGGGTGACTTTTGGGTCGATGTTATCCGTTGTCCTCGATGCAACCAAAGGGTTAAGGTCTCTCTCACTAAGGCCCAATGTCCCGACGACATACCCTCTGTGACAATCGCCTGCAAGTCTTGTAAATTATCTATCGACTACCTATAACTTGCAGAACATTTAAGTATAGAGGCTACCTCCGACGGTATAGAGGCGACACAAATGAAGATACCAAACAAACTCCGAGAAGCAATCAAAACCCGACTAATACAAGACGGCCGACCAATGTCGAGCAGTCAAATCTCGGAGGCGGTCAATCCCACTGTTGCCAATTCACACCGTAAGACTCCTCGTGAAATGGCATTTGTCCTCAAGCAAATGAAGCGTGATGGTGATATTTTGGTTGCCAAAGAGACAAGAAATGGATTAACACCTCACGGGAATGAGCGTGTCCGTGTTGAGTATGTGCTCAACCATGAAGTCGCTGACCCCGATATTATCATGGAGGATGATTAAATGGCAAAAGAAGACACCCTATGGGACGGTGAAGTCCCCGAACATATTATTGAGAACCTGCAAAGAGGCGTGGCACCTCACGAGAAGCGTGTAGTCGCTAACCTTGCCAAGGTGTCAAGGATTGTCAAACCCGACAAGACCGTCCGTGTCTATGATGACTTTGTTACTGATTGGAGATATGACCGTTCAGTGTTTTTGCCTACGAGCAACGGCTCTTGCTCCTTGTGTGGCAAGAAGCATATCCGTGAGATATGTGTTATTGTCGATGACGACCAACCCTTTGGTGCTTCAAAGAAAGAAGTCGGTGTCGGTAACGAGTGCGTCCATAAGCACATTGAGATTCTGACAGACGGTGTCGAAGGACTGACAGGAGATGCCAAAAAGGACTTTTTGAAAACCCAAATGGCGAAGGCCAAAGACCGATTCTTCAAAACCAAGTTTCAGTTAGACTATCCTCAAGCAAGGAAGTATTTAGAAGGCGTTATGGATAACCAATGGCTGTTTCACAAGCCCACGATTAGGAATGCCAAGAAGGCATTGAAGATGCTCAACAAGAAGGGTTACATCAGTCGCAACACTCTGACCTTTAGGTGGTTTGAAGCAATTGACCTCGATGAGGAGATTGTTAATACTGAAAAGATGGTCAAAGCCGCATGGGACTCCAAGAAGGCTGATGAAGCATACAGGAGGACTGAATATTTGACCATACGAAATCAGCGAGATTTCATGGCAAGTCACTTTAGAAAAATGGCCGAGAGGCAGGTGGACTTGGGATGGATTGAGTCTTCAAGTAACATCTCAAGCACAGAGAGCGCAATCCGAAGATATGGAATTGGCAAACTCAAGTGGTCAGCCAAGACTCTGTATGAAATGGTTATCGAGAATGATAAGCGAGGAGAGCCAATCCCTTGCTTACCTTCCGAAATCAAATCATCACCGTCATACTCTGACTTGACAGAGTGGGAGCAAACATTTGTCGATTCAACCGAATATCAATTCAGAGCGCAGGGTGGATTATCTTACAAACAATTGAAACTCCTTGATGAGATGAAGCAAAAGGTAGGGCTAACAGCATGACACGGTGGTTGATGAATCAGCCGATACCCCGTGCCATCATTATTCCTACAAATGAGGAGTTGGGTGTTGAATCACACGAGGTCATCGTTACAGGCGTTGGGACTGTCCCTAAATGCCCTTGCTGTGGCAGGCATGGCCCTATCGACATACTTACCCTTGGAGACGGCACGACATGGCCGAACATTGTGTATATCTGTGGCAGGCTACCAAACGGAATAGGCTGTGGTTTGTATTGGGCTGTTGTATCTCGGCCTCCCCATGATTTGAAACTCTTGAATGAGAACCTTTGAGAGGCAGACTTATATAGTAGTGGCTCCTACGGTTAAACATGGCAACTTGAACAGGGCAACCGTTTCAAACCCCGCCTCCCCATGAGGGGACATGGCGGAGGGTCAAACGGGGCGTCTGACTGCCGAGCAGGCACGAGAGATTGCACTATACCCCGATAGGTGGTCGTGCTACTTTCGCACGATTGACGGCAAGCCGTTTAGGCTTGAAGGTCGTCAGTATCTCACCGAGATTTACAGGCACTTCGGTGCAAGGGAGAAGAATGATTCGACTAAAATGGTCGTGCTCAAATGTAGTCGAAAGGTCGAGAAGACCGAGACAATCTGTAACCTACTGCTTTACGGCCTGTTAAACATACCTTACTTCAACGCAGTTTATACTGCGCCCCGTCAGCCTCAAGTAACGAGATTCGTCGAGGAGAGGCTCAATGGAGCAATGATGGGGTCAATCAACAATGGGTGTCTGATGAAGTCAAGAGTCAAGGCATCTGTGAGCCACCAATCTTTCGATGTTGGAGCGAAGACTCCCAATCATTTGTATTCATATTCCAATTGGGGTGATGCTCACGCTCTCTTGGGTATCGAGGCCGATTTGTGTTGTATCGACGAGTATCAAGACAGTGGAGGTGACATTTTGCCTATGTTGGTTGAGATGCTCGCACAATCTGAATACAAATGGGTAGTGGTATCGGGGACGGCTCGTGAGCAAGGTTCGGAGTTTTGGAAACTATGGGAAAAGTCCACTAAAGGAGAGTGGGATAGCGAATCTGAAACATGGGTTCACGGTAACAGCACAGCGAACATTGTTGGCTACCATATCTCACAATTGATGCACCCCGATATATCTAAGAAAGACATATCCCAAAAGAAGGAGACCTATACCCCAAGACGATTTTCCAATGAGGTCTTAGGTGAGTTTTTCGCAGGTGCTACCAAGCCTTTGACATTCGACGAAGTGTTGCCGACTCTCGATAGGGAGCGTGATGTTGTCAGAGGTGTTGCACCACCTCAAGAATCGTTTATGGGTGTCGATTGGGGTCGTGAAACTACCGTGGTTATCACAGACAATAAGGGCAACATACTCAACGCAGTCAAATTGAACTCACGAGACACAGGTGAACAGGATGAAGTTGCTGAAATCAAAAAACTGATTCTTGATTACAATTGTGTTCAAGTCGTCTGTGACATTGGTTATGGTGCTCGACAGGTCAAAGAGTTACAACAGGAGTTTGGTGAGCGTGTGCGCTCGTGTTACTATTCATCACGACCGATGACCCCGTATGAATACAAAAAACGAGACAATAATCGGAATCTGATTTTCATGTGTGTTGTCGATAGGACGACCTATGTTGAGAGGACAATTGAAGCAATCAAAAACAAAGAAGTGTCCCTACCCTATCGGGACGAATCACTTGATTGGGTAGCACATGAGTGGTGCTGTCTGACTTCTTCAATGGAGAATGATGAAAAGAATACACGGCCTGTCAGAGGACAAACTCTGACCAAGTATGGGCGTGATGGAGACGACCACGCATTTCACGCCCTTCTCTATGCTCGACTTGCTGTTGAAATCGGTGATGGAGCGGCCTTGCCCGAAATGAGGACATTCGGTGCGTGACATGCTTATCGGATTTATATTTGTATTCTTATTCATAGTAAGCACGCTATTAAACCGCCTCCGATTTTGGTCTATAACATGGGAGATGCTGACGCAGTCATGCTTGAGATGCTCAAGGGCTTGCGACAGGATGTTGTTACGATTAGGGACAATCATCTCGCCCATATCGCAGAGGATATTGACAAGATACAACAGGAGCAAATCTTGGCTCGTAAAGACATTGACGAACTCAAGACCTTCAAAGAGGGTATCGAGGAATATATCAAGACGGGTATCAACAAGATTCTCGTCGGGGTCGGGGCAATCGTCACCGCCTCAATCGGAATCCCGATGGCGTTATGAACCACGGTTGAAAAGGAGGAAAAGTATGAGACGCAATAGCACGAAGAACCTGTTTTGGTTTGTATCAGTCCCGATTGTTTTAGCATGGGTATCGTTTGCCTCATTGGCAGTTTATCAGAGCGTTGTTAATGGTATTGAAATCACAGAGAATCAATTGACTGTTATTGGTATCGTGGGTGGCCCTGCCCTACTGATTATCACAAACCTACTTGACTTATTCAAACAAGAGACCACAGTCGATATTGGACTGCTCACACCCGATGCCGAAGCCGATGGCAAGATAGCCGAGATGCGTGTCAAACACGAGTTGGAGCGTGCGGCCGCACAACATGAGCATGAAATGGAGATGGAGAAATCCACAGTCACTACAAAAGAATAGGCACAATGCTTATATAGGAGTGACCCCTACGCTATAACATGGCAACAAGAGTCAAAGCGAAAATGGAAATATACGAAGCATGTATGTTTGTAGCGGACATGAGAGAGCGCACAACATGGTATGACGGTAAGACCGTTGGCTACCCATGCTCAATAAAAGACCACGGTGACGGCACAGCGACCGTTATTTCAACCGAAGAGGCATTTCGTGAGTGGGAAATGAAGAATGTGCATTCTTCTCCTTGTGTCTATTGGCCTTGAGCCGACAGGGTTTAGAACCTGTGCGGTCACAACAGGTTTATGGCCGAGCGAAAGCGTTTCCGATTATTCGGACGAAGAAAAGAGGTCGATGAAACCGAAATGGATTTCAAAGCACTCGCCTCTTTATCTCGGATTGGGACTGCTACTACGATTGACAAACGAACAGGAGCCAAGACGGGAGCGGCAACAGGAGTTTCATACTCTCTGATTCGTGACATCAGCCTCAAGAGTGAGGTCATTGCCGCCATCATCAGACGATGTGTGGACGATGTAATCGGGAACGGTTATCGGTTTCAATTGGCTGACGGTGTTGAGCGAGGTAACCCTGCTGACCTTGAGCGTCTTCGCATGTTTTTCAAAATGCCAAACCCCGAAGATATGGGCGACGAGTGGCTTGAATCTCTCGTCTATGACCTAACACTCTTTGGTGATGCCTACCTTGAGTTAGATGGCACAGGCGACACATCAGCCAATGACGGTCAAGATTGGACTTTTGGTGGTCGATTGGCGTCTATATGGCCTGTATCAGCCGACACAGTCGAGATTATTCCAAACGAGCGTTTGCCTCCACCGCCCGAAATGGCGTATGTTCAAACTCTCAATGGTATGCAACGCAGGTTTGCTTCTAACAAACTATTGCACATAGCGAAATACAAAACAGGACGAGGATATGGAATATCACCAATCGTCCCTCTATTACAGACGATAGCAGGTCAATTGAATCTGTCAAACTACATCAATGAGCAATTCACAGGCACATTACCTAAGACAATTCTCAATGTCGGTGACATTAGCAATGCCGAGATGAAATCTATGCTCGCCATGCTTGAGCAACAATTGAGCACAGGCAAATCACCATTCGGACTTGTTGCCGTGAATGGTGGAACAGGATTCCAAACTCACAGGTTGATTGACTCAATCAAGGATGGTCAGCATCTCGATTTACTATATTACTACCGTGAGGAGATATGCGCTGTGTTTGGTATTCCACCTATGAAACTCGGATGGGTTCAAACAGGTAAGATGAGCAATCCCGAACAGCAATTAGAGGCATGGTATGATGTGGTCGAATCATTCCATAAGAGGATTGAGAGTCTGATAAATCACCGAATCTTACCACTTCTTGATGTCGAGGACTATGTGTTCAAGTTTAACACGATACGCCCGTCTAAAGAGAAGATAATGGCGGAGATTGTCAAGAGTCGAGGACAGGCAATAGCCGCACTACGACAAGAGGGAGTTATCAGCGTCAATGAGGCTCGACTGATGTTGGGTTACGAGGTGTTGGAGAACCCCGAAGCATCTGACCCATTCTATCTTTCACCCAAACTTTCAATCAACAAAGGTAAGGATGAATCGGGTGACAGCGAGGAAGTTATCACAGTCGATAACGAAGATGGTGAGGATTCTGTCACGGATTCGGACGGTGATGAATGATGGTCGGTATGTATGGAGATGTAGGCGGCTTCGGTGGAGGCAAGTCTATGAAAGTCAAAATGGATGCGACTGTCTTTCAGCGCATGGGTTTGGCATTTCAAATGATGCAAGCGAAGTTTGCAGGCAACGCTTCTATGGAGATGCAAAAGGCATTTGGAGAGGTTATTCTCAAGAAGGCCAAAGAACTCGTGCCTGTGCGAACAGGTGCGTTGAAGGCATCGGGTCGTCTTGTCAAGACACAGAGTCGCAAGAACTACGCTGTGCGATTTGGCAACAGTCGTGTTCAATATGCTCAAGTGGTTGAGTTTGGTCGTGTTCAGTTTGCACCGTTTCCTCCTCGTTTGTATCTGACTCGTGCTGTGAGATTCGCAAGGCGTGGTGCGAAAGGCCCAATCAAAAGGGCATTATCGAGAGGCGTTAGACAATCACTACCAAGGAGATTCTGATATGACAATAGAAAAAGGCCCAACCTGTCGTCAAGCAACCGAGACATACAATGAGTGTGTCAGTCGTAAGATAAGTGAATTGATTGAGATTGATGGCATGGAGCAACCGCAGGCTGTTGCAGTCGCCCAATCTATGTGTGAGAAGGCATGTGCATCTAAAGCGGCAAGTGTATCGACGGGACAATTTGTCTCGTGGAGCACTGACAAGGGTCGCTATGTCGGGCAGGTATCGTCTGTGATAACTTCGGGCAATGTATCTGTGGTATCATCATCGGGTGGTCAAGAGCAAGTGGAGGCAAGTGCTGACAAACCCGTAGCCCGTGTAGTTGTGTATGTCAATAATCAAGATGGTAGTTACACAAGAAGCGACAGGTCGGTTCCTGTCAGAGTAGCAATGCTTCGTATTATCAAGGAACCCGAAACCAAACAAGTATCAGCAAGCGTCCGTAAAACGCTGTCAGAGAAGGCCAAGAAGCACAATGAAAAGTATGATAGTCCAACAAAGAGAACGAGCACGAGGACACTCGTAGCCGTTTTTCGGAGGGGCGTGGGGGCGTATCGAAATAACCCGCAGAGCGTTAGACCAACAGTTAATTCAGCAGAGCAATGGGCGTTTGCTCGTGTCAATTCATTCCTGTATGTTCTTCGCAGAGGTAGGTTCAGAGGTGGTAAGCACGACCAAGACCTGCTACCAAAGGGTCATCCACAGTCCACTAAGGCTCTCGATAAGTCAGAGCATGTAACCAATTTTCCTAAGCGAGGTGATGACCTTGCAGTCAGCATCAGAAACAGTGAGCACGATACATTTCCATTGGCGTATGCCGAGAATCTGAAAGAAAATCATCCCGACATTTGGAGGAGGGGCGGTAACATTCTTGGTAATACACAATTCAATCGCTTACAAAAAGTCATGAGTCAGAATGGCACACCGAAGACTCCGACTGATGAGCGGGCGATACGCCTACGAGAGGCTTGGGGCGCACGACACAAGGAAGACTATCGTCTTGCAGGTGTAGTGGCACAGGTTAAGTGGTTAGTCGTGGGTTCTCGTGGGATTTCACACATGAAGCGTGTGATAAATGAAGCGAAGAAAGGTGTGTTTGATGAAGAAGGAGATTGATGAGGAAAAGGTAAGAATGCTTGCAGAGGCGACAGGCCGAAGTGAGAGTGACATTCGTGCTGACCTTGAAGATGATGGAGTCCTTAACGAGTCCAATAGGGAGAATGATTTGGTCTCTCAATTGAGAGAAGCGGCTGAACTGATAACGACTGTGCAACAGGTTAGCAAGAAGGTCGCTGACAACACCGTCTTGAACGGTGGTGAAAACAAAACCAATGTCGAGGTTGAGACAACACTTGAGGGCGATATTGTTGATAGGGCAATTGATTCTGTGGAGCGCAAGGTTGAGAAGATTAAGAAAATCGCAATCATGTTATCTCCCCTATTCTTGATAATAGGTGGTGGTGGTGCTTACGGTCTGTTCTCTGTCGATGACTCTGATGACTCTGATGACTTCGATGTGGATTATTACATAGACGAATACTATGATTACTGCGATATGAATTGGGAGTGGAGTGACAACACATGGATTGATGACGAGACTCAAGCAATAACAGTAAGTCAAGAGTTTTACGACACAAACTACTGTGACACAGACATGGATGGCTACTTTGAAATCACTCTCGTCGATGAAAACGACATAGAAAGTAATCACGAGATACAATCGGGTATGTTCCAACAATACTTCATGATTCAGCATGAGTTTAGCAATCTTGCCGAGCATGTCTATACGATTGAGGTTGTATTCTATTCCTACGATGGCTCACATTGGGGCAGTCCTTACAACCCTGTGATGAAAGTCCAATATGACGAACCCGAACCCGAATGTAATGGCACGGCATCATTCTATGAAATCGGTTACACTTGGTCAAACTACACAAATGATACAGCGAATATCACGGTCTCATGGGACGCTGATTGGTCTTGTGACGAATCACAACCTATTGAGATTGATTTCTATATCATCAATTCAACACAAGATGCGGTATTTGCTAAAGTATTGACTCAAACTCTTGAGGGTGACACACAAAACACAGTCTCGTATTCAGCAGGCGATTTGTTGAAAAATGAAACCTACACCGTGTATCTTGCTATTTGGGTCGATAACGACGGTTGGACTCAACATGATGAGTGGCAGGTTGAAACTCAATATCCTTAGTATAGGCAGTATCTTTATATAGGAGTGACCCATAGGGTTAAACATGGCGAACATAACCCTAACCCCATCCGAGAGAAAAGACCTTGAGCAAACAAAGAAAGAATGCCTTGAGCATCTTCTTGAAATAGAATGCAAATTGTCTCCCGAAAACCTAACCTGTGACGGAGAATTGTCAAGGTCTGAAATCAACCGACGCTATCGTATTTTGGACGAAGCACGCAAGACTGAAATCAAAAACTTCAAGATGATAACTCACATGCTTGAAGGCACTCCACGAGAACCAACATTCAATGAGATTTGGGATTAAATAGGCGACATTTTTATATAGGACTGACCCCTACGATTAAACAGAGGGAACAAAAATGAGCCAAGAGGAATACGAATATGTAGGACACTATTATGACCACTTAGATTACATTTACAATACTACTGCCGAAGATGTAGCAGTAAGTGATGCAACAAGAGGATTATTAGAGGTTCTTAGAGAGTCCGATTTAACCCACCGAAGGCAAGCCGCAAGAGCATACCACAAACTAACAAATGCAGGTTTTGGTTGTTTAATTAAATAGGTGGGAGTGCTAACCTAACCTATGGGTAGGCTACGACGAAAAGTTCCCCTTTGGGTATGGAAATACCTTGAGGAGGACTTGATACTTGATGGGCCACGACCTACGGGATGGTTTGTCGATAAACTCGCTTTGCATTGGGAACATACAGCCAAAGACCGTGTCAACCCAATCAATAACAAGTATTGGGACTGTTCAACACAGGGCGTCCATCCAATTCTTAGGCAGGCGGGCTACCGTGTTGTAGGCCAATGTAGGGCCTCTAAACACTCACTATGGGTCAAGAAATCCTCATAAACCACATAGGATGAACGGCATGGTATGAGTCGTCTCGTCAATGCCACGATTGTGAATGACCCGAACCTATTTGATGCAATACAAGGTGAGGCCAAAGAAGTAGTATTTGAATATAGAATCGAAACACCATTCACGATTTCTAAAGAGCACACCCCCGACCACGAGGGGTATGACAAGGATGAAAACGATGTCGTTGTCTATGGCCCTGTTTATGTCGGTGACGAAAAAATGCTTGACCGACACAAGGAATTGGT
>PBLX01000016.1 GCA_002722435.1 Legionellales bacterium | reverse complement strand
TTATCGAAACAACCTGATGGTACTTAACGGTTAAAAATTAATGTTCCTGATTTAAGCTGATCTAATGACTATTAATGCCAAAAACACTTATTATTTCTGTGTTAGATTTGCACTTATCTTTTGGATCAATATCTGAATCACTGTCTACATTCATGATCTCAGCAACAGATGTTGGATTTTTCCCATGCTTAAACATACTCGTTTTACCAACAATATTCATGCTAGATTCATCTGATGGACTTCCATCATTTCTAAACATACTTTCGTCACCAATAATCTTCAAAGCTTCTATGTGTTCTTTCACCTTTATAACATTAGATAATGATTCATCAGATATATCTGAATCATTGTCATAGAAATGTTGCTTAAGTAGTTGTTCAAGATCAAAAGTATTATTTTCAGATTTATATAATTCACTTGTTAAAAATGGATAACTGAGAGACTCAATTTTTTGTATTTCAGACATTTTAAAATCTGAAAAGAACGCTGCGATAGTATCAAATGAGTTTAAATCGAAAATATTACTACGAGAAACATGTTTAAACTTTTCAGGTTGTTCTGTAAAAACATTAACATTACCCCGATATGCAAAATAATCAATGGAGTCTATCTCGCCCTTGAATATAATGTTTTTTATTTCTTCATCGCAGCTATAATTAACCTTTTTTACTGAATCTGGAATACTTAACCATTCTACATAGAGAAAACTAAAATTGTCGAGATCTTTTTCACCATCTGGAATAGAAAAATAGGGTATATCCACATTTAATAACGGGTATGACTTACCGAATTGTATATGATCTGGTACTACTATTTCATCTAAATCCATAACTACATTAAATATTGGTAACGCTTTTATACCCTCTTCAAATTCAAGGCTTTTAATTCTCCAAGTGTAAACATCAGTATTATAACGCTCAGCAAGTACCTTGGCTCCAAGATATACAGGCCACTCATAATCACTTGAGATGATTAGTTTCTCCACAACAGTGTTTTTTGATCCAAATAAGTGTTCAGGCATCATGAATCCCTTTGGAACTCTGAACTCAGGTATCGTCAACCCTTCAAAAGCATTGGGCTCTATTTCAATGTTTTCAACAGGTATATCTAAATCAAAAAAATCATAGATTGATATCTGTTTTGAGATATATTCAGTTTTAATATCTCCTGATTTCCATATCTCATAATCAATCGTGAAAATATCAGGCATCTCAGTTTTCTTTAGTGAATTTATTCTCAATGTGTTCATAATCATTCAAAACTAACATATCAATAGACGCTATCAGAATGATCATATCATTTCAAATTCTCATCACAAGCTGAAATACGATTACAAGTCATATAATGATTTCTTAATTATAGAAACCGTACTACAGTCATTGACAGTCGCCTCGCTTCTGATTATCGATAACCCATACTTGTATGGGGCCGATCACTCTCATAGCATTTACCTTGGCTGATCTACAACTCATGACAAGTCGGAGTACATGATTTATAGTTAGTGTGGCTAATAGACCGAGATAGCCTCAATGAGTCAGAATCAGGCAACAGTTACACCCAAAAAAGTCTGTGACACCAGGTGCCAAAGCAACTTAAAGTGTTTGTGCTAAATGAATCCAATAAGGAAAGGTCATAATGGACACAACTGTCGAGCCCACCATGATATCAGTGACATGATCGCTGACATCTGAGTATTGCTTGGCTGTCATTGCCGAAATGCCTGCAGCAGGGCATGCCGTCATAATCACCATCGCAAATGTGTGTTGGGCGTCCAGTGGAAACCACTGCATTAACCCAATTGCAGCAAGTGGCATGAGTATACTTTTGGCAATGATCGCTGACCAAACCACAGGATTAAAGCGAGTAAAAAAGCGGTAGTCCATACACATGCCCAATGCAATAAGCCCTGTAGATGCCAGAACACCGCCAGATCTCGCAAGCATATGCTCAACCTGAATTGACACAGATTGGCCAGATAAAAGAAATAGGATGCCAATAATCACCGCAAGAACGAGTGGAATATGAAGCGTGTCTACGAGAATCCGTCTAGCAGATGCCATGGTAAGCGTGCCAGATCCCATTTGGTACATCGGCATGATCACCAATGCAAAAAGACCAACCGTAATCGCAACACCAATTGCGAATACTGGCATGTAAATACCATGCGTGCTCGCTGGCATTGTCAAGAATATAGGCAACGCAAAAAACACCAAGTTCGAGAAGAAGATCGCCGACGCATAGGATACAGACGCATTATAAGAGAATCGCAGCATCCTAAAAATCAAAAACCCACCCCCAAGAAAAGCACAGTTGAGAATTGCATAAATGTATATGAAGTAATGCATAGACGACAGCATGCTCGGTTCAATTTTTGTCAACGCATAGAAAGTCGCAATTGGGATTGGCACTTTCATCAAGTATTCGATCAAACGCTCACAAACGTCTTGAGATAAGTAACCAGTTACCCGGAATAGGAAGCCGAACGCAAATGTGATCAAAATGGGTACGAACAGTAGCAAAACATCCATGACATTCTCCGAGTGAGACATTCATCCTAGCATGGTGAACCGAGCACAACAATAGCACTGACAACAGCGGATCTTGCAGCAACAAACAGCGATCATGCCAGGGGTCTTAACATCGTCGCGGTTGCACCATCACAGCATGACTGTCGTTATCAAAAACGATAGATAAAGAGAGCATTAGATCCAATGCGCTAGGGAAATCCAATACGGAAAAGTCAAAATGGACACAACTGTCGAACCAACCATGATATCGATGATGTGATCGCTAACATCAGAGTACTGCTTGGCTGCCATTGCAGACAGTCCTGTCGCAGGGCATGCCGTCATAATCACCATCGCAAATGTGTGTTGGGCGTCCAATGGAAACCACTGCATTAACCCAATTGCGGCAAGTGGCATAAGCACACTTTTGGCAATGATCGCTGACCAGACCACAGGATTAAAACGGGTAAAAAAGCGGTAGTCCATACACATGCCCAAGGCGACAAGTCCAGTCGATGACAAAATAGCACCAGAGCTTGCAAGCATATGCTCAACCTGAGTCGCGGGAGAAAGGCCAAATAGGAAAAACAGGGTGCCAATAATCACCGCAAGAACCAGTGGAATCTGAAGGGTATCAACGACGACACGTTTGACAGATGCCATGGTAAGCACCCCAGATCCTATTTGATACATCGGCATGATCACCAATGCAAAAAGGCCAATATGAATCGCAATACCTATCGCAAATACTGGCATGTAAATACCTTGAGTGCTCACTGGCATTGACAAGAAAATAGGCAAGGCAAAAAACACGGTGTTTGTGGAGAAGATTGCCGACGCATAGGATACTGACATATTACAAGAAAATCGCAGCATCCTAAAAAACAAAAACCCACCTCCAAGAAAAGCAAACTTAACAAGGACATAAATGAATATAAAGTGATGCATAGACGATAGGGTACTTAGTTCAATTTTCGTCAGCGCATAGAAAATCGCAATAGGAATCGGCACTTTCATCAAGTATTCGATCAAACGCTCACAAACGTCTTGAGAGAAATAGCCCGTCACCCGACAAAGGAAACCAAACGCAAATGTGGTCAAAATAGGAATGAACAGCAGCATGACATCCATAGGCCTCTCCAAGTGAGCATTTCACCATACCATGAAGGATCCAGCACAACAATGGCGATGTACATACGATGAGTGCACTTCCTTACGTGCTGAACTAACGAGGTATCATGGCTGGCTGATCGACCGGCATATCAGCAATCGTTGACCAATCAATGGGGCCAACGGTCGACGACAAAAGCGCCATGTTGGTCTCATAACATTGCCAGTGCGCTTTGATCGCACAGAGAAAACTGGGCACGTCAGTTGCACTTTGCATATCATAAACGGGCAATGTATTTTCAACAGCTAACCGCGCCCCCTGCGGCAGAAGATAATGAACCAGTGTCGTCTGATCAGCTGACATTCCCTTTAATTCATGCAGTACCAACATGACCGCAGAGACCCAGTGCGCCGTGCCAGAAAACTTTTGCAGGATTTCAAGAATAATGTAGGGAATACGCGCTCGGTTTTGATGAGTTTCAAGCGCAGTCAAAAACAAGGTGCCGGTAACATGGGTGCTAAATCCAGTGGCTAGGTGCTTAACGTGCTGATGCATTGCCCAATAGAAAGAGTAGTTATGGAATGCCGGAGTTTCACTTTCTAAGGCCCCACGCAAAAAATATTGCTGGATAAGAGGCAGCCCTGCGAGATCAGCTTGCCAAGCACGTTGTGACTTATTCCAGCGCCAATAAATGGCATCGGGCCACTGCATTGGAATGGTTTTGTGTAGCAAGATATCAAAGTACCAGCCCTGATGCTCAAGCCACATCTTATGTGCTGAAAGACAGGTTGCGTTGCTGCCAGATAATGTTTGAACCAGATGCTTTGACACATCGTCGGTTGTTAGCAGTGAATCGGGTGAGATTTGCAGGGTCAAGTCAATGTCTTCTCCATAGGATTCAAGTAGGCACGCCAGCTGATCTGATGTCATGCCACGGGCCATAGCAAGTCCTATACTGCCACCAAGATGGATACCACGCACATCAGACAGCGCATCCAATCCATTGAGTAGATGCTGCATGCTTTGCAATAGCCAAGCACAGTCTGGCCGAGTTGTCGCACTGAATCGAGTCAATGATGCTTGCGGGCTTGATTTCATGAACAAGGTGCCTGGCATCGCGACGTATGCTTCCTGGCTCGTCACAAATGATGGCTGGCCATCAGATTCAAAGGCGCCACGCACCGGTGGATGTTGCCCAATGGCTTGCCAATGTCGCGGTGACGTGCCCGAAGATCGATCGCCAAAAAGACCATTATTCATGTAACTATCGGCTTTTTGATTTTTTTTATTTCGATTGGACCGTTTGTTGACATCTGTATTTGCACTGGGTTGCTTATGGTATCGCATCTGCGGAGAAGATGGCGATCGACCATGCCAATCCAATGGCGCTGGATGAAATGCAGTCACCAGCTCATCCGCTGTGACAGAAGCACGCGCAGATTGGGATCTTGTGCCACTTACTGCCATCGCTTGGCCGCTTTGTTGGGCAGATTGGTGCGGCGGCATTTCCTGGAGTCGACCTTGCGCAAGCTTCCCATTGATAAAAGCGTGAAGTTGCCGATCGTAAGCATCTGGTTTGTGACGCGAGCGCTGGTCTATAGTTGCAGAGTCACCATCCTTACCCACAAGTATCTGTAGCGCCCTAGACTTTTTATCAAGCTCTTGCTGAAGATCTTTTTCCTGACGACGCGCTTGTACAAGCTCATCTCGTAAGAAGTCGCCTACACGTGCAGAGCTGTTTTGCTGCCCCGTAAGCGTCTGTAATGCACTAGACTTTTTATCAAGCCGTTGTTGCAGCATTTTCAGCTGACGCTGTGCTTGTTGTAGCTGATGCTGTGTGGCTTGGTAAGCGCTGATTAGTGCATCTGCCGTGACAGGATCAGGGTCTACGGATGTTTCGATTGCGGACAGCTCCTCTTGTTCGGTTGGGGATGTTGCCACAAAGCTGGCCACTTTCTGCCATGCTGTATGCAACGCTTGATGATCATCAGTAACCTGTTGCAGTTGCTCATTGAGCCCCTTGTTTTTTGCATGCGACTCAGATAATTGTTGTTTAAGCTCTGCAAGTTCGGACGACGTTTGTTGTTGCTGGTCATGCAACGTTTGGTTCAAGTCGGTGTAGCGCGCCTGCTCAGCTTCAAGTTCCTCGATGCGCATGATATAGCTACTATTTTGTTGCTGTATGGAATCTATCTGACGTTTGTCTTTTTGGCTGGATTGTTTATAGCTATCGAGACTCGATTGTTGCTGCTGAGCGCGTATTTTAAGCTGCTGGTAATCGGCTTGGTTTTTTTCAAGATCAAGCTTTTCCTCCTCAACCGATGCGATGGATATTTCTAGTCCATGAATCTGTTCTTGTAGTCCTTTGATGATGTCATTTTGTTCGCTTTGTTCAGATGCATGATTTGTTTGTAAGTCAGTGATAGACGCCTGCATCGATACCAGTTGGTCTTGCAGCTGGTGGGTTTCACTCTGCTGTTTATCCAGATCCCGTTTCAGGTCTGCTATCGTATTTGCCTGATTTTGAACCTTTTGTTGGTCATTACCTCTTTGATCATTATGCTTTTCAAGACGTTTCTTTTGCGCATCAACTTGTGTTTGTAAATCACGAACAACTTTCATATGCGCAAGGCGTTGTTGGCCTAATGACTGATGTATAGCCGATGAGCGCAATGTACTGGTGATGATATGATAGTTCACATAACTGTATAGAGACTGATAGATCCTACTGTCATAGACACGTATTTTTTCTAGTTGAGCATTTTCAGTCAGATAGCTAATAATCATAGGGTGGGTACGCAGTTCGAAAATAGTTTGCTGCCGAATATGAGGCAGTATGATGTTGAATATCTCTACGTATTCTTTAACGTCTCTATGTTGTCTAGTTTGCCATGCGCAATATAACAAGACCTGAATAAGGTATTCCTGATTGGTTAGTAACTTAGGATGAGCTGTCCCTAACTCAACCCACGACTTCACGTAATGATCATCGGATAGTATGTGATGTTGTTTATATAAATAACTTTGGAAGCTAGCGTGGAATTGAACCGAAGCATCGTCGGTAGAAGCGCCGTCGCTATTTAACAAGTGCTGGAAGTAGGCACACGAAATATCAAATAATTGTTCCGGTGTAAATGGCTGCTCAGCAGAGGTGCAAATAATGGTTGGACGATCCAGCGGTTGACCACGAATTTTGGACATCAATGCATTAAAAATGGTCGGTTTTTCATGAAGTGAATCATTGCCTAAGAGTTGATGAAACTGATCAAGAACCCGTTGTCGAATCGTCACATCCTGGCATTGGTGCAACACATGCAGGCCATAAATAAAATACATTGGTTGCGCGAGTTTTTTGACGAGACAATCAAGGATAGTTGAATCAACTACATCGATAAGCACTGAAAAAACCGAATGTTGATTTGTTTTATTTAAACCGTATGTGGAAAGGGGCGGGGTTGCAAGTAACATCGTTCGCCAAAAAGCCTCTGCGTCACCCGGCCCTGATCGGTCACTGCCATCAGGATAATAAGGGGCAATCATGCGAGACATGCTTTCAGTGTAGCTTGGGTTTCTTGTGAACATACCCATCGCTTCTGGACAAGCTTTATCAAAAGTGAGGCCTAAGGTGGTTAAATTGTCGCGATACTCCTTTCTACACCGTTTATTGAGCTTATCATACTCGAATGCCAACACCATGGCTTGAAAAATACGCTTCAGCTCCTCTGCAAAATCATTTTCTCTATGATCAAACATGCTCAAGCGACTCTTTTCTGAAAAAGTAATACACTCCCAGAGCCTGGCCGTTTTGAGATGATAGTCATGCGATTCCAAACAGCGCACCACAAAATAGTCCCCAACTAAGTCGGGTCGTTGCGTAATCCAGTTAAACGGAAAGTAGGCCAGAGGGATATTTTGTATATCTGTCAGTACCTTGGCGTCTTTATGTGCTTCAAGTGACTGATTAACATCATCAATAGCGGAGATATGCTGTGCCGCATCTCCACCCACGCGAAGCAATTGCGAACGGAGGTTTGCAGGCACGGGAATACCAAAGCTTGCCAACAATGGTAGCGCGTGAATGCAGTTGACGGCAACGGCATATCGGTACAGCGATTCTTTACTGTGGTCAGCGTCATGACTTCGACGAAGCAACATCATTAAGAAATAATAGGGTTCACTTTGCGATTTCCACAACAAAATAGCCAATGCAATGGGCGAAATAGTCTCGTCAGGCATGACTTCTGTGCCACTGACTTTTTGTATCAGTATATGATGATGCAGAGTGACCGGGCAATTGATCTGTATCAGCGGCACTTTTCCTGGATCAGTACGCTCCAGTTCAAAAATGGTTTCGCATATGTGGCGCATACCGGATTGAATCGCAATAAAAAGCATATGCTCCCCAGCACGGTTGACCAAGTGAACATGTCCAGGGCGGGTATCTAACAAAAGGTTTGCAATATTGGAATTTCTCTGTTTCAGCGCACGCATGGCGGGGGTGTTTCCATCAATATCCTGAGCGAGAAAATCGATGCCAGCCTCATCTAAGAGAAAAACAGTGTCTTGGTGGCCACCAGTAAAGAGCTTGTCAGGAATATCAGCAAGTAAATGCAGCACATTTCTATCATCCTGATTGACGTGATGGCATGCCGGATGGTAGGACAAAATGATCGATACCCAACGAGATTTTCCCTGAATAGCAGCTTCCATCAGAGCATTACGTCCATCCACAAAAGATGCCAACACATAGTCTCGATCCAGTTTTTGTAAAAGTTGTTCGAGCAAATCAGAGACATTCGCCAAAAGCGGTTGTCCTGTGGGTTCTGCATGCTTGAGGCCTGCACCAAAACGCATGGCGTCATGTAGCAGATGCTCATCATGCTCGTAGCTCACGTTAGGGTCAGCCCCTGCGTGTAACAAAGCGAAAGCCAATTCAGGATGCTGAAGGGTTGTGATCGCAATGCCCAACGGCGTCTGCCCTTGCTCATCTGGGTGATTGAGTAATGATGACGAATGGAGTTTTTCTTCAACAAAGGATAAATCAATCGCCGCCAAATGACGAATAATGTCATGCAGCCACAAACCGTGTGGAACAGCATCTTCAAGTATGCCACCGAGACTGATCAACATCAAAACTGCTGGCATATTACCATGACAAATGGCTTCACCAAGCGGGCTATAGCCTTCACTATTTTTACTATTAATCAAGCGTGCATGTTCGTTCTTAGGGCGCGACATACGACGACGAATGCGATCGATTGCTGCATCGGGCTTGCCATGATGCGCAATGGTTTGCCACAACGTTTTCCCAACCACATCGTGCGCATAAAGATCTTTGGGGACTGGAAAGTCATTTTCATCAAGCACACTAGACCAGAAATAATCGGTCTCATCGGAGGCGTGTTGAGAAGCAGATGGATTTTTAGATTTTGCAGGGCTGGCGTTTGATCCGTTATGACCATTGGGGCCCTTTTTCTTGCCGCCGGATTTTTTGTTTTTTGGCATGGCGCACTGTTGTAACTTTAAATTGCCACCATGGTAGCAGATTCATTATGCGATTGCATCCCAGATTGTGGTGCCAGTGATTTAGCATCGCCAACTATCTTTCAAGCCAATTAACTCAATGCATGCAAGATAGGTTATGTCGTAGTGTTATCGTGTCATGACACACACGTGCGTCAAAAACAACAAGACACAGAAGGTGTGCCTGTCAATCATAGAATATGCCGCCCAGAAAGATGATTGCTAGCATTCTCGTAGACAGATGTATTAGGATTTTTTAATCGGAGAAAAATCCTCTTTATCAGTTAAATCTGAATCACTGGATGAGTCATCATAGGTGGTTTCCCCACTATCAGAGCTATGCACTGGCGAAGCTGAACTTAGGGAGCCACCAGATGACAGCCGGTTACGTGCATCCGCACTAGAATTTGGCTCAATGGTAACGCCAACAAGTTTTTGAATGGCAATTTGCTCGGGGCTATCGACGGTATATCTTGTTTCCACCACAGCTGTCTCAACTGCTTTGTCAATTGTTGCACCACAGCCGATAAGCAGTCGAACGAGGGCTGGATTATTGCCGTGCGCAGAGATTTCCAGAGGGCTTTGTCTATCATTTTTACAATTCACAAGCGCGTGAAGCTTGTCTTGCACCACCTGATCTTGCCGGTCCAGCAAAGCAAGGAAGTCATCAACTTTAGCTTCATAATGTGCATATTTGTGTTCACCAGATGCTACTGCCTTTGCGCCAAACCGTTGTACGGGTTTGTATCGGTTTATGAATGCCGTCACTTCAGCTTCGTTCATGCCAATGGAACGACACAGTATCACCAGTGATGGGTCAAGCATATTGCGTGAGACCATATCGTGTAAAAGATTATTGTGAAAACGCGCATCACGAAAATAGAGAATATCTGTATCATCATACGGCTGACCACCGGTTGCAGGATCTTTGGCTTTCGCAATAATCTTAGTGATCTGCTTGTTCATCGAGAGGGGTAAAGACAACATATCGATAGAGGCAACTGTCATCGGCTGAAAGCGTTGTTCGTCAATGGTATATGGCATGATTTCATCTCCTATGCTTATTAGTGTTTATATAGCACAGATATGATAAATCGACAGTTTTAATCGCTAAGAATGGCCTCAGGTCATAAATACCACCGCGTGGGTAATGAAACGACTATTCGAGCATATCGAGCAATAGAGTGAGGGCAGAGCCGATGGGATAGATCAGGCAATCGATTTTTTCAGGACTGGCTTAAGAAATACGCCAGTATGCGATCGTTTCACTTTGCTAATCTGCTCGGGGGCACCGCAGCCAACCAGCTGACCGCCTGCATCCCCGCCCTCAGGGCCGATATCAATCAGCCAGTCTGCCATTTTGATCACATCAAGATTGTGCTCAATGACAACAATGGTGTTACCATGGTCGCGCAGGGTAAAGAGTACTTCAAGTAAGTGTTTGACATCATGGAAATGCAACCCAGTAGTAGGCTCATCGAGGATATAAAAAGTCCTGCCTGTGTCGCGTTTACACAATTCCCGAGAAAGTTTCATGCGCTGAGCTTCACCACCCGATAGGGTCGTCGCACTTTGGCCAAGCTTGACATAGCCTAAACCAACTGACTCCAGTGTGGCCAGTTTACGCTTCACACTTGGAATCGCATCAAAAAAAGCCAGCGCCTTTTCAATGCTTAAATCCAGTACCTCATGGATGTTAAGGCCTTTAAAACGAATGTCCAAAGTTTCTCGGTTGTAACGCTTGCCCTGGCAGCTGTCACAGGTGACATACACATCCGCAAGGAAGTGCATTTCAACCCGCTTTAAGCCATCGCCTTGGCATGCTTCGCAGCGACCGCCGCGTACATTAAAACTAAAGCGACCAGGCGTATAGCCACGACTCCGTGCTTCGGGCACCTGGCTAAACAGTTCTCGAATGGTGCTGAACATACCGGTATAGGTTGCCGGATTTGATCGTGGCGTGCGGCCAATCGGGCTTTGGTCGATCTTGATGATATTATCAAAGTAATGACTGCCAGTGATGGTCTGATAGATCCCCTCGTTGTGTCGAGTATCGTATCGATCTAGACGGTTATGCAATGCTGGATAGATGGTGTCATTGATTAAGCTGGATTTTCCAGACCCTGAAACACCTGAAATGACTGTCAAGAGACCGACCGGGATATTGACATCAATACTTTTGAGATTATTGGTTGCAGCACCGGTTATTTGAAGCTGCTTTTCAGGGTTGTTGGCAACGCGCTGTGCAGGTAAGGCAATCTTACGTTTACCACTGAGGTACTGGCCCGTCAGTGAATCAGGGTGTGCACAGATAGTACTCGGGGGGCCAGAGGCAACCACTTCACCGCCATGAATACCTGCGCCTGGACCGATGTCGATCAAATGATCCGCTTGCAACATGGTGTCTTCATCATGCTCGACCACAATGACGCTATTACCCAGATCCCTGAGTGTACATAGGGTATTGATCAGTTTCTGGTTGTCACGCTGATGCAAGCCAATTGAGGGCTCATCAAGTATATACATGACGCCGGTAAGACCCGAGCCAATCTGGCTAGCAAGGCGGATACGCTGTGCTTCGCCACCTGAGAGTGTTTCTGCTGCACGATCAAGGCTTAGATAGCTCAGTCCGACGTGGAGTAGAAAGTCAACACGGGAGTGAATCTCACGCATAATGGGCTCTGAAATCAACGTTTTTTCATGAGAGAGCGTTAATTGAGCAAAAAATTCAGCCAGTTTTTCGATCGATAATCCAGATATTTCGGGTAATGAGCGTGTCCCTACCAAGGTGTGTCGTGCTTGTTGATTAAGACGGGTACCATGGCAAACATCGCAGGGCTTTTCACTGAGATACTGGCTCATTTCAGTACGAACGACTTCACTTTCGGTTTCCATGTAGCGCTTTTGCATGCTCTTGATCACCCCTTCAAAACGGCGATTTTTAATTTTAAAGCGGCCTTTGAGGCGCATTTTAGTATAGGGTATAACGCCAACTGCGCCGTGTAATATGGTTTTCTGAATATCTGATGGCAAATCCTTCCAGGGCGTCTCGAGAGAAAATTCCAAATGCCGGCTCAAGCCAACCAGTAACTGAAAATAGTATGACGCGGGTTTATCCCAACAGCGAATGGCGCCATTTTGAATGGATAGCTCGGGCATTGGAATCAGTTTCTCAACGTCGAAGCCTGATTTAACGCCTAAGCCATCGCAAGCACTGCATGCACCTTCAGGGCTATTGAATGAAAATGAACGTGGCGATAATCGACCAACACTGTAGCCACATTGACTACAGGCTAAGCGGTTAGAAAACAACAAGTCAGGCTGATCACTATCCATAAAGCCAATGACAACGCTACCTTCTGCCAGATCACAGGCGGTTTCAATCGATTCGGCAAGGCGTTGCTGGTGTTCAGCTTTGACTTTCAGCCGATCAATAATGATATCAAGATCATTTTTTTTGGCAGCAGGCAATCCATCAAGCGCATCGAGATCCATTACTTCACCATTTAAGCGCACGCGCACAAATCCCTGACGGCGCAAATCTTGCAGCAGTTGTTTGAACTCGCCTTTTTTTTGCTTCAATGTCGGTGCCATAAGCATGATTTTGGTGCCTGGTTCAAGCGCAAGGACTTGGTCAACAATTTGGCTGATGGATTGTGCATCGAGTGCTTCACCATGCTCCGGACAGTGTGGTTGACCAACGCGTGCATAGAGCAGGCGCATATAGTCATAAATTTCGGTGATAGTACCTACGGTTGAGCGTGGGTTATGCATGCCTGCCTTCTGCTCGATAGAGATAGCCGGAGACAAGCCGGTGATGGATTCAACATCGGGTTTGTCCATGATTGAGACAAATTGCCGTGCGTAAGTAGACAACGATTGGACATAGCGACGTTGCCCTTCAGCAAACAAGGTGTCAAAAGCAAGCGATGACTTACCCGAACCGGACAATCCGGTAACCACCGTTAACTGATGATAAGGAATATCAACGCTGACATTTTTCAAATTATGCGTTTTACAGCCATTTATCGAGATATTCTTAGGCGCCGCCATGCAAGCATCCTTGTGCTGAGTAAACCGCTATTATATCACGTTAAACACGCAAAAAGATACTCAAATCATGACCTAACCGCAGTGCGTGCGCAATGGATGAAGCAATGCAGACGCCGCGAATGCAGCACCAGGCAGTTTACAGTACTTGCCGGTGCTTCCAGAGTCTTCTGTTGGAGATGTCATTTACTTGATTGTATCAAGGATTTTCCAAACCACACAAAAAAGGAGGAGGCCAATCACAGAATACATCCCCGCGATGATGGCAAAAGCTAGAGACAACTTTAGGCCAATCAACACCAATTGACCGAGTGACATTGCTAGAATTTCGTTGAGCATGATATCTCCTTGTAATTATTTTTTAACGATCTACCTACTACGCACATTAGCAAAGCACAACTCGTGCTGTCAATGCGTATGTGAGAATAAATAGGACATATAAACAATGCTAAATAAACTTTTTAAGGATAGGTTGGCGCACATTTGGTGGGTGTAGGCGAGAGCGTCATACAGAGCGCATGAGATCGGCCAAGAAGCAAGGTTCAATTATGAGATTATATTATTGATTATATGGTTTATTATATATTAAATAATCGATAATTAGATGTTAGGCCACAACGAGTGTTGGAAGCCATCCAAGTGCTGCTCTCGATGAAAGCGAGCTGAATAAGCTTGTTGGGATCAACTCAGCTTATCGATTATGCCGACAAGCTTGGGCAACGTATGGTAGATATCATGAGTACAACATTTTAAAGTAGGAAATGATGCTGAAAGAGTTGGAATACTCAACGCCATTCGCCAAGCAATGCAGCAGCCCAATCAGTACTGTATCAGTTATACCATCAGCAATGATCAGCCTTTGACACCATCATAGTATCGTGTGATCAGGTACAACAGGCCACCGCCAATGGTCAGATAAATGACAATGCTGCCAAAGAGAGCATAAACAATAGAGAAAACCAACCCGACAATACAGGCCGCCAGTAAGAATCTAATTGCCAGTTTCAGCAGCATCGAGGCCAGGTCAGACAATGGGGTATTGAGTAATTTATTTAACATGCTAATTATATATATTATTAATTCACATCATGATAGCAAATGCGCAGATCACTAGTCAATAGCAAAACAAACCAGGTCGCATTGATAAACCATACATGTGCTGCGACCGCCGCGTTGGCAAACCCCCGCTGCTGTGTTAGCGTAATCAATACCCTAGAGGAACGCGCCATGGTATCTGATAATCGACAAGCAATGATTGATACCATCGTCCAGCACGCCGCCAAATACCAAAAAAAGCCGCTCAGTGATGCTCTCCTCGATACCATGCGCCGTGTGGATCGTACTGACTTTGGTGGAACTGAAGAGGATTCAGCTCGTCCAATAGGCCACGGACAAACCATATCACAGCCGTTTATGGTTGCGATCATGACGGATATTATCCTGGAGCATGCATCACAGCGGGAGTCGGTGGTTGAAATAGGTGCAGGATCGGGCTATCAGGCGGCTATCCTCAGCAACTTTTTCAGTCATGTAATCGGTATTGAGCGCCTTAAACCACTGGCAGAAGCTGCCCAGGCCAGGCTCGACAGATTGGGCTATCATCAGATTAATATTCAACATGATAGTGGTGATCTTGCTGTAATTGGACCTTGCGATGTTGTGATAGTGACGTGCGGCGTCACGGGTGATATTCCAAAAAACTGGAGCAATGGACTGCGTGATCAGGGTATTTTACTAGCGCCCTATGCTAAGCAAACAGATGGTGATATGCAACTGATGCTGTGGCGAAAGGCAGAGACAGGCCTTCTGCCAATCAACGCGCTTGATCACCCGTTATACTGTCAGTTTGTACCGTTTGTGCGCGCTGAATAAGCCGAAACAAATCTTTCGATGGCCAGTCGACAGGTTTTGTCATTGATCATATAGCCAAGCAACAAACCACGGGCCCCGAATTCATGCTGGCGGGATACGGTAAAATTGTCAAATGACATTAGGGTTTATGAAGGGTGTTCATGTCGCATAACTGCCCCGTGAATTCCGCCGAAAGTCACTGGTGATTATTATGGCCAGCATGGGTAAATAAAACAGCATGATTTGTTGATATGGTCTATAAAATAGGTAATTAACAATAATAAGACCATCATATGAATGTACAATTAGTGCTGTTCTTCGTATCAACATTGGCCACCGCTGCAACCTATGCGCATGCACAGATGACTCAGACGAATTCTACAGGTCCTGGGCCAACCAAAAATCTACAGGATAATTTGACGGAGACGATTCGTCTTGATCCTATCCCAGTATTACAAACAGAAGTCCTGGAGATAGATGCCGAACCACCCGAGCCAGTACCTGAACAAGACTTTTATTTATCATTTGAGAAGTCGTCGCTTAAGGGGGAATCCCCAGTAGGCTTATATGCAACAGCGCTCAAGAAAAAACAAATCAAAGAGTTGGGTAACGAGACAAAGCAAGTCACATCATTTAGTAACATGGCGGCTGAGATGACACATCGGGTTACGATTGGTAAAAATGCGAAAACGATCCGAGCATTTCTCGATCGACTCAGCGGGCTCAGTGACACCCAATTAGAACAGTTGGCAAAATCTGACCAGGCTATGGATTATTACATGGCACTGGGCACTGTCGCGAGTGACTTATTCAGTAAAAAATTCATGGCAACTGGTCAAGAAGCGGCGAAACAGCGAAAGGAAATCCTAGCTGGTTTGCGAGAAGCTGTCAGACAAAACGGCAGTGATCTTCACATCAGTAATCAATTTCCAGACAAATACATGAACCTGATTCGAAACTGGCTAGTTATGGAGACGGATCGAACTGTTGGTGGTAAGCAAGTAACACGATATCGCAATAGCACTGCACATATGGCGAAAGGGGGTCAAGAGGCTGCTTTGCAGAATATCAAGGGATTTGCCAATCGAATCGATGAAATAGATGCGCAAAAAAAACCAGAATCCTTAGGTTTTTCCTATCGATTTCCAGTCACCAAATACAAAGGATGTATCACCACGTTTACCAACAACGCAGAAAATTTAGATGCTGGTATGGAAAAAGCGCTTGCGCAATTTAATGCGGGTAAGCCAGTCAGTGAGCAGATCATTTTGGTTCGGGCACCAGCAGCCAATGCCGTGGTGGGGGATAGTATTCAGAACCATGACAATCGAAAAATGGTCAATGAATTGGCTTTTCAGGATACGTATTATCAAAAAATCAGAGCACAGATTATTAAAGACCAGAGAAAAAGTAATGAAGTATTATCCATCGACGATTTTGAAAAAGACATGCGTCGGCTATATGCCAACACGACAGGTTTCACGCTTGAAGCGATGAAAAAGAAATGGAATATGGATGCGACGCTATCAGATGATAGCCTTGTTGCGATGGCGAGTTATGCAACTAAACGTGCCCAATATGATCTGGCTCTAAGCAAGCGTTTTTACAAAAAAAGGTTTGCTGGTTCAGGGCGCAATGCAGATATGTTTAGGGTGGCGATTACAACCGATCTTCTCAATGAAATATACGAACACCGCTCTTCAGAGGGCTGCAAAAGTAACAAAGATCGTGGCTCTATGGTGATGATGATGAGTATGGCGCTTGATGAGTGTGCTGCGGAAAGTGCCCTTTGGAACTTATCTGACCCAGTTGAGGCAGAAGACTTGTTGCGTGAATTGCAAAAGCATAATCCTGAGTTTTTTTGTGAAGAGGCGACGCTCGATGATCTAGTCAAAGCCGCTGATGCAATCAATGAGCAGATTAGTAATGCCACTGATGATGAAAAATCAAAATTAGAAGTGGCGCAAGAAACGTTGGTCAAAAAGATCAAGGTCAAAAACTATCTCATGATTAGTGATCACTACAAAGCGATTAATGATGCGCAGTACCACACAACAATCAGTAGTTTAAATGCACCAGGAGCATCTGGTGTCAAAAGTCAAGGAGAGCACAATGCAGCCATTGGCAACATGCAAGGTCTGTTGCCTCGGCAGATGATGCCAAGTATTATGGCGGAGCATTATAAGTTAATCAGTCCTGACTTTTTAGCGAGAAAAAACATTGAAAATGCCCTAGCAGAAATGAACAAAGAGGCTGATCACAAAATGTTGGACTACGCAAAATCATGGACTCGTGAAGCAAAAGCTGCGTGTGCTTCATATCTCACTAAAAACCAAAGTGCCGATCAACAGCTAGCCGACGATATCTTCGGCAAGACGATCTCCACAGACTCGGCCACCAATTTATCTCTGCTTGAGTTGATGCATGTACACGAGTCCGAGTTTAATAGTAAAGCAACTGCGCTTTATGAAAAATTACGACCAGAGCAGAGAGAGGCAATTATAGCATTTGAAAGGCCAGGTGTGCGTGAATCAAGCATTCCTGATATAGAGCAGTTTATCGACAAATGCCAACAGCTACAACGTCTTTATCCACTATCGCTGATTGGTATTCCTCAGTTAGATGGGCCTAACAAACGACTAAACAGTCAGGTGGTCAAGCGATTGGTAAAATATGTCATCGATAGTGACAGAAGCCTTATCAGTCAGCCGCTCGATAAATTTAAAGAAGCAATGTATAGCATGGCTGGAAAAGCTAGCGAGGCAAGCGTTCTTCTTGAGGGACTCAAATACCGCGCATTACTACTGAGCGAGTAGGCTTATGAGCAGGGGGAAAAACAGGTAGAAAGTGGCTATAAAAAGTGTCTGCAACGTGATGCAATCGCTAAATATGGCATTAAAAACTATGACATGAATAATCCATTACATGAGGCATTATTTGAATACAAAAAAGATCAATCGATCGATATATTTTCGAAGTTACACATACTGAAAAAAATGGGCTACGAAAAGTCTATTCTCAGCGAAACGCTGCAAAATGCGTGGGCTGTTCCAGTGGGTGATGATCAAAAGATTGATGATAAAGAGCCAATGATAAAAAGTGACGCGCACTACAAACAGATCATAGGTCAATTGGATGATGTCATCAATGGTGAAAGAGCCAAAGAAAAAGAGTATGAGAATAACAATCCTGCTAAATTCAAACTTATTCAGGATATTGAGCCCGACATGGATGCTCGAATTGGCTTGCGTAAGTATCTCGACGAGAATAATCAGACAATTGAAGCATACATATTAAAACGCAGCATAGGTGAAGTGACAAAGCCGCGTCAAACACAAGGCCAGTCTCATGAAGAAAAGCGTATCAGTTCACTGGATAGCTCATTGAAAGAAAAGCTAGCTGATATCGGACGAAAAAGAAAGGTTGTCGATAAGCTACTATGCAAAAAACCAAAACAAAAAGACTTAAACAAACAAGACAAAAAAGTGATAACAGCATATCAGCGTGCATTGGCTTTAGGATGTAGTATCGAAAATATACAAGGCGTTCTAGACAATAATAAGCTCGATACCATTGAAAAATTAGGGTCAGCCATGGATGAGACTGCTGCCACAGAGTTGGGTCTTGAGGGGCAAAGCCATCAAGGATCATGGATTAAACAATTTCAGGAGGATGATCAGGGATACATACGAGCTGCCTACCATGGTGCAGACATGAAGCTGCGTTCGGAGATGCTGGCCTGTGTCACTCTTGGCGGTACGCCTGATGCGATACATCAAGCAATTAATCGAGCATTGGTCCATGATCATGCTCAAAAGTTCTTGACCAAACACTGGCCTATATCGATTTTAGCAGATCGTGGCCATCGCCTCATCACTGCTTATCATGCAGTTGAGGGTAAAATAGACTCGGGAAAGATGACTAATATATTAACTCAGAGGGTGATGCGTCGCAATATGCGCGATCAACTTGAAAAAATTGCAAAGGGGCCAGCAAGGAAAAAGGTCATGCCTATGACTGTGGGAGACAACAAAAAAGTCAATGATATGGATCATCATGCGCTCGGCAGCAAAAAAGGCAACGACCTTAAAGCCGAAGATAAAGACGCATCTAAAGGCAAAACTGAAAATAATGATATTAAGCGACTCAAGCGCTAAAAGTATAGACACAAGTTACGTAACAGTGTAACTCGTATTGCCGATAAAACTCAGTAAGTTAGATGCGTATTAGACGTTGATGTAATGTTGAAGCACAGTATTAATGCTGGCGCAACAAGGCAAAATCAACCAGATCAGACAAAGCCTGCTTGTACGGACTATCGGGTAGGGTCAATAGACAATCTTTGGCAAGTCGGCCTGATATCTCAGCTTCTTGCCTCGACAGAGCAAGGGCATTGGTCTTGTCAATATAGGGTTGTATATCTGCCAGCCGTGTCTCTGGGTTACTGAACAACGCATCTAAGCTTGCCTGGTCTTCAGTGGATGAAAATTCATAGGCCAATATAAGTGGCAGTGTCGGTTTTCCTTCCATAACATCCTGGCCTTGCGGCTTGCCTAGGGACTCTGGCGCTTCAATATCCAAAATATCATCCATGATTTGAAATATAATACCCAGGTGATGGCCATATTCACTCATGGCGTCAGCGCAGTCGACCGATGGGTTGAGCATCGCGCCAAGATGAGTGGCGACAGAAAATAACTTGGCTGTTTTGGCACTGATCACATTGAGATAGGTGAGTTTTGATGTTGAGATCTTGCGGCGACAGTTCAAGTGTTCGAGTTCACCCTCAACAATTTTCTCAGTCGCATGGGCCAACACATAGAGTATCGCTGGGCTGTCGATTTCGGCAATCATTCGAAACGCCTTAGCGTAAAGCAGATCGCCAGAAAGGATGCTTGCAGTATTTCCCCACAGTAAATGCGCGGTCTT
>PBLX01000015.1 GCA_002722435.1 Legionellales bacterium | reverse complement strand
GAGTGGCGCACTATTACAAAGATATTGCAATGACCATAAAACAACTACAGTAGCTGTTGGGTATTGCCTGCGATTTATGCAATCGTCGCGCGCTGTAAAGGAATTTCTTGAGACGAATTCTTTGGGTAAGATTTACAATGTCAGCTCAATTGTAGGGCAGTATTTGCCTAGCTGGCGTCCCGCGACGGACTTTAAAGAGTCTGTTTCCGCCCAAAAAAAACTTGGTGGTGGGGCTCTCCTAGAACTGAGTCACGAATTGGACTATCTACAGTGGTTGCTAGGTGACCTTACTCTGCAACACAGCTACTTACGAAATAGCTTGGAATTTGATTTAGATGTAGAGGATATTGCAGATTTAATCCTAACCACTAGCACTGGTGTTCATATAAATGTACATCTTGATTTTGTTCAAAAAACTATGCAGCGAAAGTGTCAAATTATCGGTGAAAATGGTCGGGTGGATTGGGATTTGATTGAAAACTCAGTCATATACTATAATACCAGAGGGCGGAAGATTTTATATTCTGACCCAAAGTATGACAAGAATGACATGTATATTACTATGCTGAAGGAATTTGAGCATTGCCTTATTGAAAAGGGTGAAAATCTAGCGTCAGTAGGATCTTCGATCAAGATCTTGGAGCTCATTGACTCTGCGAAGCGATACAATAATTGGAGATCATACCATTAAAACTTTTGCTTTTATTTTTGCACGAGGCGGCTCAAAGGGGTTGCCAGGAAAAAATACTAAAATTTTGAATGGTAAGCCGCTGATAGAATACTCTATAAATGTTGCAAAAGAGGTATCAGAAATCGATGATGTATTCGTTTCTACCGATTGCGATAACATAGCCGAGGTTGCTCTTAGGCTTGGTGCCAAAGTTATTGAGAGACCGCCCGAGCTTGCCGCAGATGATAGTCCTGAATGGCTTTCGTGGCAGCATGCAGTTGACTATGTAACCCAAAAATTCGGGACATTTCATAGGTTTGTAAGTCTTCCAACAACAAGCCCCCTGAGGGGACGGCAGGATGTTCGTGCCGCTCTAAACAAAATAGATAGTGGTTCTTCAGATATTTGTATTTCCATAACGCCGGCAAACCGCAGTCCTTATTTTAATATGGTCCGGTTTCTTCCGGATCAGTCTGTTGAAATCCTAAACACTCCTCGAACATCAGTAGATCGACGGCAAGATTCGCCAGAGGTGTTTGATATAACCACAGTTGTGTATGCCACGACCGCACAGTTCATTAATGAAAATCAATCTATATTTTCTGGACGAGTTACTGCCGTTGTTGTTCCCAAAAATAGGGCAATCGATATAGATGATATTCACGATTTCATATGTGCTGAAGCCATTTTAAATAGTGAGTTATGTAATGATACTTAAAGATAAGAAGATTTTAGTGATCGGTGCAGCAGGATTACTTGGCATCGGTTTAGTAAAGCAACTGCTAATAGAAGGAGCAGAGGTTGTTGCTGTTGATATCAATATAGACGTCCTGGAAAAACATCTGAATTCGTTGGATGGATTACGATATAATGCCGCTGTGACGTTTGTGAATGCGGATTTTTCGAAAAAAAAACAAGTACAGAAATTATTCGAGGATGTTGGTGACAGTCTTACCGGTGCCGTTAATTGTGCCTACCCTAGAAACGAGAATTATGGGAAACACTTTTTTGATGTTGATGTGAATGACTTTAACGAAAATGTGTCGATTAATCTTGGCTCATCATTTTTATTCATGCAGGAGTGCGCTAGATATTTTAAATCGAACAACAATGATTTTTCCTTGGTAAATATAAGCTCGATCTATGGGGTCATCGCGCCAAAGTTTGAGTTGTACAGCAATACAGATATGACGACGCCTGTGGAATATTCTGCGATTAAATCTGCATTAATTCATTTATCGCGTTACGTTATTAAATATGTTTCAGATAGTAGATTCAGAGTAAATTTGGTGAGCCCTGGAGGAATTTATGACGAACAGCCAGGAAATTTTTTGGATGCTTATAAACAAGAGACATTTGGCGAGGGGATGCTTGATGTCGCCGATATTTTGGGCTCTATAATATTTTTGCTATCTTCTGCTTCTCGATTTGTTAATGGTCAAAATATTATCGTGGATGATGGATTCTCAATTTAAGAGAGTTAACCATATGAATAAAAGAATAACTGTAGCCATTATAGATTATGATATGGGAAATATTAAATCAATAAAAAATGCGATTAACCATATTGGTGATTTTAATATCGAAGTAACTAATGATGGTAACAAAATCCTGAGTGCGGATATTATTATTTTACCTGGAGTAGGGGCGTTTCCTGATGCCATGCAAAAGCTTAGAGATAGAGACCTTTTAAATGCACTAAATGAGGCTGTAGTGACCAACAGGGTGCCCACCTTGGGTATTTGTTTAGGGATGCAACTGCTATTTGAAAATTCAGAAGAAAAAGGTCTGACAAATGGCCTCGGCTGGATACCTGGTAAGGTAGTCTATATGGAGCCCACAGATGACATACGGATCCCTCATATTGGCTGGAATTCTTTAATTTTAAGTGAGCATAACTCTTTATTTGACTTTCTTGGTCATGATAAGGATTTTTATTTCGTTCACAGCCTGCATGCTCAGTGTGAGGATCAATATGTTTTGGCTAGATTCCAGTATGGAGAGAGAATGATCGCTTCAGTGCAGTACAAAAATGTTGTCGGCATGCAATTTCACCCAGAGAAGAGTCAGAAGAATGGTTTGGCTGCATTGCGGGCATTCTTCGAGTGGGCGAAGGCAACACGGGACCTGAATCGTGCTTAAAACTAGACTAATTCCATGCATTCTTACTAAAAATGAGCTAGTGGTTCAGAGCTTTGGCTTCAATCGTTATTTACCCATTGGGGATGTTAGAACGGCTATTGAATTTTTTGTTAACTGGGATGTTGATGAGATAGTAATCATAGATATTGACGCTTCTATCAAAGATCGACGACCTAATTTCGATCTAGTAGAGTGGGCCGCGAAAGAATGTTTCGTGCCCCTTACGGTTGGGGGGGGGATTAAGAATCTTGAGCACATACAAGGTTTGCTTAATGCTGGTGCTGATAAAGTATGTATAAATTCTGTAGTAAGAGATGAACTTTCATTCATTACGGAAGCTTCGAATATGTTTGGTGACCAATGCATAACAGTTTCCGTTGATGCTGTAAAAAATGGTGAAGCTCATAGTATTTACGATTATCAGGCTGCCGAAGAGCTAAACTTAGATGTGACCGAGCATTTAAAAGCAATTGAATTTGCGGGGGCCGGTGAAATTTTGCTTAACTCTGTGGACAGAGATGGGTCCCGTGAAGGCTATGACTTGGAATTATTGAAGCTCGTTAGTTCAGCTGTAAAAATACCCGTGATAGCTTTGGGGGGTGTCGGACGTTTCGAACATCTTGCGGAAGCAGTTATTACTGGAGGTTGTCAGGCAGTTGCCGCTGCTAATATTTTTCAGCATGTAGAGCACAGTACTATTGCTGCAAAAGCCCAAATGCTTGAGGCGGGATTGCCTGTGCGATTAAGTTCGGAAGTGAAATATAAAAACTTTTCCTTAGATATTCTAGGGCGTCCGTTTTAAGGTTATTTTGTCATGAAATATTGTGAAAGATGTTTGTACCCAGAAAATCACGCGCTCAATATTATTTTTGACAAAAGTGGAGTCTGTAGCGGGTGTCGGGTACACGAAGAAAAGTACACATCTAATTGGGAGAAGAAAGAAAGTGAGCTGGGTGACCTGTTATCTCAGTATAAGGGTCGGCCTGGAAGCCACTATGATTGTGTTATCCCAGTAAGCGGCACTGGAGATGATTTCTTTGTTGTTGATTTAGTGAAAAACAAGTTTGGGCTAAACCCTCTGCTAGCAACCTATAACACTCATTTCAATACTAAGGTTGGCATTAGAAACCTAGCACGTTTAATTAGTAAACTCGATTGCGATCATCTGAACTCAACAGTAGGGCCCGAAACAATAAAAGAAATTACTAAAATTACTCTTCGTAAATTCGGGGATATGTACTGGCATGTGTTAGCTGGAAGTCAGACCTTCCCAGTTCAAGTGGCAACGAAATTAGACATACCATTGATTGTCTGGGGAGTGAATGGGTGGCTTGATCAAGTAGGAATGTTCAGTCATCACGATCGCGTTGAGATGACAAAAAAAGTAAGAAAAGAGCATGCGATGCGAGGTTTCGATGCTGAGGCATTGATAGGTGAATCAGAAAAAGTAACTAAGAAAGATCTCCAAGCATTTACCTATCCAAGCGATGCGCAGTTAGAGACGTCTAGAGTCCGAGGTCTATACGTAGGTAACTACATTTTTTGGGATTCACAAAAGCAAATTGAAAATATGATTGAAAAGTTCGGTTATGAAACCAATGCTCAGGAGCGTACATACAATAGCTATGAATCGATACACTGCTTTAACAATGCCAGCGTGCATGATTATGTTAAGTATCTCAAGTTTGGCTATGGCAAGGTTTGCGATCATGTTGCCCGCGATATTCGCTTAAAACGACGAACCAAAGAACAGGGCCATGCCCTTATAAAAAAATACCTAACTGTAAAACCAAAAGCCCTGGCCACTTTTTTAGATTGGCTTGGTATCTCTGAGACCGAATTTTTCGCTTTGGTTAACCCCCACAGAGATCAAGCGGTTTGGGGGCAAGATGATCAGGGAAATTGGTATCTAAAAAACAGTATTTTGGATATTCAGCCTTTTTCTGAGTCAGAGAATGATCTTGGAGTGACAGATCCACGGGAATACAAAATAACTCCCCTACTCGAAATCGAGCGCCCAACAGATGAATATATTTTAATGGGTAGGACCTATATGGACGAGCGTAATTTTAAGGCTGTAGAGGGATGAAGATAAATTTTTGCTCTAATTGCGTTATGCCGGATACAAAGCCTGGAGTTTGGTTGGATGATAGAGGCTTTTGTAATGCCTGCCGTGCAAAAGAAATTAAATCGGAGATAGATTGGGATGCTAGATATAATGATCTGGAAGCTATAGTTGAGGACATTAAACAGGCAGAGCACCCTTTCTATGATTGTATTGTGCCAGTTAGCGGAGGAAAAGATAGTTGGTATCAAGCGGCCATGTTGGCCGAACGTTTCGGGTTGAAAGTTTTATGTGTAACATTGGGAGCACACTTACCTACAACGGAAGGCATTGAGAATCTAAATAATATGATTAAAGATCTGAATGTTGATCATATGAAAGTCACTATCAAGCCAAGTGTATTTCGTAAAATTCGGAAAAAATGCCTTGTTCAGCAAGGCGAGCCTAACTGGGCAGAGCATTGCGCGATGTTTTCAAGCGTAGTGAACACCGCTCTAATTTATGAAGTTCCCCTTGTCGTATGGGGCGAAGATATTGCTTTTGAATTTGGAGGTTTACAGCGAAGCGATAGTAAACCTTCTGCCATTGCCATTGATAAAAGCGATTTGATAAAAGAGAAAACGATATTTGACTGGTTAGATGAAGACATCTCAGATCGTGATATATTTTTTTACAAATATCCAGAATATGAAAAGCTAGAACAAGCAGGTGTAAAGAGTATTTATCTGGGGCATTATCTAAGGTGGTACGGGCGTCAGAACTACGAGTTCGTTAAACCGCGAGGTTTTGTTGGCAGAAAAGCTGGCCCTCTGCCCGGAAACTATCTCAATTATGATAATATCGATGAAAAGTTATGCGAGATTAACATCTGGTTTAAGTATCTCAAATTTGGATTTTGGCGGGCCACAGACCAAACTTGCTATGATATTTGGAACGATCGATTGAGTCGCAGCGATGCTGTTCAAATTGTAAACAATCTTCAAGATGAAAAGCCTTTTAACGACCTAGAGGACTTCTTAGCGTTCCATATGATTTCAAGGTCAGAGTTTGACGAGACGGTTGATCGATTTAGAAATAAAGATTTATGGAAGTATGAGTCTGGCGAATGGACGCTTAAAAATCGCCTAGTGTAAACCAATGATGGTGTATATTGCGGGTGAAAAGGTGTTCAGGCCAAATCTAAACTAGAGTGTCTGTGGATAGAGAATAAATCAGAAGCTGAATTTAATAGAAAGCTTTTTTCATATTGCTGCACAACTCACGTAATGCGTTTCTTCAGTTTGCGTGAACTTTTTCTCGCGATACATGTCTAGTCCGGTTTCGCAATACAACCTTCGGTGGTAACTCTATCAGAAATTATTAAGCCAATTGAGTCATGTTTGATAGCGCAAAACGATAAACCCTGGGCCACAATAAAGGAGTGTATCTAGCATCGTTGGATTAGAATCCTCTAAACCACCAATATATTAGGAAGTAGAATGAATCATAGTATTTGGATTTTGTATAAGAGAATTTTGAAAGACTATGCTGTAGGAAACAAAAAGGCACAAGATAAATACTACGTATTGTTTTCCATCTATCGGCATCTTTGTTTTCCGTTCGCTGCTATATCGTTAAGGCTTGGGATTTCGGCAAATGGGATAACATTGGCAGGCTTCGCTCTAATTGTTATTTCCTATGGCACTATGGTCTCGGGTCTAAATAATGCCACCTTTTTAGGAGCGTGCTGGTATTTCCTTGCGTTTATATTGGATTTTGCTGATGGAACCGTTGCTAGGTTTAATAATAAGCCGAACTACTTCGGTAAGCTAATTGACGGTTTGGTTGATTATTTCCAGCACTTTCTCTATCTTTTCATGGGAATAGGGCTCTATTTTGGAGAAAATCCCTATCTTTTAGGTGTTAATTGGATTGTACTGGGTGCGGCGGCTACCGGCTCGGTCCACCTAATATTATACTTTAGAATGCGCGTCGCTTATTTTGTAAGTGAGATTGAGTTGACCGAAGGTAGTTTCGATGAGAGTGCGCCAATAAAGCGTCAAACCGTTTATGGTCGACTGCTGTCTAAGCTGAATTGGATAGTCGCAAATATAATTATTGGGTTGCCTCCTCTGTTCGTGGTATTTAGTTATTTCGATATGGCTGATATATTCCTGATTGCTGCGTGCCTGTTTTATTTCAGTCTCGTTTGCTTTGAAATACCGCTCCGACTTTCAAGGCTGAAAGGCTTGAGCCGACTTGCGCGCAAACTTTAAATTCTGGAATATTACCTCGCGCTCTGACTTTTAATATTTAGTAGTCAACTTTAGGAAATCGATCGGGTAATTCTAATGGTTAAAAAATCGATACTCAGGATTTTCGACTTTTTGGCATACAGGATTTTTAAGTTCTTGGGAAAACCCTATTCTGAATATTATGCATTTCGTATGAACATGATTGTTAAATTAAATCCTAATTGGGGTAAAAACCTAGAGCGAGACTTTCAATTAAATTACTTAAAATCAAAGGGACTCAAGCCCGACAGTGTGCTGCTAGATTATGGATGTGGCGCTCTTTCGGCAGGAAGGTTTTTCATCGATTATCTTGATGCGGGTCATTACATCGGTGCGGATGTTGCAAAAGCGGTCTTAGATGAAGGTTCTCGACGACTGAACGATCTAAGTCTTGATGAAAAAAAAGCTAGATTAATACATATCAAGAATAATCACCTCCCATACGAAGAAATAGGGAAGGTTAATCTTATATGGGCGCAGTCCGTCGTGACTCATATGTCTCCAGAAGATCTTTCAACTATGATTTCACAAATTGCATTGATTATGGACGAGGATTCCAAATTTTTATTTTCATTTACTAAAAACGATAGTGGAGTGAAACATAGAAAGTTCAAGGATTGGGAATATGATTTGAATACATTAGTCGGCATAAGTGAAAGGCATGGCTTTGACTGCGAAATTCAAAAAGATTGGAAGCATCCCTATGATAATGCGGGCACTGACAAAGTTGTTTGTCTGAGGCTGTCGCGAAGTAAATTTTAGGAGAGAAAAACATGTTTAAAAAAATGAAAAACATATTAGGTAAGAGTAATCGATACTTAAAAGTACTTCTTCTCCAAAACACCATGAGTTGGCATCACAATGCAATCCATATGCTTTATGATTTTTTGTTAGCTATTAAAGCCGCTGTTTCCAGCAACCCTGATATTGAGCAAGAATTTAGTGATGCAGCGGTAGAGTTGAAAAATAAAGGTTTTGTTGTTTTCGATATTTATGAAGAAAATGAATTTTTTACTTATAATTCTGCCCAAGTTGCAAAGTCTTTTGAGTCGTTAAATTCCACTAACACTGACCTTCAGGATTTAGGAGTCGACAGACTCGTGGATAGTCTTTCAAAGCACCCGTCGCTTATTAAAATTTTAGATTATCCCGCTGTGAAATCCACTTTAAGTGCTTATTATAGAAATTCTTTCAGAGTTTTTACCGGTGATGTATTCAGGACACATAAAGCAAACCCAGACTCAAACGAATCATTGCAGAGCCTTAAATACCATCGGGATAACATGCCTAAAAGTGGGGTGAAGGTTTTCGTTTATTTGTCCGACGTTACCAAGGAAACTGGGAGTATAACGCTAAGTCCAAAGTCTATTGCTAAAAAGTTAGGGCGCAGGGGTGTCTATCTGAGAGATGAAATCTCAAGGTATCATGACGAAATCGATGCTCAATCTACGGCTATTGAAGGCAAAAAAGGTTGTATTATCTTGTTCACCCCGCACACAGTGATACATAGAGCGGTGCTGCCCCTATCTGGCTTTCGTGATGTTGTGAGTTTTGTAGTACATCCGACTCTTGGTGGAGAGGTAAATTATGACGCCAGCGAATTAAAAGTATTATCAAAAAATCAGGGTTATCTAATTAACCCTTTTAGGTTTAAAGCTCTCAGAATAGGAGACCAATAAACCTTGCTCGAAAAACTTTTTTTGAACGCTTCTGTCAACCTGGTCGGCTATGTCATTATCGGTGCGTTAAATTTAATTCTCACCGGTTTAATAATACGGGCTTGGGGACTTGATGGCTATGCAGTTTTTATATTGATAAGATTGCTCACGCCAATTGGGTACTTTAATATTTTAGACTTTGGGATGTTCGAATCCACGGTCAGGAACATAGCGAAGTATAGGTCTTCAACCAAAGAGGTGAATCAAGTCTTTCCCTTAAGCTTGTTGTATATCATATGTGTGGGTGCTCTAACATCTCTATTGATGCTTTTTCTAGGCGGGCACCTCCTGGGATTTCTAGGCCTAAATGATACCTTAAAGCTTGACCAGCAACCGACTTTCTCATGGGTAGTATTCTTAGTAATTATTCAAATACCGCTATTTATAATGGTTTTTTTTGAGTCGGTTATAAAAGGATATGAAAAGTTTTTGTTCTTAAGACTTGTAGATCTCTTAGTAGTATCAAGTTGTCTAGTCTTATTGGTGTTTTGGTCCAGTCATGATGTGCAGCTGTTCCATTTTATATACTTCTATTATACTGTTCTTGGCCTAAAATTAATTGCATTATTAATTCTCATCGGACAAACCGATATTGGCTTTTCTCGGTTTGGCATTCCTTCGATCCCAGTTAGACATGACGTATTCAAGCACAGCTCGACAATGGGAGTTGGAAAAATGATTTCTACCTCCATTGAAAATATTCCGTTAGTCGTGCTTTCAGGCTTTGCAAATTTGGAGCTAGCCGGCGCATACGATGCTATAATGAGAATACCGAGATTTATAAAAGCAAATATGGGAAATGTAAACAGTGTCATTATTCCATATGCGGCTGCCCTGAATAAAATAGATTTCGACCGGTCTAAGGCTGGTTTGGTTGTTTTAACCACTAAATACCAAAGCATGCTATTTACTCCACTCTTAATGCTTGGTCTAGTTTTCTCTGAGCAAATTTTGGTTATTTGGATGGGGCAAGAGTACATTGCTTATTCATTGAGTATGAAGCTTTGTTTTGTAGTACCACTAATGATTCTTTGCATTGGAGCTTCAAGTTCCGTATCTATTTCAGACCAAAAAATAATTAAAGCTCTTAATTATATTAATATAGCTCGTTTGCTTGCCTATGTGATGTTGGCATTTATACTATTTGAAAAATTTCCCCTCGAGGCATTTATCTTTGCAAATATTATTTCCTATGGCTTTACTGGGATTTTGGTTTTAAGACTTTTTCGTCATCACTTCGGAGTGTTAATTCGAGAATTAACAAAACCGGTGCTTTTGAGTGTATCTATCTCGGCGATCATTCTGGCTTTTGGTCTCGAAATATTTATTTGGGCTGGCGATACTGATCCCCTTTTCGCTCTAATTGCGGCAGCAGGTAGTCTAGCTGCCACATGTTTCGCGTTATATTCACAACTATTATCAAGATCGGAAAAACAAAAATTTGTCACCTTTGTAAGGAATAACATTTCAAGTGCCAGATAAAACTTTAAGAGTGGGTATAGTTGTTGATAATCCCAAACGTGATTTGAAGGGACTTATCTTAGTAGCACAAAAACTAATAGATGATGGCTATGCAACAGTCTTTCTAATCCCAATGTATTACCAGAGAACTGATATACAGGTTTTAAACTTGGATGTTCTAATCATTAACTATGCAAGAAAAAATAATAAGGTACTAATACAAGATTACGTATTGATGGGAATTAAGGTTTTTGTTTTGGATACAGAGGGTGGAATTCTTTCCACTGATTCCACAGATTCGCCAGAAAATTGGGCAAAAATGTTTTGCGAAGACGGTTTTCCAGATCTTATTAGCGGCTATTTTTTCTGGGGCAGATTAACTTATGAAGCGTTTATAGAATATAGCGGTCTGAGACAGAATAGATTGAGCCTTACTGGCTGCCCAAGGTATGATCAAGGTCATCCAAGCTGGAGTAAAATTCTGGCTCCAAAGTATTCCAATCATATTTTGATTAACACAAATTTCTCCGCTGTAAATCCCCTCCATAGTTCGTCTTTGGAAGAAGAAAAAAAGAGTTTTCTGTCTGTTGGGTGGCCAGAGAAATATATTGATCAATTAATTCAAAATTTACTGAGGGCGCAAGTGCAACTAATGGATGATATTTGCTATGTCTCTAAAATGTTGCCTTGTGAGCATTTTGTTCTTCGGCACCACCCCTTTGAGAGTAATTATGTTTATGAGAGGAGATTTCTAGATCACGAGAATGTGTTTGTGGATGGAAGCGGTGATATTTTCGATTCGATAAATGGGGCGAAATGCGTGCTTCATCTCAATTGTGGATCATCGGCGGACGCATTAATTTCGGGAGTTCCATCAATTTCGTTGGAATACCTGAACAATCGAGTGATGTCACTACACACTCCGCTCCCTTCCAAAATAAGTTTAAGAGCAAAGAATCGACAGGACGTCGTCAATTTAATTTCAAAAATTGATGATCTAAAGAGTAGTGAGTTAATGGAAAAAATTTATAGACATTATGTGAAGGATTACTTTTACCTTAACGATGGTAATGCAAGTGCGCGTGTCTGTGATGGATTAAAGGAAATTCTTGATACGATTAAATCTGATACTGAGGAACTCGATACACCAGTGGTTGCGGTCAAAAGAAATTTAATGTGGGCACTGAGAGAGTTTTTTCACCTATTTTCAAGGTTGGCTGGAAGTCGATTGGTGGCCGGTATTCGCGATGTACTGCAACCCTCACGAAAGGCAAAGGCATTTAGCTGTGTTGAAGTGCAGGAAATTCTCTCAAAGATAGAGGCCGGTAAAAAAGTGGTTGCGCGCAACTTCACCGGTGGTGCTTTTGATGCGCAATTTTGTTCCATAGAGGTCTGCGAGAAACAGATTGATTAAATCAAGGCCTATTACCCGAGTGCTAACGAGGGTCTGGACGTTAACAGTCCTTTTATTTGGCTCAATGCTTTACGCCTATGGTGACCTCGACAATCCTGCAACTGAAGGTACATTTTATTGGCTGTACAAGGATATATTAGTGATTTTAATTGGAGGTCTTATAATAGTACTAGCCGGAAAAGAAAGAATCCCCAAGGAGAGTTTTGTTTGGCTGGTTTTCTATTTTCTTCTGGCAACATATGTTTTTATATATTTTGCAGTACTGGGTGAGGGGGTTGCGCATACCTATCTCAAAATTTTCAAGAATGGTTTTATTTATATCGGATTCAGCGTGCTGATATCGTCCTATGTCTTAAAAGTAGAGGGAACAGACTACTTAATCAAGGTGGTACTAGAGAGTTTACTAATAGCCTTTGTAGTTTCCGTCCTTCTCTTTTGGTTTTCGCCGATTCAATCTAATACGGGACGCCTGTTTGGGACTTTTGGAAGCCCAAACTCAGCGGGTTTTGCCGCAGGTTTCGCAATTGCTTTAGTCTTTGTATCAAAGAACTTTATTGGATCATGGCGCGTTCGAGAGCGTCTCGCATTGCTTTTAGCTTTCACAGTTCTCGCACTCTCAGCTTCAATCGGCTCAATTATAGGGGTCTTGTTTTTTGCTTACGCTATGTTTGTTGGCAAAAGCCCAAGCGTTTTGAGGTCAGCTGTAGCAACCTTTCTGGTTCTTTTTGCAATCCTTTTCAGCAGTCTTTGCTCTTATTTCATATGGCTTCGGAACCCAAGCGCACTTGAAGCTGAGGTATATGCTCGAATAATATCCATAGTGTCACAGGGGGCTGAAAATGACTCCATAGCAATACGTCTCAAAGATTATTTAATCTCACTATCAATGTCATGTGATGATAGTCGGATTCTTCCATCCATTTTTGGCTGTTTGCCCTCTGATGATTTTAGAAGATTTGATTCAGCGCTGTTCTCTGTAGTATTTAACTTTGGATACATAGTTGCGTTTATCTTCTTATTTTTGGCATTTTACCCTGTATTTTTTACATTAATAAATAAAAAAAATAAAAACGCAGTACATCAGAAAACTGGTACTGAATTATACAAATATCAGCATATTCAACCACTGATTTATTTTATGATAACATTTGTGCCGATCAATTTTATTCTTCAACATAGTTTCGATGTGTTCCCTACAAACTTCATGTATGCAATCCTTTTTTCAATTTTCTATGCTTCTACTTCGCGAAATTTATCTTATAAACGAAGCAATAGCTAAAGTAGCGGAGCTGTAACTAATTTCTAAAGGAGGCTTCCCATAATAATTTTTAGTACACTAGCAGAATATCAAACGGCATTCTGGATAGACCTTGCAATTTATCTTCGTGACCAAGGTGAGAAAATAGCTTTTCTCAGTTTTGATGACCGAAGTTCCGTACTAATTGAAAATGCTGGATTTGAGCAATATAACTTAGTATCCCTGGCTAAGGACTTAAGCATTGAAAATAGTCCTACAGAGGTTTTTCAGAAGTTTGGAGTGGAAAATATCAACAATTGGATTTCTCACGAAAGACTCACCTTTGGTATCGACGAAACATCTGTTCTTGTTAAAAAGTTTGCTAGTTATTTGACGGCAGTTGACGAAGTTTTGAGACAAATCGAGGATGATGTTATTGTTATTCAAGAATTAGGTGGCTTCCTATCTGTAATTTCGATTTATCTCCTTGCTGCACACCACAAAATTGACAATTGGTTTATCGAGCCCTCATTTTTTAGAGGAAAATTATTTTATAATTTAAACACGTTTTCTTCAGCAAGAATTACGGATTTTCCTAAAGTACAGAGTGATGCTGTTGAGGAATACCTTAATGAAACACTGGCTTCCCAGGCGATTGTGATTCCGAAGAAAGATAGGCATCAGTATAACCCTGCGCTGTCCAAAGTTCTAAATTTAAGGAATATAAATAAATTACTCGAGAAATTGTACCGAAAATATATTTTAAAAGAGCATCAAGAGTTCGGTTATATTAAGCGCTACGTATCGCTTCATATCTTGCAAGTGATAAATTCTATTACGCTCAAGAGTTACTACGCTAACCCATTAGAAATTCCAGAGGATGAAAAATTTGTTTATTTCCCGCTTCATGTTCCAGGCGACGCAGCGCTTACTCTTAGGTCGCCGAAATATTTGGATCAAATTGCTTTAATTGAATATATGGCGAGAAATATTCCGTATGGAACATTTTTGTACATTAAAGAGCATCCGGCTCAGGTTGGAGCAATTCAAAGATCACAAGTTGCTCCAGTGCTTGACAGATTTGATAATATTAAGCTTATATCTCCAAAGGTGAACAATTTTGAATTAATGAGCAAGGCTAAATGTATTATATCAATAAATTCTAAATCTGGTGCGGAGGCAATAGCGCTGGGGAAGAAAGTTCTTGTTCTTGGCGATGCTTTTTATAGCGATGCCTCTTTGGTAACATATTTGCCCGATTTAGAAAATCTGCATAGCGTACTGAGCGATATGTTAAATGAGCCAAGTGACCGTCGAGATAAGGAGATCATAAATTATTTCCAGGGTGTGTGGGCAAGATCTTCGTCTGGTGAACTCTATGATTCATCCCCGGAAAATATTCGTACTTTCGGAGCTGACCTATTGAAGAAAATTAATCAATAGGGCGTTTATTTTTGAAAGCTTAATTATGCATAGAGATAATTTTAAAGTCTTAGTGACTGGTGGAGCTGGTTTTATTGGTTCGGCATTATGTGAGGCATTGAGTGGATCGGGTAACTTCGTTACGAGTTTAGATAATTACCATGCGGGATCCGTTGATAACCATCATCCCGGCGTCGATTATATAACCGGTGATACAGAAAAAATTCATGACCATTTTTGTAATGGTGAAAAATTTGACTATATCTTCCACTTGGGAGAGTACGCTAGGGTAGAACAATCGTTCAAAGACCTGCAGAAAGTCTTGAGATACAACTACCACTCGTTTCCATTTGTGGTTGATTTTGCAAAAAAGATAGGGGCTAAGCTAGTCTATTCTGGTTCGTCGACGAAATTTTCCGTCGAGGGCGAGGGGAGGTCGATGAGCCCCTATGCCTATACCAAAGCGCAGAATACTGAGTTTCTTAAGGCATTTTCTGAATGGTATGGTTTGGATTATACGATTGTTTACTTTTATAATGCTTATGGTGATCACGAGATTGGGGACGGTGACTACTCTACTGTAGTAGCGAAATTCATCAGGCTTATTCGCAGCGGGGAAACCGAGCTGCCAGTGACATCCCCGGGAACGCAGTTAAGGAACTTTACTCACGTTGATGATATTGTTTCGGGCCTAATAATAGCCGGTATTGAGGGTAACGGAGATGGCTATGGGATAGGTTGTGATGAAAAGCATTCTATTTTAGATTTAGTGAGTTATCTTGAAGCAAAACCAATAATCAAAGACGGCAAACCGGGTAATAGGATGGATGGAGAGCTGAAGACAGAAAAAATAAAAGCTCTTGGTTGGACTGCAAAAGTTCGATTGGCTGATTATCTCAATGCGAAGCTAAAAGAAACTATTTATTGATTTTCGGTAAAACGTTGCGATTAAATTTATTTTTTTACCACGACCAGTTTTAAGGGAAATCATATGCCTGCAGTAAGCGTTATAGTTCCAGTTTACAATGCGCAAGCTACCTTACATGATACGTTAGAGTCTATTTCTAATCAGACCTTCGCAGATCTAGAAGTTTTCTTGCTTAACGACGGCTCGTCTGATTCGAGCGGTGAAATTATTGACGAATATGTCAAACACGATTCGCGGTTCCAAGCGGTTCATCTTGAGAAAAATTACGGAGCTCCGGCTGCGCCTAGAAATATAGGAATTGATCTGGCTCAAGGTGAATGGATTGCGTTTATTGATTCAGACGATATTTGGCACAGTGAAAAAATCGAACGACAATTGGACGTAATGAAAAAAACTGACACCTTTTTTTCAAGCACTTCGATGTTCAACTTCACAGACGCTGAAGGGTTATTATTTCCCGATAATAACTTTGAAGGAACCACCATCATTACATTTGACATGCAACTTAGGCAGTTTTTGACCCCTACATCTAGCGTTGTAGTTGCCAAAGAGGTAATTTCGAAGTTTAGGTTTAATGAAAGTTTAAAGTATAAGGCTCGTGAGGATGTTGACTGTTTTCTTCACTGTCACGAGTTACTAGAAAAGTCGATTAAAATAAATGGCGCAATGCTAGCGTATAGAATTCGGGATGGACAGATATCCGGTAGTAAAATAAAGATGATTAAGAGGCATTATTACGTTCTTAAAAATTACAAAAGGCTTGATAATTCGGGTTTGGGTTATAAGGCATTATGGTACACTATCAACCACTTTGTAAGAGCTTTTTTCCCTCGTATTTTCCTAAAAAGACTGTAGTTTTATCGCCAGTACGTTAATACTCATAGTCTGTACTTTTTTGTAAAGTTAGATGCGCGGACTACGAAAGGGCTGCGGTAAGTATTGAAGTTAGATGTGATAATCACCACGCCCTGTTATCAAAAATGTGGGGTTATTCTGACATTATGAAGGGCAATGCTAAAGTGAAGGAAAAAATTAGAATTGCAGTGTTGACCCAAAAGGATAGCTTTGTGATACCCAAAAATATAAAGCTTTTGCATGCTATTAATGGAGTAGAATTAGTCGCTGTGGCACAGATCGAAAGTAAGGGATCCGTGGTAAACAAAAAAGAGCTATTTTTAAAAGGCTTTGGGGTGTTGCAAACTTTAAAGATGGGAGTATTTGTAAGCGCAAATTTTTTGGTTAACCTAATAGACGCCGCCTGTTTTTATAAACTTGGCTTTATGAAGAGTATACAGGCTGTAGCCAATTATTTTGATACCGAATACAAAGTGATATACGACCCCAACTGTTCTAACTGTGTTGAGTGGTTAAGAGGTCTCAATATCGATCTGATTGTCTCGTATTCTGCACCGTGCTTGTTTAAAAAACATCTGTTGGAGCTTCCGAGACATGGCTGCATTAATCTTCATTGCTCCCTGCTGCCAAAATATGCAGGTTTGTTACCCAGTTTTTGGGCGCTATATCTTCAGCCAAGTCCACTAGGTGCAACAGTTCATAGGATGGATGACAAAATTGATAACGGGGCTTTGCTATCACAAATTGAAGTTCCGGTTCCTAGCGACCCTACAATGTTCTCAGTTATAAAATCAACTAAGAGAGCGGGCGGATTACTTATGGTTTCAGTGATTAATGATATTTTGACAGGTTCACTGGAAGAGAAAGAAAATCTTGTCAGCGAGGATGATTACTTTAGCTGGCCTAGCGTTGAGCAGATCCGTGATTTTAGAGCCAACGGTGGTAGACTAATATGAAGAAAGCAATTCTCTCCCTTGATGTCGAAGACTGGTATCACCTCGACTACTTTAGAAGAAGTGAGTGCGATACAAGTCAGTCCTTACTGGATGGCCTTGATCGCTATGTGGATTTAATAAATGAATTATCTCTTCCGTCCAGTTTTTTTGTTCTTGGAGAGATAGCCGAAAAAAAAATCGGTTACCTTAAGAATTTAGTAAAGTTAGGTCATGATGTCGGATCTCATGGTTGGGATCACAGACGGCCAATGACCATGTCTCCTAAGGTATTTCAAGCCGATTTACATCGATGTTTGAGTGCGATGAAAATAATCAATGGAGACAGAGGGTTTGGTTATCGAGCGCCTTGTTTTAGCCTTGATCGCGAGCGTTTGGAAATAGTCAGGCGTGCTGGATTTGCTTACGATTCTAGTCGAATTAATTTCGGAAATCATCCACTGTATGGAACAATTGATATGTTGGGTTTTCAAAATATATCAGAATCGATTTATAAGCAGGGCGACTTCGTGGAGTTTGAGGCGACAACCCTGCCGATTCTAGGGAACAATATTCCAATCTCCGGCGGAGGCTATCTTCGGATTTTTCCTTGGTTGGTAATGAAGAGTATGATAGCGCAGCATCTTAAGAAAAATGATATTTACGTTTTTTATATTCATCCATTCGAACTATCACCACTTCCCTTGCCTAAAATTCCTGCGTCGACCTCACCGCTGACTAGGTTTAGATTTAGTTGTGGAAGGACTAGAGTTGTGGACCGAGTAAAGAAGCTGACAGATTTATTGCAATCAAGAGGCTATGAGTTCACTACATTTAGCGCTGTTCAACAAGAGCTCGCTAGTTCCGCTGCTGGTTGATCAAGGAAAAGTAATCTCGTGAAAAATCATATATTAGTTACGGGGGGGACGGGGTTTATAGGGGGCGCTCTAACTAAGGTGTTAAGAGTGGCAGGGTATAAGGTAACATCTGTTTCACGAAGCTCGGCTGAAACTGAAGATCATTTTGCTGTAGATTTGGCTGATAAAGAGTCTGTGGCTGAGTTTGTGCGTGACTTAGAATCGGTAACGACGGTAATTCATTGTGCTGCAATTGCTCATGGAAAAACCCCTCCCCAAAAATATTCTATTGCAGATTTTAATACACTCATTTTGGAAAACTTAATATCCGCATTTGGCTCTTTGCAACCTCACTGGATATTTCTTAGTTCGATTTCAGTATATGGTGAAGGCTATGAAAAAAAACCAGTCCCGATAATGGTGCAGCCCGAAACTACGGATGTCTACGGATTAGGAAAACTTCGAGATGAGCAACGATTATTGGCGACATGTGATAACCTAGATATCATAAGACTTATGCCTACCTATGATTTAGAGCATATGGAGGATGTTAAGAAACGGATTTTTTTTCCTAAAACAAGTATTAAATTCCGGATACTTCCGCCTCCCAATTATTGCTTGTGTAATGTAAGTCTCGTTGGTGATGCCGTACTTAAATGTCTCGATAGAATTTCAGGGAGAAGATTACACCAAGTAGGAGATAAAGAGCTTCTTTCTCAGCGCGACTTATTGGAAAAATTCCCTGGGTTTGCTGTCACAATCCCTCAAGTGCTAATTAAGATTTGTATTAGACTAATTCCCATACAACTAAAATTGGGGTGTACCGTTCGACTGTTGCTTAAAAAGCTGGCGCAGCCAAATGTCTATGAGTTAGGAATCGTGGATTTACCTTGCAAATAGGCTTGCTAGCGAATTTTCGGTCATCTATTTCGGAGCTGATATGAATACTAAAGTTTTAAATTGTATAGGCAGAAATGAAGAATTATTTGTTTCGGATATGGACTCTTGTTCCGAGCAGTTAAATACGGTTGTATCGGGCTCCAAATTTCTTGTTATCGGGGGGGCGGGTTCGATCGGTCAGGCTGTGACTAAAGAAATTTTTAAGCGGTCGCCCTTGGCTCTACACGTAGTGGATATTTCAGAAAATAATATGGTTGAGCTTGTTAGGGATATTAGGAGTACCTTGGCTTATGGGAAAGTTGATTTCAGGACATTCGCCATCGATTGCGGCAGTGCAGAGTTTGAAGCTCTTATGAAAACTCAGGACTCATACGATTACGTATTTAATTTATCTGCATTAAAGCATGTAAGAAGCGAAAAAGACCCTTATACTCTTATGAGAATGCTCATGGTCAACGTGGTCAATACAATAAAAACAGTACGCCTAGCCAATCAAATGGGGGCGAAGAAATATTTCTGTGTTTCAACTGACAAAGCAGCGAACCCAGTAAATATGATGGGAGCCAGTAAGCGTATTATGGAAATGTTTCTAATGCGCGAAAGCGAAACTCAGAAAATTTCTATGGCCCGTTTTGCGAATGTCGCTTTTTCGGACGGCTCTCTCCTTCATGGCTTCAATCAGCGAGTTTCTAAACGACAGCCTATAGCTGCGCCGACTGATGTCCGTCGTTACTTTGTTACCCCTCAGGAGTCGGGAGAGCTATGCTTGTTATCTGGGCTTCTTGGGAATAATAGGGATATCTTTTTTCCGAAATTAAGCGAAAAATTACATCTTATTACCTTCTCTGATATAGCAATTCGCCATCTAAGAGATCTCGGTTATGAGCCTTATGTGTGCGAATCTGAGGATGAAGCAAGGGAGAGGGTACAGGGATTAATCGCTAAAAAACAGTGGCCTTGTTATTTCTTCAAGAGTGATACAACTGGTGAGAAGGACTTCGAAGAATTTTTCACCGATAATGAAGATTTAGACATGGAGCGTTTTAAGACGGTTGGAGTTATCAAAAATCAGCCCAGTTTTGATGAAGCTAAGTTAAACGATTTTATAGACGGAATTGAGAGTCTGCGGAAAAAAGGCACCTGGGCCAAACATGATATCCTTGAATTGTATTTTGGACTCCTACCTGAGTTCGCTCATCAGGAGACGGGTAAATACCTAGACCAAAGGATGTAAGAGTGGACCGTTTTTTTGATATTCTGTTTTCTGGAATAGCCCTGTTGGTCCTTTTGCCCTTATTGTTGCCTATAATCTTAATACTAAGATTTACTGGCGAGGGTGAAATATTTTTTTTACAGGAACGCATAGGTAAGGGTGGGAAAAATTTCAGGCTATTTAAGTTTGCGACTATGCTTAAAAATAGTCCTAACATTGGTACCGGCACGGTTACAATGAGGGATGACCCTAGGGTGCTACCGTTTGGAACATTTTTGCGTAAAACCAAAATTAATGAACTGCCGCAGCTGTTGAATATTTTTTTCGGTGATATGAGTGTTATCGGCCCAAGGCCCCTTACCACCCAAACATTCGGAGCATATTCAGAGAACACTCAGAGTATTTTACAGCAAGTGCGCCCGGGCCTCTCAGGGGTAGGTTCTATTATATTTCGTCGTGAGGAAGAAATAATGCACGGTGCAACAGCCTCCCTTGAATACTATGCGAAGGTCATAGCTCCATATAAGGGAGCTCTTGAGGAGTGGTTTGTCTTGAATAAAAGTCTGTATATCTATTTTGTAGCGATTTTTGTTACAACTTTTACCGTTCTCATTCCAAGCTGTAGAATAGCTTGGAGAGTTTTTAAGGATTTGCCCGAGCCACCTAACGAGTTGAAGCAAGCGCTTAATTATATTGAATGATTGATGTGGCCGCTCTGATTTAGAATGCTGCGCACTGCGGTAACGCGCCCATACCTAAACGCCTCTGCTTGGCTCTATCCGCCGACGCCGAGGCAATTGTCGGGGCCATGGAAGCCTTGGATGCCGTCATTGAAAATCACCGCCGCAGACTGTAATTGAAGATGTTCTCTGCTTTATGTTTGGCGATACGACATTGATCAAATCGTACCTCCCATAAGGTGTTCAAATTCGCGAGAATACTCTCACATCCGCTTAATGGTGCGGGATTACCTCAACTATTATCTCACCTCAGATAATCAGATTTTATAACGTTTACCGGCCTTGAATTGTTCAATAGAGATGTTGTGATCTTCAAGAAGACTGTTTACCCATTTGGGAGCGCGGCCACGGCCGCTCCACTTTTCCGGACCCTCAGGATTTTTATATTTGTGAGCAACTTTAATACGCTTGTCGGTTTTCTTGGAAGGTTTTGCTATTGCCTTGGCCGCCACTGTTTTCTTGGCAACTGCTCTTTTTTTACGCCCGGTTTTGGAGGGTCGTCTCTCGAGTCCCAATTCGGGTATATCACCAATTGACAGTTTATGTTTCTTTAAAACAGCGATAATGGCGGTCGCTGCTGCCGTGCGATTAGCGCGGCGCTTATTTTCCGCTTCGATATTTTTGACGATTTTATCTAGTTCTTTATCGCTAAAATTTTCCAGTTTCATTAATGCCTCCACCAGTAATATTAAACATTATTTCTATGTTCACGTCGATACAAAATACTCATGTAAAAATATAAAAATCCAAGGCTGGCGAGAAGCCAACTTTGCCACAATGAATATGAAAAAAGTAATAACCCGCATGTTGCCGCAAGGGTCGCCGCATGTGTTGCGCGCCCCGCATTATCAAAGCGTAAATTGAGGAGACACCAAAATGCCGCTAAAAATAGAGTAGCACCCAAATATCCAAATTCAAAAATAACCTGCAATGGAAAATTATGCGCATGAACAAGGGAATGGGGAATATTTCGTTCCTGCGCCAGCTTTATGTAGTTGTTCAGATTTTCAGGAGTAAAATTTTTCGTCGACCTCAAGCCGTGGCCGATGAAGGGGCGAGACAGTGCCTCATTGGCATAAGTATAGTAAATCCATTCGCGTTGTTCTGCTGACGCCTTTTGCTTTATAATTTGGGGTGCATAATGTTGTACCAAACTATTTTCAAAGCTTTTCATAAATATAATAGGAGAAAGGAGGAGGCCGATTGCAGAAACACTGAAGATCAATTTTTTACCTTCATATTTATAAAAATATGCAAACAAAAAAATGATGGTGCCGAGCGATATTGCGAGAAATGCCGTCTGGCTATTCGAATTGGCTGTAATGAAAAATGTGATTGCGATCAGTGAGATGAAAAGCCATCTCGCCCTGTGCCAGTAAAATCCTGCAAGGGGAAACAAAAAAACAGGAATAAGGGCAAGAGACCGATTGCTTTGTCGGAACAATTCAATATTGGCAAATGTCAACTGATTGGAAATATTGTTGACTGCTATTGATAATTCAGGCCAAAACAATGGATAGGAGCCGACAGAAATTGAAATTAGAATACCGAATAATAGAGAAGCACTCAGTCGATGTTTGAACTTGTCCTGCTCGTCAAGCGGCAGGCTCTTGAAAGTGATACGCAGGCAGGCGATGAAAACCACCACCAAAATCAGAGCAAAATAAGTACGACCGGCATTTTCCGCTTGCGACCATAAAAGGCTGAGCCCCATAAAGAATAAAAATGGAAGAGCCAAGATGAATTTGCGAAATTCTACCTGTTGTAGCTTTTCCGTCTGCATTAGAACGGCAATAAAAGCCGTTGAACCTGCTATTGCTAATAAAGGAGCAAACCCTTTGGTTGCAAGCCCCAAAACCGGTCCTGCAAGTAATAAAAAATATAATGCGACTCGGCCGATTTTTGCTGATGTTTTAGCCAAAATTAAAATTTCCTGATTAAAATTTTTCTAAGATGACATTCATTCGCGTTATTGTTTGACTAACATAGCCCTTAGTTTCGGCCAATGCCAATAAGTCCCGCTCCCATTTGTTGTAGTTATTCTCAATAACAATAAGCCGAGGCAATAAATTCTCAGGTGCCTGCTCCAAAAATGGAATTAGGACGGCCTCTTCGTGACCTTCAATATCGATTTTCATACCGTCGATCCGATTAATATTTTTTTCTGTCAAAAGACCAAGTAGTGTTCTCGCTTGAATTTCATTTACCTCTCCTGAAGCGATTTCACCGTCTCTCAGCAAACGGCTTTCGCCAAGATTATTATCTGGGGTGACCATCCTCATCACACCATCGTGGATTCCTAGACCAACAAAAATGGGTTCAATCGGTAAGTCGGGATTTAGAGATAAATTGTATGCAAGGCGACGAGAAACAATTGGGTGCGGTTCGATAGCTAAAATTCTTGTATTATTAAAATTTTTGAAGACTGCAGCTATTGAGAAGCTGTAAAGTGCCATATTGGCCCCAATATCGATAAATACGGCATTGTCCTTGGCCAATGAAGCAAGAGCCTGGCGTTCCTTCAAATCGAAAAATTGCGGAGCATAAAGAGCGCGCTTTTCAGATACGTTGCCTCTCTTATGTAAACGCATGGGAAAGCCGAATAATTCTGTATCAACCTTTCCACTGATTCCTACGGCCGCGATGCGGCGCAAAATGAACATCAAACGGCGCCCTAGCCAATTAGTTGGTAAACTACGGGTGACCTTTATAAGGCTAAGGGCAAATATTCCAGGTCGATAAGTGCCGAATGGCGAATTATCATCGACTGTATGACGGTTGCGGCTCATTTGATTTCCGATTGGCACATGGAGAATCGATCATCAAAAAATAATTCGACGGATGCAAGTCAAACTGCCGAGTTTGTGGGTCACTCGGGAATAAAAAACGCAAATGAGGCTTTTTTTCCAGATACAAACACCATAAACAATAAACAATAATTAAATTGCACGCAAAACTCTCTAAACTTCTATGCGGTTTTATTGTAGATAAAATGGAAAACCTAAAAAACCCTGAACGTATATTAATCATCAAGCTCGGTGCATTGGGTGATGTGATGATGGCGGAAGGCGTTATGCGTTGCATTCGACAACATTTCCCCAAAGCCCACATTACCCTGATGACAGAACCGCTTTATGCGCGTTTTATGAACAAGGCGCTTCATTTCGATGAGGTACTCCCTTACAAGCGCGTACCGCGTTGGCATTTTGCCTCGCATCGCGCGGTCAAGGCGCGCTTGAAGTCAGGAAATTATGATTTGGTGATTGATTTACAGAATTCGTCTCATTCGCGCCGCTTTCAATCCTGGCTGCAAGACGCTTTTATTTCTTCTACCTCAAAATACGCTGATATTAGGTATCATCGAGATGCGTCCCGCAATCTTGCGTCGCGGGAGTATTTGCGTGAACAGGTTGAAACCATAAGTGTTGATATGTCTGCCGGTTATTTCTCCGATTTGACCTGGGCAGCGGAGGATGTTTCGCAAGTTTTGGCGCGGCACAAGATAAAAAATGGTTTCGCCCTATTAGTGCCGGGCTCGGCCGCGCGCCATCCCCAGAAGAGATGGCCCGGTTTTCCCGCGTTGATCGAAGAATTGGCGGCGCGAAATATTCAGGCCGTTACCGCGCCGGGCCCCGATGAGTTTGATTTATGCTCCAGTTTGCCAGCAATAGTTCTGATGGATAGCGATAAGTTCCTAACCCTCAATCAATTAGTTGGCTTGGCTGGCCATTGCGGATTTGTTGTCGGCAATGATACGGGCCCGACGCATATGCTGGCTGCGTCAGATACGAAAGGTGTGGCGCTGTTTGGCAGCAGTCACAGCCCGTCGGCAAATACCGGCATTGGTGAGTTTTACCAGGTTGTTGAAAAATCGACTGTAAAGGACATTCCCGTCTCAGAAGTTTTGGCCGCGATTGGCCAGCTTTAAGTAAAATCTGTATAGGATTTTTCTTCAATAATGTTTGCGCTTGTCAGCAAGTTAATTTCTTTTTTTACTGCGGCGCGTTTATCATTGGTAATATAAACAGCTCGCGCCAGCTCGATGAATTTTGGCCCGAAATCCTTTTGTGCCTCGCAAGCCCGAATATCATCCTCGATCTCCCACAGATCTTCGTTGATGGCCTTTAACCTTTTTTCTAAATCGGTCAGTCCGCCAATATCTCTCAAATGCGCATCGCGCGTGGCGTTAAGAACCGATAGTTCGCGTTTAATATTTTTAAGTTTTTCTAAATCAGCAATGCGCTCTGATTTGATTTCGAGAATGGTAATCTTGTCGATTAATTCACCGCTGCCAATTTCTGTCACAATGGAAAGGGTCATGTTAACCTCCTCAAATGTTTCTTTATAATATTCCTAAATAGCTCAGAAGCTTGTTTGGGTGCTCCCCTAAATTAATATTCAGCTGCCGCTTTGGCTCACAAGCCATTGTTTCCTGACATTTAAAAAATCCCTTAAAGCCTTCAAATTAAAATATCTCCGAGAATTTAGGTTTCACACTTGATCTAGGAAAATAGCTCTCTCACTGGACTTGAAGAAAATTATCCAGATACCAGTTGTACGCGTCATACAAACCGTCAGTGAGAGATATCTGCGCCCGCCAGCCGAGGTTATTGATCAGGGTTGTGTCCAGAAGTTTGCGCGGCGAGCCATCTGGCTTTGTTGGGTCAAATTTTAATACGCCGCCAAAGCCAACGGTATTCTTGATAAGCTCTGCAAGTTCTTTAACCGTAATATCTGAGCCTGTGCCGAGGTTTAAATGTTGAGCATCAGAATAATTTTTCAGTAAAAAAACAATTCCAGCCGCGCAATCGTCAACATGCAAGAATTCGCGTCGCACATTGCCGGTGCCCCACACTTCCAAGTAATCCTGCCCGTTGACATGCGCTTCGTGGCACTTGCGTAACAGTGCCGGTACCACATGGCTGGTTGTAAGGTCAAAATTGTCACCGGGCCCATAAAGATTCGTTGGCATTGCCGAAATAAAATCGCAACCATATTGCTTGCGATAGGCCTGACACAATTTGATGCCGGCGATTTTGGAAATGGCGTACCACTCATTTGTTGGTTCAAGCGGCCCGGTCAGCAATGTGTCTTCGGTCATGGGTTGAGGCGCATGTTTGGGATAAATGCAGCTTGACCCCAGAAAAATGAGTTTTTCAACGCCCGCCCGATAAGCACTGTGAATTATATTGGTTTCAAGCGTGAGATTTTGATAGATGAAGTCGGCCGCAAAAGTGTCATTGGCGAGAATGCCGCCAACGCGCGCTGCACACACAATCACCGCATCGGGTTTGGTTTGCGCGCACCAGTCTTCAACCTCTGCTTGGCGCAACAAATCCAACTCAGTTCGCGGAACGGCCAACGTGTCACAATTTTCCGACTCCAGCGCACGGCATACGGCTGTACCCACCATGCCGTTATGTCCGGCAACCCAGACGCGTTTGCCGGCAAGATTATACATTCAAAATTCTGCTAGCTTCTTGGCGCTGTCGGACAATCGGTCATTGTGTAGGGCCACCGACACCATTTCGCGCACCAGTTCTTCAAGGCCGATTTTAGCTTCCCAATCCAGCAGTTTTTTGGCTTTGGACGCATCGCCGATCAACAGATCAACTTCTGTTGGGCGGAAATAACGTGGGTCAATCTCAATAAGAACGTCGCCATTGGCGGCATCTTTGCCGACCTCATCCACGCCTTTGCCTTCCCAGGCAATCTCCCGGTCAACTTGGGCAAAAGCCAGTTCGACAAAACGGCGCACGGTTTCGGTGCGGCCCGTCGCTAAGACAAAATCATCTCCATTTTCGTGTTGCAGAATTTGATACATGCCCTCAACATATTCGCGAGCATGGCCCCAGTCACGCTTGGCGTCGAGATTGCCTAGATAGAGGGTTTTTTGCTTGCCAGTTTCGATTGCCGCCACAGCCATAGCAATTTTCTGTGTCACGAAAGTTTCGCCGCGCATCGGGCTCTCGTGATTGAACAAAATACCATTGGAAGCAAAAATGTTATAGGCCTCGCGGTAGTTGACGCAGATCCAAAAAGCATAGAGCTTGGCAACGGCATAAGGTGAGCGAGGATAAAACGGGGTATTCTCGCTTTGCGGTACTTCTTGCACCTTGCCGTATAGCTCCGAAGTTGAGGCTTGATAGAAGCGGGTATTTTCGGCCAACTTCAAGGTTCGAATGGCTTCTAGTATCCGCAATGTGCCAAATGCATCGGCATTGGCGGTATATTCCGCCGTCTCAAAACTGACCTGCACATGGCTTTGCGCCGCCAGGTTGTAAATTTCATCCGGCTCAATGGTTTGGATCAGCCGCATAATATTGCTGCTATCGGTCAAGTCACCGTAATGCATGAAGAAATTGACATTTTCGTCATGCGGGTCGGTGTAAATATCGTCAATGCGCTGAGTGTTGAAAGACGATGCGCGCCGTTTCACACCGTGCACGGTGTAACCTTTTTGCAGCAAAAGTCGAGCGAGATAAGCGCCATCCTGCCCGGTCACACCGGTTACTAAGGCTGT
>PBLX01000014.1 GCA_002722435.1 Legionellales bacterium | reverse complement strand
TAGATGCTGGACTTGTAGATAAAATCATGGCTGATTTTTCTGCTAACAGACAAGGGCCAGAAATGGAACGACTAAGAACTATGGCAAGTCGTAGAGAAGCCTTTACAGGTGCTCCAAATTCAAGCCCAGCTTCAAGTGGCAATGCTCCTAATGCTGATCCAAATCAAGCATTTATGGATGCTGTTACTCAGCAAGCAAAAGAACGAAGAGGGTTAGTTTAATGTTTAGCTGGCTCCGAAGTTTTTGGTCTGGGAATAGGGGTGGTGATTTATCAAAGCACCGACTTCATACAGTAACTGATAAAAGTTTTCGATACGAAGACTTGTGTATGTAAAAAAATAATCATAATAGGGACGACTAATAATCAGACTATAGATAATACTGTATTTGTTGGAAGACGCTACGGCCTCTAACACCAACAAAATACTAAGGTCAAGGCATACGTCTGGAGACAGTAGGCAATACACCTAAGTAACACATTGTTCAACTAAGCAACCTAAAGGGAGATATTCACATGGCTGCTATTTCAGGACTTCGTGGGACTGGTCAGTTTACTACCGACTTCCGACCTACGAATTATAGAGAGTTATTTACTCTCCTAGAACCAAATGGTTCTGCACCACTACAGGCATTGTTATCAATGGCTGGTAGTGAAAGCACAGACGATCCGAAGTATAATCACTTCAGGGATGAACTCCCAGATCGTAAACTACAAGTAAACGGAGCCGTTGCATCTGCTACAACAACAACAGTTACTGTTGATGCTAGTGATGACGAGGCGTTTGTTATACCTGGCACAATTATCTACAATACTGTGACAGGTGAAATAATGAGGGCTACTGCTGCTGCGAACACAGCCAACCATCAGTTGACTTTGGAGCGTAACATCGGTGGAACAACTCATCAGATTGCTGACGATAGTGGTCTTATTATTGCTGGCTTTGCAGATATTGAAGGTGGTTCAGCACCAACTGCTGTATCCTTCGATCCAACCACAGACTTTAACTTTACGCAGATTTTCAAAACTGCTGTTCAGGTCTCTGGAACTTTGCAAAACACCTATCTCCGTACTGGAGACAAGGAGCAAGAGAGCTTAACTAAAGCCCTCAAGATGCACATGTCAGACATCGAAAGAGCTATGTTCTTCGGTAAGCGTCATATCGCTAACGGCACATCAGCATCCCCAACACGTTACACTGGTGGTTTGTTATCTCAGATTACAAACGTATCAGATGCAGCGTCAGGATTTGCTGCTGCTAACACAATTACTGAAAAAGAATTTGATCGTCTATTGATCGAAAGCATTTTCCAGTATGGTGGTTCCGAGAAGGTAATGTTTGCTGGTGCACGAGTTATTTCCAACTTAATGGAAATTGGCAAGAACAGGTGGCAACCTACTCAAGTAGACAATGCTTATGGTGTATCATTTACTCGTTACACAACATACGCTGGTGATCTACTTGTGCAGATGCACCCAATGTTCCGTCAAGTTCCTAACATGGAAAAGACTGCTGTCATTCTTGATATGAATGAAATTTCATACAAGTACATGGCTGGTCGTGACACTCAGTTAATGAGAAACATTGAGGCTCCAGACTTTGATGGTGTAAAGCATATGTACCAATCAGAGTGTGGACTTGAAATGCTTCAGTCCAAACCTCACTGGGTTATCAAGAACTGGAACGCAGTGACATAGTAGGGACGATTAACTACTTAATAACTTGTAAGATAAGGCGAGCTTAACGGCTCGCCTTATTTATTTTATTGGAGTTACCATGAAAAATCGTCAAGAAGCTAGGCAAGATGCTGCTAAATCAGCTAAGTCAAATAAAGCTAAAGAGGCAGCTAAAAAATCGCCTCCACAAAAATCCAAAGCAGTTTTTGAATATTACGTTACTGCTGAACCAACAACGCAGACTTGGAATATTCAACTCAGAAATCAACACATGAATGGTTACTGGGATGAAATGAGAGAGTATTGCATTTGGGCAATCCCAAAAGAACTTAAAGAAGCTATGGAAATGCACGACTTCTTTGTTTCAGGAAGAGTGATTAAATCAGAGGACTAAGCCATGACAACAGTTGCTACACCAAGAACGTATCAAAACATTAAAGGGAAAACGCCTGAAACAGACGAACCAACCCATTATGATACTGATGGTGTATCTGTAGAGGCTGGTGCACAAGACCTTAGACAAGGTATTGATGCAAACACAATCGCTCAAACAGACACAACCTGGAGAGAGTATGAGGAAGAGAAGGAGCAACGCAATCGTTACTCAGGAAACAATCCTCATCTTCAAACCCCTTACTCTTCTCTTGAAACCATAACTATGCAAGCACTAAGACGCTATGGTGATATGCACCCTGGCACAGTCGATGGCGAAGTTATGATGATGTTTGTCGAGTTTGCTAATCTGGTATTGGAAGATTTACGAGGACATCCTTATTGGGATAACCCTGAAATAGATTATTATTTCCACCCATCAGATATTAGAAAAGTCCCTGATAACATCATGGTTGCTGGTATGCTCTATCATTATTCTGTTCAACAGCAGTCTAACAAGATTGAAGCATATGGCCCTATGTATTTCAAAATGATGAATAGAATTTTGTATTACAGAAAGTATGGTTCTGGAGATATACAAATGTCCCCTTGGGATAGAAGTGTAAAGCCGACTGGAACACAGTCTTATGACGGGAGTAGATAATGTCTACGACTTATGCACCTTCGGGTGTTAAATACAAAACATACCCCTATGAAGACTTTCAGGGGATTGATAGTTCTCGTGACAAAGGTGCTTTAGACACAGGACAAAAACAACATATGATCGACATCAGTAACGGGTTTGCCGACTGGCGTGGAGCAATGGTTCGTGATCCAGGGGCTAGTCAAAGAACTGAAGGTGATAAGTTAATTACTCATGTGAACTTCTTTGGTCGTGATTTAGCAATATGGTCTCAGGTTGATGGTGGTGGAATGACGCTACAATCTGAAAGACTGCACACTGCACCAGAAGTTTACCCAAAGAAGGCAGTTGTTACTTCAACTGTTTATAACGATAAGGTTGTCTTCGCCTCACGAGACTTTAACATGTATCAGTATGACGGCTTTGCTTGGAAACAAATAGAAGCGTTTTCTGATCCCCGACCTGGGTTTGCTGTTTCAATTCAAAGACGACTTGCTATAGCTGGGATGCCAGGAAAAAGAACTGTAATTGATTTTAGTCGTGTGGATGACGAAAGTACATTTACTGATGACGAAGACCCAGCAGCACAACAAGTAACTAAAGCGTCTGATATTGATGTGGGAAACATTATCGGAACTGCTGATGAGATTATGGGTTTGGGAGTATTTGAAAACTCAAGACTTGCTGTGTTCACTAACGATCAAACATTAGTCTACAACCTACACCCTGACTACACGCAGTGGTCTATTGATGATAAAGCAAATATCAAAGTAGGAACAATCAGTCATAACTCAATCACACAAGCTGGATCAGACCTTTTGTTTTGTTCTAGGGATGGGGTTCACTCTCTTCGTAGAAGTGAAACAAATGGTGTTACAATTTATACTATCCCAATGTCTAACAAGATTGATTTAACTTATCGTTCATTACTAAAGCAGATAGAAAACAAAGAAGAAATATCAGCTTTTTACGATCAGGATGAAGGACAGTATCATGTGTTCTTTCCCTTATCAGACCAATTAACAAAAAGACTTACTCTTACACTTAACCCTATTCAGGGTGGTGAAAGTAAATGGAGTTCTGGTGATTTTCTTAACGCCAGATGTGGAACACAGCTTGGGGGCATCACTCTTATGGGAACTCCTGGTGGTGTTTGGGAACGGAAGAAGGTTGAAGATGAACTAGATTTTAGCCCTGAGATGGTAGTAACAACTCCCATTTTATGGCAAGGGGCTATCAACGACATTAAAGAAAGTTATTCTTTTATACTTCAGGCAACAGGCAAGGGAGAGCTACAGGTAGAAGCTTTTGATGAAAGAGGCAGATACTTGTCGGCTATCCAGTTCACCATCACTGAGGGTGGTGTGGACGACAACTTCCCTGATGTTCCGTTATCAAGACAGTATGAAAGAAAATTTGAACACAGATACCGAGGAGTTCAGTTTCGCTTTACGACAAAGGGTAAAGGGTTGCTTAAAATTATCGGTTTTGCAGTTAATGTGAGGAGTTAAAAATGGCAAGACTTAGACAACAGCATCCTCAGAATTATGTGAACTCTGGAAATATCCACACAGATTTTGAGAACGTAATTAGATACGTTAACTCAGCAGAGCTTGGCGACAAGACAATAGCCGAGTTAATGGGTATCCTCTTTAATGAAGAGGGTGTGTTTCGTGGCCCAATTGAAATGAGAATTGATGCTAACTCTGGTATTCAGTATAGGGTTGGTCAATATACAAGTGCTGAAGATGGATGGATAACCATTGCAGACATAACCACTTTCAGAGGCACTGCTGGTGCTTCAGTCGGAAATGTTGAGGGGCCGTTTTTCTTCAACAGACAAGACGTTGTTATAGGTGGGCCAGTCGCTTCAATTACAGTCGCTGCTGGTGGAACAGGATATACGACTGCTCCGACTGTTACAATTGCTGCACCAACCGATACCTCTGGTACGACTGCGACTGGAACTGCAACGATTGATGCTAATGGTGTTGTCACAGGAATAACTGTTACAAGTGGTGGAACTTTATATTCTACTGTTCCGACTGTGACGTTAAGTGGAGGCAATGGAACAGGTGCTACTGCGACTGCTGTTCTTGGCACTGCTAATAATGTTGTTGCTTACTCATATGACCCATCAACAGAAGACTTAAATGTTTACAAAAACGGAATACTTCTAAACGACACATTAAGTGATGGAACTGCTGCTCAATATGTAAAGAACTCTACTGCCAATACTGTTACAATTAATACAACTCCAGCACCAGCACTTGGAGATAAGATAACAATCTTTTCAATCAGGTCGCAATCTGTAACCAACTTCCGTAGAGAAGACAAACTTATTTCTGGCTCAACTACAGTTGTGGCTTTTGTTCACACTGATGATGAGAAGATACTTGTATGGCGAAATGGTATTCTTCAGGAGGCTGGTGGTAGTGCAGACTATCTGTCATCTGCTGCTGCAAATACAATTACATTCCTCGATACCTCAAACCCGTTAAACACTGGTGATAAGATCACACTTATGACAGTGGAAAATCAGAGTTTGAAAACAGTAGCTGGGTTAATGTTTGAGGATGAATATACCACTAATGGTTACATAAACTTTTCCAAGGTATCAGTTACAGATAACCAAATACCACAAATAAAGGTAGCCAACTTGTCATCAGGACTAGCTGGCAAAGCTAACTTAGTAAGCCAATCTACAACACCTTTAACTGCTGTTACAGGTGACTTGCATTTAGATACATCTCAGACACCAGCCATCCTAAAGTTCTATGATGGTACACAGTGGCTTGAGACATCACCTGAAAGCTCTCTTCCGACTTTCATACAAACCAACGCTGGTCAGTATGTTCGAGTAAACGGAACAGGTACGGCTCTTGAGTATGGTGATATTGACGTATCTGCCCTAGTACCTAAGACTTACATGGGTGCTGCTAATGGTGTGGCTACACTTGATACATCAGGTAACTTACCTGTTACTCAATTACCTGAGACCTTTTCAACTATCTCCATTCCTTTCTTCTCAGTCCATGAAGACAGCAGTGCGACAGTTACAAACAAAACTTATTTTTTGACAAGGTTCTGGAAACAAACAATCAGAATTGATGGTATTGCGTTTAAAACAAACGGAGGCACTTGCACAATTCAGTTGTCAGTTGACGGCTCTCTTGTAGGAACAACTCATTCTGTTACATCAACACTAAGCTCAATTAGTCTTCCAACAGTTATTGAAATCAATGCGACTGTAGCATCACGAAGACTGGAGCTTGTTACAACAAACAACTCATCTGCTCAAAGTTTAGAAGTCTGTGTTGCTGCTGCGAGTGTAAACGTATAGGAGACAAGTCTATGGATATGAACACACTATTGATGCAAGCCACGAAGATGATTGGTGAAGCTACGAAAGATGATCCTCCTACACAAAAGCAGAGAGAAAGAACGCACACAACCCTTTCTGGAACTCCCAAGGAAGACAACTCAGGCTTTTCTAATTTTTTAGACGACTATGGTATTATGTCCAATCTCCAAAGATTTCTTATGGATAAGATGGGCAAGCCTCACAGTGATGGGAAGAATAATATGATCCCAGGTATTCCACATCCAGGGGTCACACCTAATGCTAATTTTATTGGTATTGATACAAATCCAGAAAGAACGAAAAAGCGTCAGGAAGAATTTGAAAAGTTTTTAAACTCAAGCACGGAAGATAAGAAGAAACAAAATTCTAAGAAAAGACGAGAAGAAATTGGTAATTCGTATAGTGGTGCTGCAAAAGCTTGGAAAGAAGGAAACAGATTACATCCTACAAGTTTTACCATTCACAAAATAAGATGGAGAATGAGGAATGATCCTGAAGCATTAAGGCAACAGGAAGAGCAAAATAAGCAATCAAGGATTGATGAGCTATACAACAGATTGGAAAAAACTCCGACTAAAGTTCCAAGCAAGCAAGACATCGATCATACAAATGCTATGGAAGGCAACGACACCAGTCTTGCTTATATGGCTCCTGGCGAACAGGTTATGCCAGTAGCTGTTCAGAAAGCATACCCTGAACTAGCAATAGCTGTTAAACAGGCTATAGGTAGCATGGGTAAAAACCCAGAACAGTTTGTGGTTGCTTCTAATGCTGGTGATTACAACACGAAGACTGGCGTTCAACAGTTTGCTTGGTATGATGATGTATATAAATACGGATTGAAAGCTGCCGACTATGTAGCTAACAACCCGTATGCAAAAGCAGCAGCGACTGGTGCGTTAGTTGGGGGTGCTCAATACTTAGGAGGAGCCTCTGGTCAAACAGCATTGGCATCTGGACTAGGTGCTACAGTTGGTAGCTATGGTGGTCAGTATTTAGATCAAGCCCTAACAAAAGGTGGCCCTGGTTTTGGCAGTCTTCCACAAGCTGGCACTTATACGTCAAAAACTTATATGGATGCTGCAAAAAATCTTTACGATAGAACAAGCCAAGCAGAAACATATGGTGCTGCACTTGGTGCTGGTATAGGTGGTTTAGTTGGTTACAAACCAAACGATGACGACTTACCAAGACCTGGGCCGACTGTAGACACAAGCAACATGAGTTTAGCCAACATCCCAACAACAATTGCTCCAAGCGTTAACTTCTTGGAGGGTAATGACAATCCCAATTATTTAGCTAGGCCATCTGCTGAACTCCCAGTAGCCCCAATGTTTAGATTGCCATCAGGTGTTTCATATAAGCAAAAGGTAAAGGACAAAGATACAGGTGCGTTTACCTACAACGAGGTTGACGAAGAAGATCAGGGTGGGTTTATGAGGAACCTATCAAGCAGTGCAAGAAGACAGGGTTTTGGTAACGCTATATTAGTATGATTATCAGAAAAGCAAAAGAAGACGACATAGAAGAATGTGTTGGTCTTGCTGTAGGAATGATTAAAGAAAGCTGGTGGAAAGAGGCTCCATTCTGTTCCCAGAAAATGAGAGACTATGCCTACAGAGCTTTGGAGAATGACAATAAGTTATATCTTGTGGCTGAAGAAGACGATCAAATTTACGGGTTCTTTGCTGCAACTTTAACTGAAACATTCTTTGGTCACGAGATACATGCAGAGCAAGACTTAATGTATGTAAAGCCTGAGAATAGAAAAGGAATGACTGGGGTAAAATTTTTAAGAGAATATGAAATATGGGCACGAAAAAATAATGCACATCATATCTACTTTGCTCCGACTGCAACACAAAGAAGACAGTGGGACGCATTGTGTCAACGGCTTGGGTACACATATCTTGGCCCAGCGTATGGCAAAAGACTGTAAGGACGACACCCTGAGTTCCTTATGACATTGTAAATAAATTGTGAAAGGACAATTCAATGGGTGGTTCGGCATCAGATAATGACAATAGCCCAGGTGCTCAGAAAGCTAAGACTGGCTCTGCTGTAGGTTATAGCGAGACTACGGCTTTAGGTACTGATCTAACAGGCATGACTAGAGCCGAAATAGATAAGCAAAAAGCTGTTGACCAAGCATTAGCAGATAAGGGTTACACCAAAGATTATAAAGGCGTTTCTTCAGGTGGCAAGAAGGGTGGCGTTTACAGTATAGACCCAAAGACTGGCGAAAGAGTTGCAGTCCGTAGTGGCTCATTTGTCAATGACATGAAACAAGCCGAGGCTAACTACGACTACCAAAAGGCTGAAGAAAAAGCAGTTGCAGACTTTGAAGCTCGTAAAGCTGAAGGTCAATTTGTAAATACTGAATTGTCCAAACTTGCAAGAGGAGTAAATACTTCAAGGCAGTATGTTGTAAACAACCCAGTAGCGTTTACAAACGCAAAAGGGCAGATAGCATACTCAGCACCAGGCACAAGCCCAGGACAAATACAAGCCATGTCTGGTTCACCTGGGACAACTTATTCTGCACTAGGCACTAATCCAGCGTTCTCAATAGCAACTTTGCCTGACAGCTATATAGGGCCACAAAGGGCTGGTGTTATGAGTGGAGCAGAATTACTTGCTAGTAATCTTGCCACAGGAAAGTCTTATGCACCACAAGGAACATTCTCTGATCCTTATGGTAGGTACTTAGGCACAAATGTAGACGAAACCAATAGAGATATAGCTTCTTTGCCAGGAGGTAATAAAAATCTATCATACCTAGATCAATTCCAAAAGGGATACAACGCAACACAAGACCAAGGAGCATTTGGTAAAGATGGTTTGTTTGGAACGGGCTTTCTAGGAGGTGAAGGAGAAAGAGAACAGTTCTCTGGCAAGGGAGATATGAAAATAGACAAGGCTGGTAATATTGGATTTAAAACCACAGCACAAAGTCTTGGCGATAGCCTTGGCGAATTGATGGTAGGTCAAATGTTACCTTATGGACTTGGTTCTGGATTTAATTTTAACACTATGACCCAATATGGAACTAATGTTCCAGGCTATGATAACCTAAGAAACACTGTAAGCTTTGGTATTCCTGACGCTTTAGGTGGGTTGCTTGGAAGCAAAGCTGCACCCTATGTAGGTGAGCAAGTCGGGCAAGCTGTATACGACAAAACAGGAAACGTACAAAATGCTATACTCTCAGGAATTGGCTCTTCAGCCGTAACTGGGCCAGCCGTTGCCTCTGGAACTTCTGCTGTATTAAAGGGTGTTGGTGTTCCAGCTAATACAGTCCTTTCTTCAGATGTAAGCATTAGTGAAAGTGGTGGTGGTGCGTATGTAGATAAAGACTTGGATGGTCAGTTTAGCGAAAGACTTGGTGGTTCAGGAGGTGGATCAGATGACGGAGAGGGTAACAAGATAGGCCCAACGTCACTTATGAACAATACAATCCCTGGGTTTCAGGCTCCTGAAATATTAGATACGACTGGGGCATATGGAACAGATAATGACTTAGCAAGTGTTCAGTCGCAGTTCCAACAAGACAATCTAAAAAATTATTTTGCCAATGGCTCGCCCACATCTTTAACAGGGCAGAACGTGTCAAGCCCAGGAAACAACCCGTTGTTTAATATCAACCCAGCAGTTACCTACAGACAATCAGGTGGGAAGAATAGAAACTACGGAAATGCTATAAGTAATGCAGTAACGCCTTTAGTGGCTAATCAATCATTTAGCGATGCGTCAAGACGTAAAAAGTTTGGAGATGCAATGTTAGGATTATTTGGATAGGAGATAAAAATGGGTGGATTTAGTAGTGGCAGTAATCAAAGTTCTACAAACAGAACAAAGACTGCACAAAATAAAAGAAACAGATTTGATGATGGAGATGATGGTGGCCCAGAAGACAACCAACCACCAAAACCACAAACCTATGTAGCACCTCAACCAACAGTTAAAAAGGCTTCTGCTGTTACTGGAGTTTCTAATATAGACCCAGCGACAAGTGGTGGAACTTTTGGAACAAGCTTCTTTTCCAACCAACCAACAGATATAACACAAAAACAATTCGTGGCTGGCATCGGTGAGGGTGCAACTAAAGACGACCTAATCTCAAATGTAATGGGTGGCGTTGCTGGTGTATTTGAAGGTGCTGCTCCGTTTAGAGCACGAGGAGTAGATAGAACAGTAATGACAAATCTAGGTCTTGACCCTGGCGTGGTTCCGACTGATGCGACTGTAGAAAGTCAGGCGTTTGCCCCAGATGTTTCTGGTGGAGACCCAGGCGTAGGTCTGCAAGGATTTGGTGCAAAGATGATGGGTGGCGAAGGACAGATTATAGGAGCAGATGGAATACCGACTGAGTTCGAGGCTATCCCAACTACAATGGCTAACTCCGATTTAGTAGACCCCAATGCTCAAATGCCAATGCCAGGTCAGGCAGTTATTACAGATCAGGCATATAACATCCCGACTGCTGGGGGTGCTATGGGGTTCATACCTAATTCACCGAAAGCCTATCAATATATGCAGAACCCTTTTGCTGGACGAATGATGAACACAAGAAGTGGGTTTGGCAAAAGTCTATTTACTTAGGAGTAACATATGGCAACCTATGGTGATACATTCTCAAAAATGGTTGGGGGCTATTATAAGCCCGATAGCAAACAAGCTGCGACTGCTGCCTTATTTGGTGGAGCGTATGACTTTTATGATGCTTATACCAGCAACAAAGATGCTGAACAGCAACAAAAAGCAGCACAACAATTACAAGCAGAAAGTGCAGCGAACCAAGCTGCCATCGCTCAAGCTCAAGCTGAGAATGAAGCACTAATAAGAAAAAGAGTTATGACAAGAATTGCTGAGTTTGATGGAGCACTCAAAGACACCTATTCTAAAATGGGTGCACGAATGAATGTTGATCCCGAAGACATCCAAGCCAACTACGACTTACTTCGTAAGCAAGGCTACGATGATCTTAATGCAATCACTGATCGTGTGTCTTCAACTGGATTTGCTGATGCAATACGAAGAGGCATGGATAAGTCTGGATTATATCAGGACGAACAGGCTGCTTTAGTTAACAAGCTACAAAGAAATTATCAGAAGGTGGATCAGGCTGCATTTGATGCTGCTATAGCAAGAACCAAAAACTTTACTGATGCAGTTAACACTGGAAGAGCAGAAACCTTAAACGAAGTCACCTCTGTTTTTGGTAAACCTATTGACGCAGAAAAAGGGCTAATTACAAACAACGCTGCTGGTTATGCACAAACAGGATTTAATAACGCAGCAACGATGGCAAAAGGTGCTGATAAAAATATTGAAAATGCAGAAACATACCTAGCTAACGTAGTCGGTCAAATTGATGAAAAGATACCAGGGGCTGTAAGTTACTTGGCTGGCAATCAATCAACCATAGAAACTGCTGACCAGAAAAAAATAAAAGAACTTCAAAATGAATTAGCGTATCTGAAAGGTGGCGTATAGTAATGGCGTTTTCAGCAAATTACTTTGACCAGTATAACAAGTCGGTAGATAATTTACGCAAGAGGCGTAAGGAAAATGCTGAGATGTTTGAGGCATACAAAGATGCCAAAGTCGCAGATGGTGAAGAGGTATCTGTAGAAGAACTCTCTAACATGAGAAACAATCTAGCTGGTGGTGACTTCTATTTTGGTCAAGCTCTTCCAGCAGAAAGCATGTTGGGTGCGTTAGCAGAAAGAACTAACAAGAGAGTTACAAATAAAATATCTGAAGAGTTTGCTACACAAGCTGAGAATGTTGAAAAGATTTCTAAAGTCGTAACTGATATTGTCCCACGACTTACAAGCATAGACGACTATAATGGTGCTGCTGGAAAAGAAAAAATCAAATCTATTTTTGCTGCTGTAAACCCAGCCGATCCACAGTTTGGGAATGACTTATATGACAGTTGGGCAGATCGACTTCCTGACATGATTGAGCAAGCAAGGGATGATGAAGTAAACGCTTTTATGGTTAAAAACGCAGACGCTAATATGTATAGCGAAGTTCAGCATTTGACAACAGGATTACCATCTTGGAAAAAGTCTGGTATTGAGCAAGCTTTCAAAAAGAAAGAAATGGTTTTTGATAATAAAAACTTTTCTGATGCTTTGAAAAACGTAAATGTAAACACAAAGCCAGAAGAATTTACCCAGATGGGAACTGCTGAGTTAGATAATTTTGCAAAATTATATCTTTTAAGAAATAATGTTCTTGAAAAAGATATTACTCCAGATCGAATAGCTGCTGCAAAAGCAGCATTACTGCCATTATTTAATGCTGAGACAAGAAGATACTCCAAGGAACTTGAAGATGCTTTTAATGATGATGTTGCTACTGATAAGGCTTTAATGGATATGATGTCTGATCCAGCTTATGATAATAAGCAAGAAGCATTTAATGTTATAAACAGACATAGAGAAAATAATGATCTGAAGCCATATCCAAGCATTAACGATCCAGAGTTTAAAAAACTGTACGACAGTTTCGCTACTACTGGTCTTCGGGCAGCAGTTATAAAATGGGAGGCTGGGAAGAAAGAAGCACACGCTGCTGCTAAAACTTCTCTGGAAGCTTCTCTTGCCAGCACTGAAGCCATGTTCAAGACTGCCTACGATAGTCTTAAAGACAACGATAAAAATAAAATATCAGAAGGCATTGCTAGAAATCTCCACGCTTCGTATCACATTCCTCCTCAGTTGGTGGCACAAGTAATTGATACTCTTAACACACTTGTAGAAGACGATGAGCCAGAGACACAGGCAGAAATGAACGCAATGATGATGCTGATGGCAGATAGATATAGTCTGCCAACAAGGGAACAAGCTTTATTGTTCTACCAGAAAAAAGCAATGGCCTCTGCAAGCTTGGGAATTAAACCAAATACAACATACGAAGAAATGGTCGAACTAAGTCTTGAGCCTCTTAAAGCCAATATTAAAAAGACTGTAGCTATGATTGCTATGGGGGCAAGGAATGTTACGACCACACAGAACGGATCACAAATCAGTGCAGTTAAGAAAAAAGCCATTGAAGAAATTAAAGAATATTACAGAAAACTTGCAGATCGGATGGAGAATGAAAGATTTGTTTTAGATAGAGACCAGTCGCAAACTAAACTTTTAGAACGGATTAAGAAAGAAGAAGCAACAATGATATCACAGATAAGTATGGCTTCTCCAAACGGCAAGCCTACTTGGTTATTAAAACTACGCCCTGGTGTTTATGTAACTAATCCTACAAGCAGCACTCATCCAAACAATATCCAACATGGAACCTACGCTTATGTCAAGTCCTCCAATTCATACGTTTATCAAGGGCCACTACCTCAACCAAAATCATCAAGAGGAAGTCGTAGTCGTTCAAATCCGTAAGCATGTTATTTAAATGTTACGAATGGGCAATGTTAATGAAGCCAAATTATTCAAAAAACAAAGAAGATAACAGGGCTAAGTACCCTGAAGTTGCCAAGTGGGTTGACGAGGTGCGAAAGCATTTCCCTGGTGCACGAGTAGTAAGTATCAAACCAGCCAAAGATAAGACTACAGATAAAAAGTAGGGACGACTGACAATATAACGCCATGTATTCTTAGTGCAAATTAACGCATAGTAATGGAGTTCTGGCGTGGCATTAAAAGATCAGGCGATGGATGGTGGCGACTTTTCCTTTCTTGAAGGTAATATTCAAGATGATGGAATGAACCTTGGATACGCTGCCAATTTAGATAAAGCAAGTTCCCAAGAAATCTACAAAAATTCAGAGTTTATTCAAGACGTTATAGATTACTATAGCGAAAGGGATGGCATCCAGTTTCAGTCAGTAGAAGAAGCTTACGATAAGTTTTGGTCTGATAGAACTTGGAGAAATATGAATACCATTTCTATTGGAAGAGATTATCTTGATGGTAAAACTAACTCTGCTCAACAAAATGTCCGACTTGCTAGATTGCAAAGAGTTCACGAAGCACTCCCAAATTTTTATGAAGAGGGTGGTCGAGGTGCTGTTGGTCTGGGACAAAACGCTTTTGCAGCACTAGCAGACCCTATTAACCTAATTGGTTTTGGTTCAGGTGGTGCAGCAGCAAAGGCAGCAGCTTTTGCAGCTATCCGATCTGGAGCCACAAAAGAAGCTGCTAAAAAAGCTGGACTAAAAGCTGGTGCTACTAAAGGTTTCTTTGCAGAAGGTGCAGCCAACGCATTAGTTGAGGGTGTGGCTGATGTAGGTATTCAGAACAGAGACATGGAAATTGGCCTACAAGACAAATACAGTCTTGGTAGAACTCTTGGCAGTGCTGGTGTTGGCTTTGCACTAGGAGGTGCTATTGGTGTTCCTATGGGTCTTGCTGGTGCAGTAATGCCTAGCTTTAAAGCGAAACAATATGGTCTAGGCTCTCCAAAACATTACAACAAAATATCTCAAGGCATATTGGAGGGAAAGAAAACGCCCTTTGAAGATCGTGTTGACCTTACGAAAAATGAAATTGCTAACGACATTGATGAGGGGGCTGATGCTGGAACTATTGCGAGACAAACCAGAGACAATGTTATTGCAAGAGCAAAACAAGATTACGATAGAACTGTTCGTGAACGAGCAAACGAAGATGGGATAGACCTAGAAGGAGGTGAAGGCAACACTTCTCCACTCGATGAGGGATTATCTAAGTGGTCAAACCTACAGACTGCATCAAGTCGTATTGATTATTTAACCAACGCAATGAATGAAAGGTACAAAAAAGCAGACGAGATTGCTGCAACCGATCCTGAAAAAGCAACTGAGCTAAGAATAGAGGGACAAAAACTGGCTGAAGCTGCTGACCGACTTCAGGCTAAGTTTAATGACCTAGATCAAAAATATACAGAAGGTCAAACACCGACAGAAGAAGAGTTAAATGCAATACGATTGGAAGATCAAAACGCAAGTCAATTGCTTCTTGAGTTTGATCCTAATGCAAGAGAGGCCACGACTTTACCTGATGGGTCTCCAATTGAAGGTGGTTCTGTTGCAGAAACAGAAGTACCGACTGCCCCAACAAGAGGGGCTGAAGAGCCAGATGGACAATTTAGAAATACTGCTGAAAACAACCAACGACTTTCTGAAGAAAATGCAGCTAAAGTTGAGGCAGACGAAGCTGCTATTGCACAAGAAGCAAGACTGGCTGCGATAAAAGAAGGCCAGTCGGAATTAACAAATGCACAAGATGTAGTAGATAATTCTAAAAACAAAGTTACAGGTATTAAGAGAAAACTTAACAACCTTAACAAACAATTCAATCGAGCAGTAAAGACTGGCAACGCTGATAAAATATCACAGGTTGAGCAAACTATTGAAGCAACAGAAGCTGAACTAGATGCAGCGACTGACGAGCTTACTCAAGCTGAAGGTAACTTTACGACTGCAAAAGAGCGAGTAGAATTACAAAAAGCAGAAGCAGCAAAAACAGAAACAAACCAAGACGCTTCTCCTGAAGCTGTAGCAGAAGTAGAGGCAACTCCGACTGGTAACAAAGTTATTGAAGAGCCACAGTCAGCAGAAGAAATTGTTGACGAGTTGGTTAACAGCACAGACCCAGAAGAAAAAATTAGCTTTACCAGTCTTAAATCTACACTCTCTTATATTGTAGATGATCTTGGATTTAGTCGTGCAGAAGTAATTAACTCTTTACCAAAAGCAAAGAGAGGCCGACCCACTAACGCAGACAAAGAAGTTTTTAGGTCTGTGGCTATCCAATTCACAGAACGAGCAATGGTTCAACAACAAGCTCAGTCTGCTATAGAAGAGCTAACTTCTCCAGATCAGTTCTTTGATTTTAAAATTATTAACGTAATTTTAAATGAAACCTTTACTGATGCTCGCCTTAGAAACATGGCACAAGAAGAATATCTATCAGCTATTGCTGACCAAACACCAACATACGTTGCTAATATTCTTAGTGAAAATCCAAAACTAAAACTTTCTGAAATTCTAATGCAAGCCGAAGATTACTACGGCAAAGAAGTCGCAGACATCATGGCGAGTGCTATGAGGTCTGATGTTGTTCAAATGAATACTATCAACATGGACAAACTAATCGGTAAGAAAGCTGCCATTGGGAATATGAATAAAGCCGTTACCGATATGACTAAAACGATTGACCAAGTAAGGGAACTTAGAACAGCTATACTTGGCAGAATGAGTGATGAAGAATTTGAAAGAGGCTATGCTAATGTATCTTCAGAACTTCGTATCAAAGGTCAGGAAGATTTACCTCAAGCAGAGGTAAGAAAACTTGTTAATGATCCTAACTTTAAAGGTCAGGTTGATACTT
>PBLX01000013.1 GCA_002722435.1 Legionellales bacterium | reverse complement strand
TTTTTCCGTTTACGATGAATGAGCAGTTAATTATAATGCCGTACCTCACTTTATTCTTAATTTATAATCTTCCTCAAAATAACCTACGGGTATAGCGAATACGAACTCAATAACACTGAAGGTATAAATTGAGAACCGACAAAATCAATGACGAAATTGACCTCTTGATTTACTGTGGTAATCTACATGTTGGTGGAGGAGTACAAGTTGCCGTCAACTTTATCAATGAAATATTTAATAATAGAAGACAATTACAAGATAAAAGAATAACTATTGTTACTTCGAGTGATATCTACCGACAACTTAACTGCCAAACGAAAAAACAGCTAGATATTATTAAATTTAATTCAACGAGTTTTATCGCAGACAAATTGATGTTAGAACTGTTTTCAAAATCGAAAACTATTTTTTGCTTGTTCGGACCTTTGTACGTGTTGCGGAACGTAAAAGGAAAAAAAATTGTAGGGTTTGCCCGTCCTGACATAGCCTACAAAAATAAGGTAACTGTTTCTATAAAAGCGTCGCTTAAGCGCTACTTATCTGAGATTTTCTTCTCATTAACAAGCGATGAACTTATAACGGAAACAGATGACGTTTCACAACAACTCAACAAGAAAAAATTATACATTGGAAAAAAAATTCATGTTGTTCCTAACGTTGTAGGCACGTTCAAGGATTTATCAGCACCACTATCCCATAGTTTAAAAAATAGAGAAGAACTCATATTTGGCTTCGTTGGACACAACTATCCACACAAAAGATTAGTATTCTTAATAGACGCACTCGAAGAGCTAGCACTGAAATGTAAGAAGAAAATAACATTTTTGACGACACTTAATTCAGATGTCTTTGAAGAAATAAGACACAATTTTGACAGCGTTGAACCCATGAACTTGGGTATACTTGATTTCGAAAAGCTACCGGTTTTTTATAAAAAAGTGGACATTTGTGTATCTGCTAGCGTCCTAGAATGTTTCTCTGCATTTCCCTTAGAATCTATGATCAATTCTAAACCTGTCCTATGCTCTGATATTAGTTCACACACTAGCTTATACAAACAGCATGCATTTTACTTTAAGTGGAATGATATGAGCGACTTTGTAAAAACAGCACTGATAATTATAAACTTAGATCAAAACGAAATCGCACATCATCTCAGCGATGCAAAACATTTTGTTGAGATGATGCCAAACAATACCGATAGGACTCGCTGTTATTTAGAAATCTGTGACGTATATTAACACTGTTTGTAAACTGCCGAGGGTAGTTGATGACTCCTAAACGAGAAAATTAAGTTACAGGTATATAGATATAGCAATATGCATATTAGTGATTTTTCTACGAAAATTTACCATGGTCTGATAATCTACATTATCTTGATACCGTATTACTATTTTTCGCCCAGTATATTTCCAGCAAGCTTGATAACCGTACTAAAATATCTACCTGTATTACTCCTCACACTTGCAATCATTCCTCTTTTAAACGCGGAGAATCTACTCTTTATTCTTCATGAATTCCGTATAACGTTCTATCTTATAGGGATTTATTTTATTATAGGCCTTTTTAGTCTTTGGGATTCAGAAAACAAAGTGATGGGTCTGTTCCGATTCGCCTACTACAGTTATACATCAATAAGCGCAATCTACATATCACTTATAATCGGGAAGCACTTTAAAAAAGCGTACTTGATATTTCGTTATGTGTTTTTTTCCGTTTGCGTCAGTTCCGTTTATTCTTTTTTCATAGCCTCGTGGAGTTTTGATCTACTCAGCATACTTAATTTCTTCACGTGGACCTTGCACTTGGACTATCAGAATAATCGCCTTTCTGGAACATTGGGAAATCCGGTCGCATATGGATCTCTACTCATGTTTACTTTGCCAATCATCACTTTATACCTTGTGAAGGCACGATCATTAACTTACACATTTCTTATATCGCTGGTCTTGTTTATTTCGCTGTTTAACATCGTTGCTACTTCTTCTCGATCGGCCGCTTTAATATCAATACCCTTGTTGATATTTTGTCTTTATGTCTTTCCAAGGCAGCAGGGAATTAGACCTAAGACTCCATTTAAAATGCTTAGCTTCATGGCATTATTATGCATAATTTTAGGATTATTTACGGTGTCTGTAGAGGATAAGTTTGATCAATTAACCAATAGACTTGAAGCAATAAGCGATATCAAGAAAAATCAAAGCGGTAGATTAAGTCAATACGGTTTTGCATTTTCCTCGTTGAGAGAGCAACCACTTTTGGGCATTGGCGCAGGGCAACTTGTTGATTCTATACGCTCAGGCTCATACCCCCGGGGAATCGACCAAAACAGCATAACAACAGATAACCAATTTATCATGATTACAGTCGAGACGGGACTTTTAGGTCTCATAGCTTTCGTCTCATTATTATCCAATGTTATTGTAAATATTTACAATAATTTAAAGAGTAAAATATCTACGGAAGTCTCGCTCTATGGATGGACTTGTATTGCTTCAACTATGAGTCTTGTATTGAGCATGATTACTTGGGATGCTATATGTCAACCAACTATGAGAATCTTATTTTGGACTATTCTTGGGTTGGGTTTGTCATATACTAGAACTGCGAATACTGTTTCTGAATAAGAAAAACAGCATTTTTAGTAAAATCATTGTATGTATAAGACGACAATATTTTGCGCCTTTCGCACAGAAAGCTCTTTAAACGAAGCTGATAATTCAATCAACTAAATGGGCGAATAGACCGTCCCACTTTTATCGTCCACTGTCAATTCCTTTTAGATATACGATTTATTAACTCAGCATAGTCTCCATATTTGCCGCAGTAAAAAAAAATCATTTTGACTCAAGGTTTTGAGTGGTAAATTTTTATTTGAAAAAAATATCTCTGAGGCCTCGTGATTATCATTATCTATATAGTCTAATTTGATTTAACTAGTAATCTCACACGATTTCAGTCTCCTTGGCAATCGACCACAGAAGTTAGCGATTATAATCATTCTCCTAAAAGCTAAATGGAAAATATAGGAATCAAACTCGTATTATACCTTTTTGTAGTTTCGAGTGATACACTAAGACCATCATCTTTACTCTCTCTACAGAGAGTAAACGTTAAAATTCTATACCAAGTTATTCCTTGTCTCAAAGATAGTAGTTAACTGAAACAAGGCTGTATGGCACTCGCGACTAAATAGGTGAAAGCGAATAGACACAATCAACATCCGTGAAGAATCAAAGGTAATCTCTATGCGACCTGCTATATTCATTGACAGAGATGGCACCATAAATACTTACATACCACATCTAACAAAACCCGAATCACTAAGCTTAATAGCCGGTTCAGGAGAGGCTATTGCCAAACTGAATAAAGCTGGCTTCGTAGTCATAGTAATAACCAATCAATCGGTCATATCTCGCGGTCTACTAACAGAAGCCGGTTTACAAAAAATACACAAGAAACTCAGGGATATGCTTTTTATGCACAAAGCAGTCATAGACAGGATTTACTTTTGTCCCCATCATCCCGACTATGGCGAACATAGAATTTGCAACTGTCGAAAACCTTCTCCAGGGCTAATTCAGCAAGCCATTCAAGATCACGGTATCGATGTAAAAAAATCTGTTGTAATAGGTGATAATATCACTGACATTAAAGCTGGTTGGGCAGCAGGTTGCTCTGCAGCTCTGGTGCTTACCGGTCTGGGAAAACAAATGCTGTCGAAAATGGATAAAAATGCCACAAACAAACTGGCATACATAGGTGATAATTTACTCGACGTCGCGAATCAGATACTGAAAAAAAATGTTGTTGATTAAAAAATATAGTGGGAATAATAATTGATAGTTTACATGTATGCTGGCGATACCAGACCTAGAAGCACTGGCAGGCTCAACTGTAATAATCCCCTAAAATAGTGGCATATCGTATTAGAGTTCTCCTGCATATATTACCGCAAAAGGAGACAGTCCGATGAAGAAGACCCGTTACAGCGAAAGCTTGATCATCAACGTACTGAAAGAAGTTGAAGTCGGTCGCACCGTCAAAGCAATCTGTCGGGAATATGGCGTTGCCGAGGGGACGTATTACACCTGGAAAAGTAAATATGGCGATATGGACCTGTCCGATATCAAACGGCTCAAAAAATTGGAAGGAGAGAATCGGCGATTAAAATGAATGTATGCCGATCCGAGCCTTGACCACAAAGTACTGAAGGATGTCTTCGAAAAAAAGCTATAAAGCCCGCCGTACGACGCGAGTTGGTCGCGACTACGCCCAATCGGCGCATGCGATCAGCCTACGGCGGGCCTGTCGAGTCATAGGCATCAGCGATTCGGTGTATCGCTATCAACCTGACACCACCCGAGACGGTGTCGTCATTGCCGGTTTACAGCAATCGGTAAAACAGTATCCGGCGTATGGGTTTAGTCTGTTATTCAAAATCCTCCGCCGCTGGGGGTATGGCTGGAATCACAAGCGGGTCCACCGAATCTATTGCCGTTTGAATTTAAATAAGCACCGGCGTGGCAAGAAGCGGTTGCCGAATCGATCGCCAGTGTCATTGAGCGTGCCCGAGACGATTAATGGGTGTTGGTCGCTGGATTTTATGTGCGACAGTTTGTTTTGTGGTCGTCGTTTTCGGACCCTCAACATCGTCGATAACTTTAGTCGAGAAGCTCTGGCTGTCGAAATCGACGTGAGCTTGTCGGCTCAGCGCGTCCAGCGCGTATTGGACCGAGTCGTGGCATGGTTATTATAACAAGCTACGTATAGACAATGGGCCTGAGTTTATCCAGCCGGGCAAACCCACACAGAATGCTTATATCGAACGATTCAATCACACCTATCGCGATGAAGTACTCAATATGTATGTCTTTAAAACGTTATCAGAGGTGCGGGCGATTACCGAAGAATGGATCGAACAATACAACGAAGATCGGCCTCACCAGGCGCTCGAAGACCTCAAACCTTTCGAATATCGAGAGGCACCCATCAGCAACGAAAATCCTCTAATTCAAACTGCCTCTAAAAAGGGGATGATTACACAACGCTTGATTCGAGTCACAGTTGTCGCCGTTCGAAGCTTCGGTCTTCAGTTTCAACAGTGACAGCTTAACATGAGTACGACCTAGTGAGGTTCCATACAATCGTGAAAGGTTATGCCTGCATAGTACTCAACGTGGTGGAAGTATATGACCTGCGCATGAGCATTCAAGGTTCGAATGACTCCTAGATCATTGAAGTCAGTGGGTGAGACTTGATGACGGCAGAGATGAATACACGCTCCATACTGCGTAGAACAATCCTGAGCAGGACGAGTGATGGTCCCGTCCTCATTGAGCGTAATCCGCCCCGCGTTCCTCCCCGTTCGCGCATCAATTACGATGGGAGACATAGGGTTGTTCGGTGAGCGGGCTTTGAGTAATGTCAGCAGAGGTGAAGAGCCGCAACACCGATGAGCTGTTTCCTTCAGAGACAAATAAATAATCGGTGTCGTCAAGTCGAATCAGGGAAGGGTCTACCCAATATCCTGAGAGGAGCGACCGATCATGATCGGCCTCGAGTTGCTCACCAGCTCCAACGCTCAACCGGTAAAGCGAGATGCCATCAGACTGGTTCTCCGGAATTACAAAAGCGTGACCTGATCGCTCAAAAGTATAGGGGTATGAGAGGTGCTTTTTATTCGTAATGAGAGGATTAAGCGGACCAAAAGTCAGGCGCTCAAGGTCAGTGATCTCACACGCAGCAATCTGTCCCTTAGTGTGGGCCATTACCCAGTGCTCACAGATTAAAAAATGCTTCCCCTCAACGGTGATCGCAAAGGGGTCAGCGATCCAATCATCACGAACAAGCCGATCTCCTGCACATACAGGCGTCCAGTTTTGGAAGCGTCTTTTAGGATTGGTCGAGGCGAACACATTCCAGATGAGGTATCGATGTAACCGACTGCCTCGCAATGCTTTACGAATAATGCGTCCGCTGAGCTGTTGGGTATAGGCACTCACCAACCGAGCGTTGAGCTGAATCCTCTGAGCGACTTTAGGTTCTTTCAGAATGTCTTTAAAGTAGAGATCGGTTTCAACCGGCGCCTCCTCTTGGGCGATCTTACCCACCGCATGCTCAATCACCTGTCCTGTATGACCATAAATACGCGAGCGATTTAGGTGGGGGGCTTGGGCGCTGCGTATCATATGCTGAGAGATGATCGTCCCACCGTCTAACTCTCGATTTAAGATTTGAGCCGTGATACCCGAAGGTTCTCGATAGTGAACCTCCCAATAACCTACGGGTCCACCGCGATTGAGGTCATTATATCCATGATGTAGACTGAGGATTCCTCGCTTAGACCCCTCGTTCAAAAGGGGACCTCTCTCGATACCTAGTCCTGAACATCTCACTAACAGATCTAATTCTAGCTGACTTAAATCTGAGGTCACTTCGGTGTCACTCCAAAAATTTTCTCTGCGTTGAGATAAATTAATATGCCCGCGCAACTTATCTGACTTGAGACGCGCTAACCTTTCGGGATCACAGACAGTAGGATGATCGCGAGCCCGACCATAGAGCACCATCTCGAAAACGCTACAAGCCTTTTTGACGACTCGACCTAAGCTATCGATGGTAAGTCCTGTAGCGCGCACGCTCTGATCGGCGTGAACTTGAGCTCTACTTGTCGACACGTGTTGAATTATAATTAACGTCAACTCCGACACAAAAGGAGATTTGAGAAGCGCCTCGAAGATCGCCTGTCGACTCCCCTAGAGCCCACTTGTTTCCATCAGATATTGATGGTCTTTTTCATCGAGAAGCACACCGATCTTAAGCGTTGTTAACTTCACCTCGCGCTCTCCTTGACTCGACTCTTTGATAGATATTGGGAGTTAATTAGGGAATTGAGAATACCGAAGATAAGTATGGTAACTGTATAACGAATCCAAACAGTTTCTCTTTCCTCCTCACCCCATCTCACATTTGAGATGACCGGAAGCTAAGCATTGGCCCAATTAGGATTTATATAAATTCTTCTGGACTGAAACAACCCAGTTGATTACGAGATCTTTTTGTGTTGTAATGCTGCTGCCAATCCTCAATAACGACACGTGCTTCACCCAGCTAGTGGAGTTGCTGCTGTTGATCCGGCACCGGTTTCGGTGCATATCGATAGATCAATCTCGCTAGGCTCAGATAACTACAGTCGCTGAGTCACGACATAAGCGACGGCCGTTTTCTCCTTCGCAGGACTCACCGTTTTTTTTGAATTAACCTCTTTGAGCACGCGGTTTTCCAGCATGGCTTCAGCCAACATCTTTTTCGGCTCCGTATTTTCTTTTTCCAGTTCTTTCAGCCGTTTGGCATCAGCCAATTCCATATCGCCGTATTTCTTTTTCCAACAACAGAAAGCTTACTCGGAAACGTTGTGCTCCCGACAGATGGCTTGAGCCATCTCACCGCCATCGGCTTGGCGCAGAATACGGACTATCTCTTCCATACTGTGCTTTTTGCCTTTCATCCTCGTCCTCCGTTTGAAATAAGAAAGACTCGGTCAACTTTCAAAGGTCTCTCCACTTGAGATCAGCCATTTCCATGCCACCATAATTGCTTTTCCAGGTACAATACGTGCCTTCGGCAATTCCATATTTTCTGCAGACCGCTCTGGCGGTTCGGTCACCTTCTACTTCTTTCAGCATCTTGGTGATCTGGGTTTCACTGTAGCGCGATTTCTTCATTAAATAGTCTCCTTTGGGGGTAATATACATGGGAGAACTCTATTTATACATGCCTTTATTTTAGGGAATGGCCACAATTATAGTCGACTATTTTGAGGAAGTCTAAACTATTTCTTTTCCTCAATAAAATAATAGCATACCATGTGCATCATAATAACGTGTAGGTCTTCTACTCGTCCCATATGGGTGCTTTTGACTATAACAGACAGATCTACCATATCGGATATTTTTCCTCCATCAAAGCCGGTCCAACCAATAGTCTTCATTTTTGCGCTCCGTGCAAACTCTACGGCTTTGACAATGTTTGGACTATTCCCAGAACCACTAATGGCAATTAAGACGTCGTTAGGCTGTGCGAAGTTTTTTAATTGATTTGCAAATATGGATTCATAGTTTATATCGTTAGCTAAAGCAGTAATCCAAGATATGTTGTCTGTCAAAGAAATAATTTTAAAAGGATTAGATCCTTGGAGACTGGCCCCCTTACCTAAGTCGTTGGCCATATGACTGGCAGTAGTCGCACTGCCGCCATTACCACACACAAAAATTTGATTACCTGACTCTCGAACCTCGGCAAGAATTTCAATTATTTTCTCTATTTTTTCTGATTCTATGTTATCGACAGCAGCGCATAAATCAGAAATATAACTCGACACGAAAGACATTTATGACTCCATGTAGGAAGTTGTCTAAAAAATTCAAAATATTTTTCAATTGATGTATTTCATATTTACCAAAAACTTACCTACGTGCTATGTCTCATACCTAATTCTTCACATATTTTGGAAAAACGATTCTTCCATGTGTGATCTCTTAGAGCACGCGCACGTGCCTTTTGTTTAATCTTTTTTCGTAACGTTTCGTGATCGGGATGTGAGTAGAATCTGACTTTTTCGATTAACTCTTCGATTGTGTCATAAAAAAGCATCTCTTCATCCTCAACAAAATGATCTCGCATATGGGGCAATCTTCGCATTATGTAACATGCTCCAGACATCGGAGCTTCAAAATCACGAAGCCTTGGCAAGAAGAGAGGAGATTTTGTTAGATAGGTATGACCTAGCTCATTTATACCCAGTGAAATCTTACTACGTGAAAATAGCGCAACCATGTCTGGAAATGAGAGAGGGGGATGTATAAATTTACCTAAACGATGGGATTGGTTAAAATGGTAGTCTTCATTCTTAATTCGTCTCATAACGGCCGAATATAACCATTTTCGGCCATATTTATGAGTTAGGCTATTTGCAACATGTAATGTGGTGGATATTAGCGAAGTTGTTCTTTTCTTCGAGGTAGTCACACCGTTATTTTCATCTGCTTGCCCCCAGCGCGAGCCGAAGACATGGACATCTACCTTATTTTGGAAGAGTGCCTCCATGTAATACGGACGTGACTCACGGTTAGTTCCACAGAAAGAAATATCAATATCTTCTTTAATTTTATTAGGATGATAAATCCAAGGGTTAGCAGCTGTCGGGGCAAAAAACACGCGTGCTCCATAAGATTCAAAAATTTCAACTGCCTCAGGCTCGGTAACCCAATAAAGATCAAATGACTTCGCAATTTTCTTGGAACGGTGATGTACAAAAAGGTGGTCATAAGTTGCGTTTACCGTTTTTATACCTAACTCACGAATTCGCAAAACTGTATCTGCTTCAATTTCGTTATCTCTTAAATGAGCAAAAAAAATATCAATGCTCTCTTGATTATTTTCTCTTGTTATCCTTTCTATTAAGTATTCGTCATAGTGTTGTTTTTCCAGCCCCAAACCTAACTTTTCATAAGGGTTAACTACGACAACGTTGTGACCGTGACGACATAACTCATCGATATAATTTCGAGTTGTAGAGATTTGATCAAATGCACCAGTAGGAAAAAAGTAAACTATTATTTTCATCTTCTAACTCTTGTCTGGCACATAAAATTTTTTAAATCATTCATTAGGCAAAACAAACTATCGGTTCAAAATACACCATTGTATAGTTTTCTTTATACCTTCTCTCAACGAAGTCTTAGGTTCCCACCCAAGAAGCCTTTTCGCTTTTGAGCAATCTAAGAATAAACTAGTCTTAATTGATGGTTTGGCTAAATCATGTTCGACTTGTAAGTCTTTACCTGACTCATCTACAATTTGGTGAACTAGATCTTTAATCGAGACCGCAGAGCCAAAACCTACGTTAAAAATCTCGAAAGGTTCCGACTGTTTCTCTATGCAATTGTGGACACAATTAACTAAGTCTTCAACGTAAAGGAGATCTCTTTCTTCTTCACCGCTCCCCCAAACAACGACCTTATCTTGTGCACTCAGAACTTTAGTAATGGTTGCTCCAAACACATGACTTTTTTCTAAATCAAACTTATCATGTGGGCCATATATATTAGAATGACGTAGGCATGTGAATTTAGTTTCTCCTAATTGTGCATAAAACTCACACATTTTCTCAAGATAAACTTTTGTCCAACCTACACCAAAATATTTAGGATGAATTTCGTTATTGGCATCAAAGTCATGTTCGGATAATGCCGTATCGGAAGATTGAAGCATGACTGTGCAACTAAAAAAAATTAGATGTTTAACGCGACTTTCAAAGGCAGCGCGAAACAACAAGGAATTCATAACAGCGTTGTCAGTTACATGTATATGGGGCTTTGAGACAATATCTTTCGACCCCGATGTTGTTGCTGCAGCTTGAACTATGACATCTACTCCAGCTAAAACTCGGCCAACATCTTGAGGATTTGTCAAATCAGCCCGGATCCATTTAAGTCCTTCAATCTCGTAAGGTGGCCTTCTGTTGTAAACTCCGACAACCTCATAGTTATTATAAGTGGACAGAAATTCTTCTACTATGTTTCGGCCGATAAAGCCAGTGGCACCACATATCAAAATTTTCATTTAATTCACATCTTTTAGAAAGACTTGAACATTGTTTGTTAAAAGAAAAAATCTTTCTTACGAGTTATTTTTGGTCGCCAAATAATGTTCGACAACCTCTAAGGACGTCCGATCTATCTGTTTAAATATCGATACAGCTTTCTCGTTTGTGATATCTCCTACGTCATATCGATAAGATCCGTACTCAGGAGTTAAATCGAGATCTGAAGACAATTTGTCTAAGGTCACATTCTCTGTGGAGACTAAATTGAAAATGCCACTCAAGTCGCTCCTCACAGCTTGATCTACAAAATCTCCCAGGTCATTATGTAATAGATAATTAAAAGAGGAATCCGACGTTAAAGTCAGTTTTTTCGACTTTTCACTAAGCATGCGCGATAAGCTGTTAGGTCTCGAATCATTTCCCAATAGAGCACTACACCTCAATATGATGGGGTTCTCACACTGATCATTCACGATTGCTTCGGACATTAGTTTCGTGACCCCGTAAATATTACCAACTTCGTCTGGGTTAATGATCTCTTCCTCGGTATGAGTACTTCCGTCCTTAGGGTAGACATCTACAGTTGAAACAAAAATCAACTTATCGTGTGGTATGCTGACTAAACGTTGTGTAAATAGCAGATTGTCACTGATATACTGATATAAGTTTTCTGTTGCTAAAGACAAGTTAGAATTAAATGCACAGTGGATTATAACAGTGCTCGCATAGGCCTCAGCTTCTCTTATTGTTTCTTCTGGAGTACCACGATGCCACTCAAACCCACCAAAGCGGTTGAAGAGATATTTGCCCAACCCACTTCTAGATCCCGTTATTAAAAATTTGGTATCTCCTATAACCGTCATATAGTAACATTTGGCGATAGTTTAGGATCCGTAAAAGCATTATACCGTGTGTGTATTTCTTCTCGATTTTTTTCGAACCAAGACATTGTTTTCTTTATGCCTTCTTCTATTGGAACGACAGGTCTTATACCATAAGATTCGGCACGTGTGGTATCCATCAATCGGATACGATCTCCAGAGTGACCACTACTGGTATCCCAATCAATGTCGATAGGATGAGAAAGATTGTTCGTGACAATATTGACAATTTCTTTAATTGTCACCCCAGATCCACTGCCTAAATTGATCGGCTCATTGACACCTAATTCCACCGCATTTAGCATACCTCTTGCCACATCAGCAGAATAAATAAAATCTCTTACTGGAGATCCGTCTCCCCACACAGTAAGAGGGTTTTCTTCTTCCATAGCACGGCGAATCAAGGCAGGGATTACCATAGAGTTATTAGGGTCAAAATTATCGTAGGGGCCGTATACATTTGCAGGCCTCACTATAGATATCTTGTCCCAACTATACTCTATACGGTAAGCTTCAGCTTGCAATTCACCCATTCTCTTAGCCCAGCCAGCAAACCGGTCATTGGGGGACGGAAATGTATCCCATACACTATCTTCAAAAAAAACTTCGGCAGGCGAGTAGACTCCAATGCTAGAAGTAAATAAAAATCGATCTACCCCTACCTGCCTTGCGGCTTCCATCATGTTTACACTAAACTGTAACGTAGGCACAAAGAAACTGGAGGGCCTCTGAGATGTCATGGCAGGTGAACCTTTAACACCGGCTAATTGAAAAACAATTTCACAGCCATCACAGGCCGAAACACATTCTGAAAACTCGCGCAGATCAGCACGAACGAATTCTACCCCACCAGGAGCTCGACTGGGATCGTCAAGAGAGACTACTTTGACAATGCCACCAGCATTTATAAGTTGTTCGACTAAAGGTCTGCCTATTAAACCTGTACCTCCGGTTACGAGTATTTTTTTTTGATTATAAAAGCCCATCATTTCCTCTTTAATTATAGTTGTCTGTCTCGTAGAAAATTATCTGACTGCCAGATTTCTCAAACTCGAATGGCACATTTAGTAGACCGTTCAGCGCACTTATTATTTTTGAGTGATTTTCGGGCTTAGCAAAAAACAGTAAAAATCCTCCTCCACCGGCTCCTAGTATTTTTCCCCCAAGTGCACCCGCATTAATACCTGTCCTGTAAATCTCATCTATTGCAGGCGTTGAGATTTGATCTGAAATGCTTTTTTTTAGCATCCAGCTTTCATTTAATAACGTTCCAAAATCACTGACATCTCCTTGACGGCATAAGATGTCAATAGCCTCATCTACCATACCCAACATCTTTCGAAGTTCTAATTCTTTTTTAGGAGTTTCTTTTATTTGTTTCTCGGCTATCGTGGATGCCGTGCGCGTAAAACCTGTGAAGAAAAGCAATAGGTGTTGTTGAAATAATCCTAAGCGCTCTTTCGGAAAAATAATTGGTGCTATTGAAAAATCCGAATTAGGAGAAAAACTTATCTTGTTAAAACCACCAAATGCGCTAGCAATTTGGTCTTGGCATCCGACATTTTCTCCTAAAATGTTTTGCTCAACATAAATTGCCTCACTTGCTAATCGTTTTTTTTCTGACATCGTACCTTTGTATGCATGTAGTGCATTCAATAGGCCTACTGTAAAGGAGGAGCTAGAACCTAGTCCCGAGCGCGCAGGTAAATCACCGTCGTGGTGTATTTCAAGGCCGTCTTCAACTTGCAGAAACTGACAGACTGCACGAACAACTGGGTGCTGTATATCATTGTGCGATTTTACTCTTTCAATCTTCGACCATACTATACGGCTTTTGTGTTCAAAAAAAGGCGGAAGTTTTCTACAAGACAGGTAGCAGTATTTGTTGATAGACGTTGCGAGAACAGCTCCCCCATGCTCTTGAAACCATATCGGGTAGTCTGTACCCCCACCAAAAAATGATATACGAAAAGGTGTGCGACAAATAATCATTAGACCACTTACATTTCCTTTTTAACTTGCTGACGCCAATAATTTAAAATCTCGTTCATACTTTTTTCAAACGGAACGGTGGGGTTCCAACCAGTGGCTTCTTGAAATTTTGTTACATCTGGTATTTGAAGCGTAACATCTGCAGGCCGGAGTAATTTTTCATCTACACGCGTAGGTATATTCTTGCCAGTTATTTCAATTAATGCTGTTAAAAAGTCACCAACTTTTATGGTCGTGGTACCACCAATGTTGTAGGCTTGACCTGGCGTGCAATAAACTAAAGCCTCCCAGTAAGCTCGCATCGCATCATTAACATCTATCAGAGTCCTAACAGAATCAAGGTTTCCATGACACACTTCATCTTGAAGTCCAGCTTCAACCCGAGCGACCTGTCGTGCAAATGAAGTGGCAAACAGATCTAAACGTCTAGGGTTTAAATAGGAGAACATCCTAGTGATCACTATACGCATTCCGTAACTAACGTGGTAAGTTCTCCCCAACAGATCTTGTGCTACTTTAGAGACTGCATACGGACTCGCTGGTCGTATCGAGATACCTTCATGTATCGGAACATCTTCAGCCTTCACTTGACCATAGACTTCAGAAGTGCTACACAATTGGATAAAAGGATCATAATCTGAAAGGCGTACGGCCTCAAATAAATTACTTGTGCCGATAATGTTGTTGTTAAGTACACTGGCAGGTGTATCAAATGAGGCCCGAACATTGGCATGGGCAGCAAGATGAAAGATTGCATCCGGTCCAACCTTTCGAATCACTTCGAACGTTGAGCCAAAATCTAATAAATCTGCTTCGTGCACTTCAACTTGTGCCTTAATATTTAGCAAATTATTCTGCGTAATGCTGTGCCATCGAGCAATACCATGAATTTCAACATCTGGATGATCGCGTGCTATATATTCAGCAAGGTAACTACCACCCGATCCACCAATGCCTGTAATCAGCACTTTTTGAAAAGACCTCGTTTCTGACATGAATCTCCTCTTAATAAAAAGCAATAAACATTGCTAGTCACTTAGGCTGTTTAACTTATCGCAAAGAATAGAAATCTTACTCTCTTCCAAATCCGGATAATTACCAATGTAAAATCCATAGAAATGAACGTGGTCAACTTCAGGAAAGTCTTCTGCAAAGGTCTCACTTACGTATTTCCTAAGGTAGGGTTGTCTAATCTGATTTCCCCCACCTGAGGTCCCGCGACGAAACTCAACTTTTAAAGAACGTAGCATATTCTCTACCCTGTCCCTAAGCTCTACGTCAGGATGTTTTAAAACCAAAGTCAATGCATAGTTGCAGTTACCTTCTAAGAGAAAATCAGTCCGGTATATCTCTGAATCTAATCTCGAAAGAAAGAAGGCAATATTTTTCTTTCTTACTTCATTACGTTGGTCAAGTGATTTTAGCTGCGAACGACCTATCAATGCTTGAACTTCAGTGCTACGTACGTTGTATGCAGGAAAAGCAAAAATAAAATCGGGGTTTAGGTCGGGAAACTGTTCGTGGTATTTTGTCTTAATATCGTCTGAGCTGGACTCACGAACCATCCCGTGTGCACGCATCATGCGCAGGTGTTGATATGCATTCTCGTCATTAGTTGAGATCATACCCCCCTCGATTGTACTCATGTGATGAGCATAATAAAAAGAAAAATTGGATAGCCATCCCCAAGTTCCGAGCTTCTGCCCAGAAAACTCTGCTCCGTGCGACTCACACACGTCCTCTATCAAAGGTATGTTTCTTTCCTTGAGAAGACGTAAGAGTTTTTCAGAAAGGGCATTGTAACCCAAAACATGTGTCATGAATACAGCTCTTGTATTAGACGTGATCTTTTGAATAATATGATCGTTATTCATGCCAAGTGACCTAGGATCTATGTCAACAAAAACAGGATCAAAGCCACACTGAATAACTGAAGCGATATCAGACACCCATGTTAAAGTGGGGACAATAACTTCTCCAGTTCCACAAAGCTCTCGCAACACGGCCATACTTAACAAATTGGCAGAAGATCCAGAATTGACGAAAACACTATACTTAACCCCAAGCCAATTAGACCATTCTTCTTCAAATGCATGAACCTGGCTTGATTGAGTTAGAATTGGATCGTCTTGTTTTAGAAATTCAATAACAACATCAAGGTCTTCCCTTTGTATATTGTTTCTCATTAACGGCCAGTCTAATGACAATTTTGCATCTCCTATTTAACTGTAGAGTAAACTAGAAAGGCCCCTTGAACTCAACGGATTTCAAATCTTCTCGCTCTTCCGGTATCCAAGAACTTTGCTCAGGCTTCAGCAAGCGATAAACGGAAGAAGCTATTGTCCTCGCATTCGGATAGAATAGGTCTTCTAGTGGAGTAGTTGTAGGACAGGTTACTGACGCGAAACCCATACGATGTACTTTTATGTGTAGCTTATATTGTAATTTTTCAATTACTTGAGAAATGATCTCAGCACCAAACCCGCAAGTTGTCCATCCATTGTCTACCACACATAAGTGTCCTGTTTTTTCTACAGACTTAATTATGGTATCCAAATCAAAAGGTACTAACCAAACCGGATCAATAACTTCAGCCTTAACACCCTTAGATTCAAGGTATTTTTGAGCTCTAAAACACTCAATGGCCATGTACGATAATCCTATAAGCGTTACATCTGAACCAGGAACAACTACACGTGCCTTTCCCTGATCAAGTCTGTATAATTTCTGAGGCACAGGCCCTTTTTGGTAGTGCAGTAAGCGATGCTCAATAAAAACAACGGGATTATCGTCTGAAACCGCTTCTACAAGACAACCCTTCGCGTCATATGGTGTCGTAGGCATGACGACCTTGATACCTGGAACATGTGCGAAAAAAGAATGTAGCGCTTGAGAATGCTGCGCCCCCTGCCCCCAACTTTTTCCAATCATTGCACGTATTACTATCGGTACATATTGTTGACCTCCGTACATGTAATGATTTTTTGCTGCGACATTTATTAGTTGATTCATCGCAAGCATCAAAAAGTCCATGCGTATATGAACATGAATAGGACGCCTTCCAGCTAAAGCAGCGCCAATTGCGACTCCCGTCATTGCATCTTCTGATAATGGTGTATCAAAAATACGATCGGGACCGAATGCATCTAGCAAGCCCTTAGTGCTACCAAGAATAGCTTTGGGGTCGTCAACACCTAATCCCATTACGAAAACGGAGTCATCTTCCTCCATTAACTGATGTGTCGCTTCACATATAGCTTCTGTAAAAGTCTGCTCTCGACTCATTTTTACACCTTAAAGATTTCAGTATACAGTTCATCTTCTGAAGGAAAGGGACTCTGTTCGGCAAACTCAAACGCTTTTTCTATTTCCTCGTCAATCGCGTGTTCTATTTGAAGTCGATCCTCATCTTTAATGTATTGCTGTAGACGCAATAACTGATCTGTTTCCATCCACTTTTTTGCCTCGTCTTCACTACGATAACCCAGTTGGAAATCACTACCGGGTCCCACATGTTCTAACCAACGATAGGTCATACATTCTACGAAGACAGGACCCATATTATTTTGCCTGATTTGAGTCGCTATAGAATGCACGTAGTTTTTAATAGCAAATATATCGTTATCTACTATTTTCCGTACAGGCAACCCATAAGGCTTTACTTGATCTGTAATTTCACTTATCGATTGGCGCCTCGCTATATCTGAGTGTATTGCATAGTTGTTATTTTCGCAGACAAAGATTATGGGAAGATTCTTAAGGACCGCAAAGTTTATACTCTCTGAGAATACACCTTCTTCTATAGCCCCATCGCCGAAAAAGCTAACCACTATATTTCTTCTATTTTGCTGTTTAATTCCCAAGGCGTACCCGACAGCGTTTGGAATAGTTGTTGCAACAACTGCAGAAGTACCCATCACTCCATTAGCCACATCTACTAGATGCATTGACCCACCTTTCCCTTTTGCGCATCCAGTAACTTTCCCATACAATTCAGCAATCATTTTCTTTAAATCGCCGCCCTTAGCCAAATAAAGAGCATGTCCTCTGTAGGTTCCAAATACATAATCACCGGGTTCTAAGGCCTCACAGACACCCACGGAAACTGCTTCCTGCCCTATCGATAAGTGGACTGGACTTTTAATTTTATCAGTGGGATAAACGTCTGCTATCTTCTCTTCCGTCCGTCTTATCCTGTACAAAGATTCGTACAATCTGTACAGTTCTAACTCATTTAGACTGCCTAAACCCACTTTATCCTGCTCATTCATGAGATCTCTTAACTTTTTAGATTTGTTTAAATGAACATCCACTCAATAAGCTTGATTAATACTTAACAAATCTTATTAGCAAAGTCCGCCTGTATTGTGGTCAAAAAAAAGCGTTTTAATAAACGCTTCCGATTCACTAAATGATTCTGGTGTACCAATATCCAAAAATGGCCCATTTCCTCTTATAGAAAAAAACTTATTCTTAATTAGATCAGGGAATATTTCCATCTCAAGCGAGATAAATTTCCCCAAAGGAAACTTTTCCATATACGAACACGAAAAAATATAAATTCCAGCGTTTATAAGACTTGTAGAAGTACCATCTATCTTTTCACGAAATGCCAACACCTGATCGTTAGAAGATATGTCTACTCGGCCGAATCGGTTACCCTTGTCGTTTTCAATAAGCCATATTGTCCCGTCTGCATTTTTTTCCCAATGTGTTTTTAGCATTCTTTCCGAGTTTACTGCACAAAATGAATCTCCGTTCAACACCAAAACATCTTTTGTTTGAGCCAAGCAGATTGCTTTTCTCGTGGCGCCTCCAGTTCCCATTGGCTCAACCTCTTCCGAGTAGAGAATCTCAATCCCCAATTCGCTACCATCACCAAAGTATTGCCGGAAAAAATCTCGTTTATAGCCCGTGGCCAAAATTACTCGCTTAATCCCCTGATCTCTCAGATAGACTAACACCCATTCTATAAATGGCTTTCCTGACACTATCGCCATTGGTTTTGGCTTATCTTTGATTACAGATCTTAGACGGGTGCCTTTACCACCGGCTAGAATTACTGCGTCTAAATCAGACATTGGAATATTTTGAATTTTTCAACATCTTGTATCCCTTGACCAATTCGTTAATCCCGTCATCTAACGAATATTCGGGCACGAACCCGGTCTGGTTTAGCCTGTCGTTTGATACAATGTAGTCCCTTTTGTCGGGGTCTTCTCCAACAGGCGCTTCTAAGTATTCAAAGTATGGTATATGTCGCTTGATTTTTTCACAGAGTTCGATTTTCGACAGATTGGCATCATTCAACCCAACGTTGTAAACATTGTCTTTCATAGTTTCGAAGTTCTCCAGACCATGCACAAACACTCTTGAAACATCTCTGACATGTATATAATTTCGCTTGAAATGCCCCTCGAAAACGACAACCGTGCGATCATTCACTGCACGATATACAAAATCATTTACTAACAAATCTAAGCGCATCCGCGGTGACATACCAAAGACAGTGGCAAGCCTGAAACATACAGAATTTCCAGCAGACAGAATCGCTCTTTCAGCTTCAACTTTCGTCTTTCCATATAAAGAAACAGGATTTAGTGGACTTTCTTCTGTGCAATATTTGCCAGACTCGCCAATACCATAACCACTATTGGTGTTTGGATACAAAATCCGTTGTTTTGGTAAACGGAACTTTAAAAGTGTATTAATAGCACCTAAGTTCGTAGAATGAGCAGCGACTTGATCTCTGTCGCAAATTGGAGCACCTACAAGAGCAGCCAAGGGTATTATGACATCTTGGTCTCGCAAAGCAGTTGAAAGTGTATTTTCGTCACGACAATCACCATTTATAACGGAAAAGTTTGAAGATATACAACATTCATGTAAGCTATTTTGACCAAAACTAAAATTGTCTAGAACTGTCACAATATGGTCTCGTTCGAGTAGAAGTGGAACCAATATGGAACCAATGTAACCGGAACCTCCCGTAACAAGAATTTTCATTTTTTACTGTACCTCCTAATCTATTTCCTATTCAGAATACTGTGATAAAAATTGACATATTGGTTGCTAACCGACAAACTTGAAAAGTTATCTCGCACGTAACTCACCCCAATCGCCACACGTCTCTCATAACGCCGAGGATCTTTTTTACAAGCAACCATCTCATCTATTACTTGTTCGACCTGACCATCCATGAAAAGGATAAACTGTTTTTCCGGATCAATTATTTCAACACCTGGATGTGAAGACCCTATCACAGGTAGACCACACGCAATGGCTTCTAACGCTGTCCTAGGAGATCCATCTAGCGCTGTAAAATTAAACAGCCAGTCGCTGTTTTTGTAGTATTTTAACATCTCCTCGTGACTAACGCGACCGACCATGCGAATGTTGGAATTTATATTTGACTGATGTATCTGTTCGTGGAAGTAACGACGATCTAATGGTGCTATACCCCCTAATATAACCACGGAAATATTGATCTCTCGTCTCTTAACTTCACGTATGAGAGATAGTAATTCATCACCTCCTTTTCCAAATGAGAGGGCACCACTTCCACAAAGTAGGCGTATTTCAGATATTCGGCGATCCGACACATCGCTGGAAGCATCAGACTTAATAAAATACGAAGTACTATTCGGTATAAATACTGATTTCTTAACACAATCCGGCATATACTTTTCTAAGCGCGTAATTAGCCCAGGAGCTTGTAAAACTATATGCTCTGCATGAGTAAAAGCTAACCGCTGTAGAAATATACGATATAAGTAATGGCGAAGATTGACATTGGTAAGTGATTTTACGAGACCATACTGTGGCAGTAATACATTCTTCCAATCCCACTCAGCCAACTGATATTGAGATGTAACAAAAATACAGCTTTTGTAGCTTCTGCGTTTAATGAGCAAAGGAAACAAATGACCGAATGTATCATGAACTACATTATAACTATCTTTTTTTATCAGGATCTTAACAAAGTTTGATACTCTTAGAGGCAATAAGTTCATCATATGTGAACACGGAACCTCGTAAATCTCAAGCTGAAAATCTTCACCTAATTCCTCTTCATCTTGATCTTTACGAGAAACTATAAGTGTAGCCTTCTCCACACATTTAGCAACTTCATTCAACATTAAGACACGATCTTTGTAGCTACGAATATTAGGAAGGTAAAAAAGGAGTCGAATACCCTGCTTATTTGGTTCCATAAGTTTTACTACTCCTGAAGCATCTCCGCAATATGGCAATTAAGCGTGTACCCAATAAACCGATAAGCAAACCTATAGACCAAAATGTAGCACTTTGACGATACTCTTTCACCATAGCAAAGCTACGTAATGTTTTAAAAAAAGTAACAAGACTTCTTTCTTTGGACTCATATAACGGCCCATAGGAGGCCCAGATGCGTTGCCGTACTATTTGACTAAACGCTTTACTTCCCCAAGGTTCGTCGTGGACTAGATCTTTTAGGATATTTATAACAGCACTTGCCATAAAATCATCACTATACACCCAGTGAGTTATTGGATTATCTCTCACTTTAACTACTGGATTAGGTAAGTATACAGCGTCAGATAATTTGGCAGCTTTACCGCTGAAGTACACTTGTGGATATAAACTCGAAACGTGTTTTTCGACTCCTGCAATATCTATAAGATCTCGTCGTATCATAAGGGCTGAAAGAGTTGACGCCCGTAAGAAAAAATATGAGAACGCTTGAAAACCCTGCTTTAGTATTACTCTATCGTTTTTTTGTAACGAAAAAAGGACCGGTCCCAAACTCTCTTCAGAGCCAACGCTGCTAAAGCGTTGAACCGGCCCTGAGACTATACCAATACCGTCATCCTGTATAGTGTATGGTAATAGTTCAGAAATTGCTCCTGGAATGAACAGATCATCGTCTGACATAAGAAGAACAAATCGCCCAGAAGCACTTTCGCAGGCGTTTATAATATTTCTAACCACGCCAACATTTTCATTGTTGCAAGAATAGTTAATGTTTAAATCAAGTAAACTATTTGCTACCTCTCGCGTTTTATCTGTAGAAGCATTGTCACTTATGATGATCTCAACACAATATTCGCTTTTGTATATTGTTAACTCGTCTTGTAAACTAAGAAGCATTTCTCTAAGTAACTCAGCCCGATTATACGTTGGTACAACGACAGACAAATCAAAAACATTGTGCGAATCAGTCATCAGATTTCGTTTTCCCAAATTTCTTTAGTTGGTTATCAATTTATCTTTATAAAGCACTGGGACTAATATAGGCTCAACTATTGTTGTTACTAGCACTTGTGTACTTGCAACGAAGTATTGTGGGCTACAGCAGCTTTTTTTAGTTCTCTCGCAGCATCCAAAACATTTAGACTTTGCAAGTAATAATTATAGACCAAGAATGCCGTTTTCAAATAACTTGTAACAGCCTCGGAATTTTTTTAGGAACACTGGGAGGATTGTAGGTAATGTATGACTAAATTCTGCGTTAACACTGATTAAGATTTTCAAAGCATCTCTATTTAATCGCGGCTCCACAAGAAAGCGCCCCTCTTTTTTCGTCTTATAAACGAAATAACAAATAGCACATATGACATCATTGCACCTTGCATCGCTGTAAAAACACTGGCTAATGTGATTTTTTAAGATAAAACTCTTTGCCTTTGGAGAAAGCAAACATTCTATCGATATAAGCGGTGTTGAGAAAATGAGGATTTGAAAGACGTCTTATAAAAAATCTACAGAAAGGACAACCTTAGGCTTAGGCGATGAAAAGACACACCAAACCAAGTCTTGAGGGAACAAAAACCGAAGACACGTAAGAAGACCCTAAACGTTCTTCCGTAGCTAGTCCGGCGTTAGAGGCATATGTATTTCTGGCTTGTTCAGCCCATACCTTCTACGCGGATGAAAAATTATTGTCGTAGTAATACATTTCGAACTCAACACACACCAGCGGTTCTCCGACCAAGTCTCAGCGATTTCAGTTGAGACTATAGAATACTTAATTGTCAGTTAAACGCTTAGGTCTATAATCGACGGAATAAAGACCTCAAAGGTGAGTAACTCTGAGTAGGTGAATGAGCACTGGTCGTTTCTCCAATACCCGTTTCAACAAACCGAGCCTGTAGAGTGAGATTCTAACAGAAAAGGCTTACAGTTATTCGTAACCACCCATTCAATGAGGGCAGAATAAACTAACTACTTATGACCGGCAGGCAGCACACAACTAAGAAAATCTGTTTATTGTCAAATTAAAGCGAGTTGGAACCTTCTCCAAACCAGAGCTGATCATTTTGTAAATTTTCTGCAGTTAAATGATCTCCATCATATTTTACTTCGCCTTCGCGCGCACTCACGCGTTGTAATTTTTTTATCGGTACACGGGAGAATATCTTACCGACTGACTGAATACTTTCACCATGACGTTTTAATTGATCAGAGATGAATTCTTTTTGCCATTTCTGGTAAAAGAAGCATATTTTTGTCGGCTCCTTGTCCGAAGGAACAGATTCAAAAAACGTTGACTCCAAGCTAATAAAATCGAAATTAAAACCTTCGGTTAGAGGAGAATCAATATTGATGAAATCAGACTTTTTTAACAGAGAGTAACGTTCTAAATCAGAGAGGTACGTTTCTTCTAATGGGGTTAAAGAATTCCCGCTCTTTTCTAAAAATTCTTTTGCCCCAGAAAATGCCACATAATGTAAGTCATCCATCGCTTCCAAGTAGACTTGGGCCTGAGTGTTAAACAATACATTGTTACCCCGCTCTCCGTTTATATATCCCTCTATGGCGCCAGGAGTGCTCTTTATATCTTCTTCCAAGCCCTCTTTAGATAGTGACAATTCTTCAATCGTATCATGCTCAAACTTATCGTAAACTTGGGCCAGTTTATCAGGGAAATCTGCATACTTATCGTGGACGAACATGACCCAATCAGAAACCTTCAGACCTTTAGAGTTCAGAAATTGAGTCAACTCAAAAAATATTTGGTCATTATAAAAAAGTGTGACGCTCAGAGCAAAACGCCTACATTCTACGTACTTATCGAACGGTAGAGTGTCATTTTCCACACAAACTTCTTCAACCTCCACGCTACGTAGTTGCCTGCCTTGAAACTCGTATATACCAAAAGATCTTGGAACCACGCGAAAACGTGTTTTTAAACCAAACTTAGATCTAGTCTTATCTGTTGCGAGCTCAGAGCCATCTAAAATCATTAACGTGTACAAGCGCACCTGATTAAACTCGGCTTCCATAAGTTTGATCACTGAGTTTTTATGCTTTTTCTCAGAATCTCCAGGTAAGGAAAGAATGGTTTCAGAGTAGGTGCTTGCCTGCGTATTACTTACTTGTCTTGAAACATCAATGAGCGACTCATAAGATATGTTACTCCTCTTGATATTTCTTAAGACGTCTTCATCCAAAGATTGAACAGAAGCCGAAAAACGCAAAGATCCTTTTAGTAATCTGCCGGCCTCCATTATACGTGCAGTCTGGTTTTTTCCAGTAGTAACTTGTAAGTGATGTGGAAAATTATATTGGTTCTTGACCTCATCAATGACTTTACAGAATTCCAAATCGTCCTTGTACATTCCGAAGTTAGTATCTGCCAGGGTTAGATATTTTCCATCATACCGCTCAGCTATATATATGAGTTCCGACTTTAAGCGATCTAAACTCGCTTTATGCACTTTACTTCTTGCACCGATACCATCAACACAAAACGCACAAGTGAAGGGACACCCCCTGTTACACTCCATCAAGGGAACCAAGTTCTTATCGGCGAGGAATTCGTCAAGATAACCCATTAAATAAGGAGAAGGAGTAGAGTCTAGGCTTTTAATCCGTGGCGAATCATCGAAGCCATCTTTTCTTACACCAGAGCATTTTTGTAGTTTTCCGTTAAGCAAGCTGACAACGCCATAAATTTGAGCATTTTTTACCCCGTTCACATCTGCATTCTCTATCCAATGTTCGGCTATTTCTAAAAAAGGATGCTCACCTTCCCCCGTAACATGTATGTCTACTGCAGGTCTTTCACCTAACCAAATCTCTTGTCGGTGAGTCTCAAGCGGAAAATTTGGTCCACCAAAAACAATCAATGTCTCGGGTGCAACGTCTTTAATTGCTTCAGCGATAGTGTAGCTGAGATCTAAATTCCACATATAATTTGAGAATGCCACTATAGACGGCTTCTCAATTGAGAATGAGGATAGCAATTTCTCTGGATACTTGAATAGTTTGATTTCAGCATCATGCTTACTGTTGGCATGAAAGTAGCTCTTTATGCAACCCGTAGGATAAGGAACCAATTCTGAATTTATACCTTGTGCTGTATGCGATAAATCACAGAGATAAAATGTGTTCATTTTATTGACCTCTCAGTGTATGGGTTGTATCAACAGCATAACCCGAGATAGTTACTGACACTACTTTAATTACGCAATGATAGACTAAAAGTAAATACTAAAATTCTTGTAATTTTCTCTGAACCATGTAAATGTTTGCTGCAATCCTGTCTCAATATCAATACTTGCGCGCCAATTCATAAGGCTTTCGGCCTTTATTGGACAACCTGATAGAGATTGATATTCTTTAGAATGATATGAGTGCGCCCCCCAGGCGAGTTCTACTGGATAATCTACCGAGGATGCTATTAGGTCCACAACTTGTTTAACCGAATGAGCTTCACCCGTACAGATGTTGAGGACTTCATTTAGTGTGGCAGACCCACTTGAGGCAGCTAAACAAGCATCAACAGCGTCGTATACGTGCACAAAATCGCGTAATTGCCTTCCTTCAGTTAGTTGAATGGGCTTCCCAGTCAACATACCAAGTATCACAGTGGGAATTAGACGATTTCGACTTTCCATGGGACCATACACATTAAAAGGTCGTAAAATGGTGGTTGGCACATTGTAGTGCTCAGAAAAAAACTGAACATAAGCACTAGCCGTAGCTTTTGATAAACCGTACTCGGAACTGGGTGCAATTTTGCTTGATTCATTGATACGCCTACCTACACCATACTCAAAACAAGAGCCAAAGTAAACAAACCTAGCTAACTGCGCATTCATAGAAGCCTGCAACAAATTTATGGTGCCTAATATATTTTCCTTCGCTAATGAGTAGGTCGTATGTCCTTTTGGATTGACGCCTGCTGCTGCAAGATGAAAAACATGACTAACATTTCCAATCCTCTCTGATAGTTTTTTTACATCTGTCAGCGCCATATCACAATAAAATAGTTCCACCTGACCCAGGATATCCACGATACGCCACAAATCAGATGAAGGCCGCACTAAGCAAGTGACCGAGTAACCTTGCTGGAGTGCTTTACGCACTAAATGCGAGCCAACAAACCCTGCAGCGCCTGTTATCAACAGACTCTTTTCATTAGGAGTCATCTGTATAATGAGCCGTTGGTAAACCGAAATATCTCATTCAACGTGAAAAAAATAAG
>PBLX01000012.1 GCA_002722435.1 Legionellales bacterium | reverse complement strand
ACTTTACAGTACGGAGTACAATAGAAGAGTCAGTGTTATATATGATAATCTGGCCGGGAGTAAAAGAAATTTATATTATATACTCGTACGTCGCTTTATAGCCCCAACTAATTTACATTTTTTTTCTAACCACTTACTAACCCAAAAATGAATAAAATAGTTTCTCCTACTCCTGACCTTGTTTTTACTTTTTATGGCGCCAACTAATTTGGCGGGGACTGGGGGCAATAGTTGATAACATCAACAATACCTTACCGGTATACCGGTATTTCCAATACTTTTCAATTCAAAACCATAACAAGTATGTATTAAATATATTAAATATATAGTAAAATATATATATTTATTTTTTTTTTAAATATGGCAGCGTTGCCGTTCAGTGGGTTTGAAACGGTGCAACAAGAACCAAGCACCCATGAATCAATACAACGTATATCATGGGAGGAATACATGGACCCGTTGAAAACGATCGAGTACGACGACCATGTCTCCATTCGAAACTTGGAGCAACATTTGCAAAATGGGGAAGCCAATCCGAAATGGCTGAAGGCGAGGGAAGGGCGGGTAACCGGTTCCAAAGTCAGTGATGTCGTGGGCATGGGATACGACAACATTAAGGCGTTCAAGAAACAGACGGGGAGGTCCGTGTACGAGAAGCGAATGTCGTGGCCCGACATCGAAGCGCTGATGGAATGGAACAAAACCAGCAATTTCGAATCCGCACTGCTCCGGAAATTGTTGACCTCGACATTCCGAGGCAACGAGTACACAAAATGGGGCAACGACCGGGAAGACGATTGCGAGGACCAATTCGTATTCACGCACTGCGACGACCAGGTGGAATCGTTTGCCATGGAGCATTACGGGCTATGCATCGCTACGGACGGGTCGTGGAGGGCCATGTCACCGGACGGCGTGATCGAAGAGCGGTTCAAAGATGGCAGCGTCGGGAAGCATCTCTGTGAATGGAAGTGTCCGTGGCCATACAAAGGACGGTACCCGAACCGCGAGCCGAAATTTCGGCACAGCACCAACATGTACGGGCCGATCCAGGTCGCTGACGGCCAGTGGTATCCAATTACCTTGTACTATTACTGCCAAATACAATGGGGGATGGGGCTGTTGCAGGAGCAGCAACTGTTGTATCCGAAGACGATGCCGGGGCATTGCAAATTGTGCGGCACGTACATCGACTGCGACACGAATGCGCTCCATTGCTGCACGGAGGCCGACATGCGCACGCATCGCGAGGGCATGTATTGTTATTTTGGGGTGTGGGCGCCGAAAGATCCGGATCGGTACAAGGTGGGGTTGGACCACAAACATTTTGCTTTCCAGGAAGTGAGCAAGATCCCGTTCAACGAAGATTTCTACCTCTGGATGAAGCATACCGCGGAGCCGTTCTGGAAAAAACGGTACTTGCCAGCGCGGTACCGGCAACTGTACCCGGAAGAATTTCAATGGAAAGCCAGGACCATTTTCGATCGAGAACCCATCTTTGCATGTATCCGCCAGTTTCTCGCGAAAAAGAAGAAGCAGGTTAATAATACCCAATTCGTGGATTGGGGCAGCGGGAACGGCAGCATGCTGACTCAAGCCTTACGCGATTACGAGACGGTCCTTGGGTTCGAGCGCGAAGCCTCGTTTGTGAAGGTGCAGCAAGAGCGCACCGTCATCTGTGACCTGTTGAACAGCGTTGAGGAGAACGTGAAGGAATTGCATCGGTGGTTGAATCCTGCCAAACTGACGGTGCATTTTGTGTACGACGGCGGCATGTATTCATCCGCCTTGTCTCAAAGCATTGCAAACAGTATACTTGGTTTCCAAGAGGTGTCTGTTGTGTGTGTGGTGCTTAGCATGTGGCCGGCGAACGACGAGGAAAAGCATTTCGAGGCGAAGGATTGGAAAGAGGCGTTGAAATACAGCGCGTGCCGGGAAAAGGTGGAATTGGTTGAGAGCGAGGAGGCTGAACCCAGCATGCGGCTTCATCTGTTTTACCATAAAAAAATATAACCTTAATTTTTCTACCGGTTTACCGTTCTAGAACAAAAGTTTCAAATGAGTTTTTACTAAATAGAATATTCTGTCTGTATTGATTGATTTTATGTTCCATATATATATATATATATAGCCAAAACAAGAACCATGGAAACGGTATGGAAAGAAGTGAATGACACGTTGAAAGTGGACTATTTTACCGACGTTCTCAATCAATCCAAACACGACCCAGTTGTCAAAAAACATCATAAAATAATCTTACAGAGCATCAAAGCCATCGCTTGCAGACTGAAAGAATTGCAAACCCAACAATCGGAGGAATTCCTGAAACATATATTCGCGAACGATGTGGCGGAGGCTCTTACTTTTGCCGACGAAGCCGATGAAAACGGCAAAACTGGGGCGTTGGAATACTTCGGATTGGGAAAGGAATTTGGAAATGACTAACATGGACTATCACTGCATCGTACTTGGTCTGCGAGGGGGATGTCGTTGAAATAACGCCATCGAATAATAAAAAAAAATATAAAAATAAACATAAATATTTTTTACACTCGAATATACTGTAGTGACTCCGAAAAATTATGGCCCATTTTTCTCGCTCGCACCATCATTTTTTTTATAGGGTCTTCCAACTTGAACGTGAGGAATATTTTCCGCAGCATCCGGCTCCCTATTTCCTTCCCCAACCGCCGCTTGGTCGTCGCCTTCATCCGGTCGGTAAACTGGCTCGTCGTCAACGCCGTGGGTGCTACTAAATATTCGTATTTAAATCGTTTCTGGTGCCATCGGATAATCTTGACAAGCCGGTCGGAAATTGGTATTTCTTGGGTGTTGTAAAACTTCGCCGTCTTGTACTCGTTGAAGACGAACATTCTCCGTTTCAAATCACAAAAGTTGATGCTTTTGTCGCTTCCTCGTCCCATTTTCATGTTGTGGTAGTCGTTCCGCCTCGGATCGTTGTACACGTACAAGCCCAGCCGCAACAAATCCTCCAAATCCTCGTCGGTTCCGTTTCCTTCTTTTACTTTCTTGTACAACTTAGCCGTAGTGCGATCGATGGTCGGCCATTCCATCCACAACTTCTTCTCGTTCGCATTTTTCTTCCGCTGCAGCAATTTCGGCTGTTTCTTGGTGTACCCCGTCGGCTTGCTTCTAATCAACTCGTACGCGCTAGAATGTGGCGCCAGTTGTCGCAACACTTTGCGCAAAGTTGAATAAACATTGAATGGTGCTTGGTACCGTTTCTCCACGAAGGCCACGATTCGATCGATGTCCTTTACCAAATCGGCGTCCGGCATGGCAGTTGCCAGCACTTCCAGCCGTTTCCGATGGTTTGCCAGCGTAGTAGTAGCGATCGAACCAAACCAGGCAGCATCGAACCCTAAGTTCTTCAATTGCACGTCTTTGACGCCTCCGCTCAATTTACCTTGTAGTGGCTCCAACCACATGTAATGCCCGGACGTTTCCTTCGTTTCCGGCTCGTAAAACAGGTTGATCACGTCTGCGGCGTGCGGGTTGGCGTCTGCAAAGGAGCCTACCCATCCGACACTTTCGTAGTACACGCGCAGTTTGACGTTGTACAAGCATTGGAACAGTGCATCGTGCAGTCCCGGGGTGTACTCGATTTGCTCTTTGTTTTTGGTCAAGTTGCGCTCAAATTGTTTGCGGTTGATGTCCACTAGGGAAAACATGTCTTGAAAAGCCTTGCACTGTGTTACCTTTTCGTTTTCAAACAACTTCTTGAAATCCTTTTTCAACGCCCGCATGGATGTATCGTGCGGCTTTATCTTCCCACTTTTCAAAAGGACTTTTTTGGTCGGATCGAATTCCTCCGGCAACTTGCTTTTTCCAGGTTCAATGTTTTTTGCCTTGGATGCTCGTAGAAAAGCGTAGTGGAAGCAGTTCCCGTTCCCCCGCACGTCGTGCAACAGGTAATCGGCCGCATCACTGTCGGTTGCATCGTCCAATTTTCCATCGATTTGCTGCATCGGCCATACGTATTGAGCAGACGATGGAGCAGCAGGGGCTTTTTTTTCTTCGGGTTTTTTCTCTTCAAGAAGCGCGGGTTTTTTCTTTTCGTCGCGCTTCTTTTTCTCTTCGGGTTTTTTCACTTCAAGCGCTTTCTCTCCGGATTCTTCTAGTTGCTTACGCTTTTTCTTCTCTTCTAGTTGCTTTTTGGACTTGTGCTTGTCCCCGCGGCCGCCGGTCAATGCCGCATCTGGGAAGTCAAACAGGCGCTTGTTCAAGATTTCTAACACCATCTTCAGCCGCAAGTGCGGCATGTCTCTCTGCCCGAAGTTGAAAGCATCGTTGGTCGCCAAATAATTCATGAACTGACACATGAAGACGCCGCAATCGGAGCAATTGTTCTGCTGCGGGACATTTCGCCCGGTATTGACGATCCGAATCTTGTATTCTTCTGGCAGGGGTTTCTTCTTATGTGCTAAGTGCTCGTCGGCCACGTACCGTTTCAGGTTTTCTAACGCCTCGTCTTCAGATCCACCCATGCTGTCGTAGTACGTGATCGTGCCGTTAGGGACATCGATTGTGGCAAGTGTCCAGTGTCCCCCGTTCAAATTCATCGGGATCAGTAGCAAACGCAGCGAAAACAAGTCCACGTTCTTCCGCTTCAACCATTTTTTTACGTTGTTGTGGTCGTAGCCGCCTTGCAACAACTTGGTCATGAAAAACGTATTGTGGATGTAAATGTTCTGCGGCGATGCATTTTCCCGCTCTAGGAGCAATTCGCGGTAAAAATTGATGACCTCGTCGTTCAACCAATTCAACCCGATGGTGGAGTGTAAATCCCACTTCTTTATTTTCACATCAAACCCTTCCACGACCACTTCCTTCAAAAAGTCATCCCGCTCTTTTATTTGCTCTACGGTGTATCGACGCTTCAATTTTCTGGCGACGTCAGCATATGTCTTTGGATGGGTTGGGTTTTGAAGGTTGTGCTTGATCATCCAGCGAAGGGCTTTGTCGACTTCCATGTATCCCTCTCGAAACCCTTGTGCTTCTTTTGCACGTGCAACTTGCGCCTGTGTCAATGGGTACGGCATTTGCCGCCTTCCCTCCACCATAGGCGGTAATGGTTGAGACGGTTGACGTTCGAAACATACTCCGCATTCGCACACGGTGTTGTTGTTGTTGTTGTTGTTGTTGTTGTTGTCATCGGCAGGCGGCTTCCGGTCATCCGAAAGGTTTGGCTCTTCCATCCGAGGTCGTTGGGAGGACGCTCGCAATTCCTCCTCCGCTTTCCGTTTTCGTTTCTCTTCCAGTTGCTTTTTCGACTTATACTTGTCTCCTCGCCCACCATGCAACATCTTTTTTTTTATTGTAGCGGGAAAAAAAAATATTACAATCACTTATGATTTTTATAACTCCAACTCATCTAACGGCGGCATCGTCAGACTCAACATTCTTGAACTGACGATCGCATGGCTTTTCGCCTTCTTCCTCTCCAAATACGCCTTCATCCCCCCTTCACATGCATTCGCCTCCCCCAACGTCACCATCTTTCGTCTTCCCGCCCAAAGGCATTTCGCTGTCTTCGGCTTGTCCGCCAGCGCGGGGCACTGCACTTTCAAACACACTGCCGCGAAATCCAACAGCAAATGCGCGTTGCGAATCATGTGGACCTCTGTTTTCCCTTTCACGGTCTGCCGGCTTCGGCATTTGTTCCACCCCACATCGTCCGTTTCCACGTACTTCTTCTTCACCGCCACGTACGGCTCGATGAACTCGATCAGATTCAAATGCTCGTCCAACCCTTGCTTAAAATACGTCCCGTTTACGAGGTTCTTCATGTAAGTTTCATCCTTGTACATTTTCTCGATCCATTGCTTGCAGTTTGGAGCGTACTTTTTCGCATTCGCGTGGCTTGAATCCGCGTGCGCCAGCAGCGTCTCCGCGATCGGGGGGAAATCGGTTTCCTCGAACAGGCCGTAGAACAGCATCTGCGCGGTGCCAAACGGGTACTTGGTCCACGTCTCGTAGTTCTTGAAGTGCGCGTTCGGGTTGAAACTCAACTCGTTGCTCAGCGGGATGTAGCCTAGCAAATGCTGCCCGATGTGGCAGACCCCGTCCATCGGCAAATCCAAATCTAAAAACAACGCTTCCCGCACGCTGTCCTGTTCTCCCAGCGTCACGATTTTTTTGCAATCGTAGGTGCCGATGACCTGGACCGGTGTTTCAGGATGCGCGGTCTTTACGTAGTGGTGGAGCAGCACCGTGCTCAACACGCCGTCCCAATCTGGACTCAGCACGATGTCTACCTTCTGGTGTTTTGCCACGAAGGCATCGACGTTCTGTTTTAATATCGTTTTCCAAGAAGCAGCAGCCATGGTCCTTTCTCCAGTCGCGCCGTTTTAAATTCGCGACGGTCAACGCGGCTCTAACTGCCGCAACTCTCGCACTCTTCCTGCGAAAAATTCAATGCCTCGCTGGCCGGTTTCGCGCGCAAGTAATACATCCCCGTTTTCAATCCCTGCTTCCAGGCATAAAAATGCGCCGACGACAATTGGTTGGCGCTCGGTTGGGGGAAATACAAGTTCAGAGATTGTGACTGGCAAATGTACTTGCCCCGTCTTGCCGCGTGGTCAATGACGTATCGCTGTTTAATTTCCCACGTCGTCTTGTACAGTTGCTTCAAGTCTTCCGGAATCGACGAGATGTCCTGCACCGACCCTTTGTGCTTGATCAACTCCGCTTGCATCTCCGCGTTCCACAGGTTGCGGTCGATCAAGTCGTTGACCAGAAACTGATTCACCACCACGAAGTTGCCTGCCAAAGTGTGCCGCGTGTACAAGTTGGAACTGAGGGGCTCGATACCTTCGGTGTTGCCGCAAATTTGCGCTGTACTGGCAGTGGGCATGGGGCTGACCAACATGCTGTTCCGCAACCCAAACATCATGATATCTTGCTTCAACCCTTTCCAATCGTAACGATCTTTTCTTTGTTCCACTTCTTCGGTTTTTTCCCATAGATCGTACTGCAAGATCCCTTGCGAGGCTGGGCTCCCTTTGAAGGTTTCGTAATACCCGCGCTCCTTCGCCAAGTCGCAACTGGCTTTCAGCGCGTGGTAGTAGATGCACTCCATGATGTCGTCGCTCAAGTCCAGCGCCTCTTTGCTCTCGAACGGCACGCGTTGGCGCATGAATACATCCGCCAATCCTTGGATTCCCAGACCAATCGGGCGGTGGCGCAGGTTTGATGTTTTGGCCTCCGGTATGGGGTAGAAGTTGCGATCGATGACGTTGTCCAAGTTGCGGGTCAGAATCTCCACGATGCGCCCCAACTTGGAATAGTTCATCTGGTTCTCGCTGTTCAGCATTTTCGGCAAGCAGATGGACGCCAAGTTGCAGACCGCCACTTCGTTCTCGTCCGTGTACAGGGTGATCTCCGTGCACAAATTAGACGACTTGATCACCCCGACGTTTTTCTGGTTCGACTTGCGGTTGACAGCATCCTTGTACAGCATGTACGGCGTGCCACTCTCGACCTGCGCCGTCAAAATCTTGAACCACAAATCTCTGGCTTTCACTTTGCGCTTCACCTTCTCCGGCATCGCCTCGTAGGTCGTGTATAAGATATCGAACTCGTCGCCGTAAGTCGTGGTCAATCCAGGACATTCGTGCGGGCACAGCAACGACCAATCCCCGTCGTCTTGCACCCGCTGCATGAACAAATCGCAGATCCACAACCCGTAGAATAAATCCAAGGCGCGGGCTTCCATTTTTCCGCCAGGAAGTTTCAGTTCCAGAAAATCGTAAATGCAAGCGTGCCATGGTTCTAAATAAATAGCAAACGAGCCTTTTCTGCGCCCACCTGTGTAAGAGTAAACATAATTTTGTGTTAGTAAGATTGCTAGGTTGTTAGGGGTGCAATATAATGAAACGTACCTCCTTGATCGACATACCGAGCGCAATTGTTGAACACCCGCAACATCGGCGCGATGCCGTTGCTGGTCCCGTTGGTCCCTTTGATGTAACTGCCTTTGCTGCGCACGTTGGAACAGGCCAAGCCGATGCCGCCCGCGAATTTCGAAATCATCGCACACTGCTTCAGCGTGTCGAATATCCCGTCGATGGAATCGTCCTTCATGCTCAGCAAAAAGCACGACGAGAGTTGCGGCCTTGTTGTCGCTGCATTGAACAGCGTCGGCGTGGCATGCGTGGCTTCCAGTCGGGACAAAATGTCGTAAGTTTCCAGCGTTTTGTCCAGATCCGGGTAGTGGAGGCCGATCGCCACTCGCATCCACATCATGGCTGGTCGTTCTAAAATTTCTTTCTCGTGGTTCTTCACTAGGTAAGCCCGCTGCAACGTCTTGAGGCCGAAGTACGAGATGTCAAAATCTCGCTCGAAATCCAGCGCTTGCTGCAATGCGTCCGCGTGTTTTTCGACAAAGGGTAGAATGGCAGGATCAATAAGTGGACAAGGCCGATTCAAATGCATGTGGTTGGCCATGATACGCCATAGATCCAGCAACTTGTCGGTGGTGTTGCCGTGAATGTTGCTGACTTCGATCCTTGCTGCCAATTTCAAGTAGTCGGGGTGGTACACGCCTCGACTCGCTGCCATCGTCGCTGCCAACTCGTCCACTTCGCTGGTCTTCATCGCGGTTTTCATGTTGGTGATCACTTTCTGCGCCAACGTTGATTGATCGATTTGCAGCCCGCTGCAAAGGTGCTTGAGCCTCCCCTCGATCTTGGAGAAGGAGACCGGTTCTTTTCTGCCGTCGCGTTTCACTACGTACATGGTGGTTTTGATGAAAACGGGCAAAAAAAGAGTCGAGGGCTGAACTTAGAAAGTCGTCGGACCAGCCGGGGGATTGTGTTTTTTTTCTGGGCGGGTAAGAAAACCCAACTACACCCATTTTCACTCAACATGCCACGCCGACGATCCAGATCCCCAATACGCCGCCGCCGATTATCCGGTGGACGCGCTCGCCTTGTAAAAGGTAAGTGCCCCACCACTTCAAGTAAAAAAGATAAAGATGGAAATTATTTACCCTTACCAAAAGGCAAGAAATACGTGCGCCGCACCGTGTGCGCCTCCAAGATTGCAGATGCCACTACGCTTCACGGCAGGTACCGCCAAGTGTATGAGGGCAGAGCCGATCGCACGAAATCCGGATTGAAAAAATCCGATTTGAGAGAAAACCGCAGAGGCGTCATCGTGTCCAAAAGGAAGCAAGATAGGGGTTTTAAGATACAGGACGATGGTGACGTAACCGAAGAATTCCGAGCCAACGTAATTCAAATCCAAAACGTGTCTAAAGAACATTTCTTAAAATTGGCCGCAATAAGGACCAAAAAAGGCGGCATTAAGTACAAGTACTGGACCGACGACGATGGCGACAAGTTCAGAATCGTCAGTCAACGCCCATTGAGAATTCAATTCAAAAATAAAGAAACTGGTGAATACGAAGAAGAGTTGGATTGGGACCAAGGAGACGCAGCGTACACCGACGACCAAATATTCTATGCACCTATTATGGGACTCGACTATATCGGCTTGAGTGGCGGTGGCGCCCATCATCATGACGAAGAAATGATGGGCGGCCGCCGCATTCGCGGAGGGAAGTACAAGAAATTGGCGGATGTTACCTGCGGTGAGAAACGCGGGTACCCAACTCGCCCTACCACCATGTGCGTCCTTGTCAACAAACGCCGCAAAAGCCGCAAACGCCCATGCAAAGATGGAAAGGTCCGACGCAGCGGTGGAAGATGCGCTCCAGGTGCACAAACACCTTGTAAAAAGGAAGGCCAAGTCCGCAGAAAAAACAGCAATACTGGCAAATACTACTGCGGCCCTCCTAAACGTAGAAAGAAGAAGACCATCAAGCAAAGACAAGCAGAGTGCAGAGAGAAAGGAAAAGTGTACAATCGCAAATCCGGCCGATGCCGCAACAAGAAAAAGCCAAAGAAGAAATCCAAGAAATCCTCCAATAAAAAGAAAAAGCCAAAGAAAACCGTCGCACAAAAAATGAAAGAGTGCAGAGAAAAAGGAAAAGTGTACAATCGCAAATCCGGCCGATGCCGCAAGAAGAAATCGAACAAAAAGAAAAAAAAATCCAAAAACTAAAGGGCGCCAACGAAGAGACGAATAAATACACAAGGGCAGCATTCCGCATCATGCAGCAGTACGACTTGGAGTGGACTGAAGACGAAGATTACGAGGGCGATTGGTACGTTGCGCTAGAAGGCGACACCGTTGTCGGTGGATGCATCGTGGAAGAAAAAGACGGCCAGATGTGGATGTACGATTTGGCAGTCTTGCCGTCCAAAAAACGACAAGGCATCGGTCGAAGGTTGGTGAACCGCGTGCTGAAGGACCACGGCGAGATCCATTTGACATCGACGGCGGATGGCCAAATGTTTTATCGAAAATTGATCGACGAAGGGAGAAACATCGTGCTTCATTAAATAAATTATAATTCATTTTCGTTCATTCGATCCGGAAAAAAAAAAGAGAAATGTCCAAATACCATGGAATCATTGCCAAATACCATGGAATCGTTGCTAAATACCCTTCGCAGCCGCGCCGAATTCGTCGTTGGGCACCTTGCCATGGGTCGGAACACACTGCAACCGCCTCCAATGAAACGGACGTCTCGCGCGGTGGATATCTACATTTACGGGTTCAACCCGTGGCAGCCGTACCGATTCATGGACGAGGACGACGACTACATGTATTTCGAAACGTTGGAGGACTTTGTGTGGACGAAAGCGGAATGGAAGTTGCAAAAGAAGACCGGTCAAGTCGCCGTTCTTATCACGCATTTGATGGGGAACAAAGAGATTTATTACGAGAGGGAAGAGTATGAAGTGTTTGTAAAATGTTAAAATTATAGTAATTAATTATTTTTTTTCGGTCTCCAGCACGTAGCACGCTGGTTTTGGCACGCGAATGGGCTTTTCGGAGAACGGCACGCCTTCTCGTCGTCCGATCCATCGTTGGTTCCGATCGTAAAAATCGATGTGGAGGGGGAGCGGGGTATTTTTCATATGGAAGGTAAGGTGCTCCTCTCTCGGAAATTCAAACAGCATACCGCCGTCCAACGATGTTCGGTGCATCAACCCTTTGCGGCGAGTTGCTGGAGTCCTTACGATCTCGATGGGGGAGACTCCGGCAAACGAGGACAAGGTGGGCGGCAAAGGTGGGCAGCGGGGGTAACGGGAGAGGAACCACAATAAAAGAAGGCAGAGCAACACCACGATCATTTAGTTTTATCCATGGAAAAAAATGTGTGTATAACTTATTGCAAAAACTCGTTTCGTGCGGCTTGGAAATCGAATACATCCGGAACAATGAATTTTTTTCGATCGATGAATTGAAGCGTGTTCTCGATGCTGCGATGNGCATGGATCAGCATCCGTGCCTTNGTCGGCCCCACGTTNCGTATCTTGCAGCACAAGTCGGAGCCGCACAAGATGGCGAAATCGACGAATTCGTGGTGCTGGAACTGCATCGTGTGGCAGATCTCCGTCAAATCGTACTCGATCATGGGCTTGTTGGTCTTNTACACCGAATANCCCGTCAACAACTTCAACCCNCCGTACACCAACGTGTCGAAATCTTCCGACATCACGACGTCCGCTTTTCCNTCCATCGTCAATCGCGCACAGGCNTTCTCCGCATCCCCGTCTGCCACCATCCACTCGATGTTGTTCTGGCTCAGCCAACGCTTGACGTGGTTGTAATCGGCGCCGTTGGGAATGCTCTGCACCCNCTCGGAGGCCAAGATGCGATCGAAAATCGGCANCGAGGTGTCGTTGGCCTTCTTCTTCATGTTGGATTTGATGGCTTGGCGTTTTTGCAGTTCCTCGTTCTTGCAGGTCGGCGGCTTCCCGTCGAAGACGTAGATNGGGACAATTTGGTGCTGCTGCANTTGTTGNAGTTGATGNTGGAAATGGGGCANCACGTCTTGGGTNGACGCCTTGAACCGGTACATNAGGATCGGCACGTCGATGCACATCTTGCAATTCGCATAGTGGGCTAGCGTTTTGNTGGAGACGCCGATGTTGTGTTTNCGTAAGTATGGTCCTAGTTTNTTAATTCCCATTTTTTATTTNCCCAATACAATTAGTTTGCAAACAAACGAACTTAACAACATGTCGANGTATCCATCGGTTCTCTGGTGACGCACAATGCAGGTGCTGCCACCTTCCGGCTGGTNTTTTTGGGAAGAAACANGTTCAATTTGACNAACCATTCNTCCTGNGATTCCTTNAACGCGCTGCCGTAAACATACGGGACGTCCAGCGCAGTCGCGGGGTCCAGCCAATTTTTCCGAATGCCGAGATCCTTCTTGTTGACGATCAACAACANNGGAGCATCGGTGTACCGGCGACTCTCCTGCACCCAGTACCTCGCATGCTCTTCGGCGTCCTCGTCGTTCCCATCGACAACCACCCACACCGCGTCGATGCCACGGTAATATTGAGGAATCAAAGATCGAAANCGGTCGCACCCNGCGGTGTCCCAAAAGTTNTATTTTATCCCNTGGTGNTTTANGGAATTGAACTCGAAGCCGATGGTCGAGGAGATGAATTCCGGAACTTGGTCTCGACAAATTTTATGCATCAAGGACGTTTTACCNGCCATCATGTCNCCGACAATNATGATTCGAACGTGCGGCAAATCGCTCATACTTCTTTTTATGGCGAGCATAAAAAAAAATGACAACGGTCTATATTTCCAGCGCCATNTTGCTGTCCACNCTTGCCGNGCATTGGATGGCNCCNACATGGGAACGAACNTGCGCTGTGGCTGGNTGTTTCGTTGGNGGTTGTTACCTGATGCTGCCGAATGNGCTGCCATGGTGGCGATCCGCGATGCTGTGGTACCACCGTTGCGTCGTCCCATCCCGAAAACAAGGACAGCCGCGCAAAANCATGAAANTGCCTATCAANACAAATTAGACCAATCTGTATACCAAGTAAAAGATTACCGTGACGACCAGCGCGTANACGATGGTGCTGCTGAAAAACTCGTTGAACACGTTTCCCCATGCGCTCGCGACCAAACTCGTCATCACACCTATCAATATTGGATCCATNTTTTTTTTTGAATAATGTAGAAAAAAATCGGGGAAAAAGTCGTTGGACCAAAAAAAAAAATCTGTGAGTAAAAAAAAAACCCAACACCACCTATCAAAAAACTATGGATCAACAAATAGCACAATTCTGTAAAACAACCAACAACGAAGAAAACTGTCTGGCAAGTGCCGAAGGACTCATGCGACAATGTGGAATATGCTTACAGGACCCTTCCAACGCAAAATGCACCACAAAATTTGAGGCACCTGCAGGTATGGGTGATTACTTTCCTGGTGCTACAGGTATGCAAACATGCCAATCGTTGTTTGCAACGTTGCCTCAGGGCGTTCAAAAGCAAGTACAAACATCGACGTCTTTGGCTGGAAGAAACACAACTCATTCAGCAATAGATGGAACCCAAGCAAATTTAGGCGATTTGGTTTTACAGATGTTGTACTTAAGGTAAATTTTTGACACATGGACATTTTGATTATTTTTTTATGGAAGTTGTAAATCTTTTTTTTATTTCAAGAGTCCGGCTTCTCGCATCGCGGCGTCGCGCCTCTCTTTGCTGTTCAAGTTGTTGAATCCTCGTGGAATTTTCGTGGTTTTCTGCTTTTTCACCATGCATGGCCTGCACTGCGGGCGATCGGCTGCCAGTCGCCGGCGAAACGGCTGCGCAAAGGCTTGTGTTTGCAAATATCCCTGTGCTAGTTGTTCCCGGTTGTATTTGTCCCACGCGTACCGCCAATGCTGGACATCGTTGGCAATCAGCGGTTGAGCGTGGTGTTTGAAGGCTTGGTTGAAATCCGTGTTGGGTTGGAACCGTTTCTTCACGAACGATTCGAAATACGGATAGACGTCGTCCACGGAGTACGTGGTGGGAATGACTTTCCCGCCGTACGTCGATTTGCGCTGGGCCGCTTCCTGCTCCATGTTTGCGACCAATCGCTGCACGTTGTCCGGCCTTAAAAAGTCGGCGGAGATGGCGGTGGCCGAGTGGTGGCGATGGAAACGTTTGGTGATTTCATCCATAGGTAGGTTTTATTGGATCCGCCAGAAAAAAAAGCAACCCAACATTTCTATTTTTCCAAATTTCGTACCATCACTTTGTACGAGCCGAAGCAGGATTTGTAACTTTTTTTCTTTTGGGCCACCTCTCGTTGGTACACTTTGAAATTGCGATGCCGCTGCATCAGCAGCAACTTGGATTCAACTGAAAGATACGATCCCGGCACACGCAAACTTTTCGACCACAACTTGCCAACATTTTTCACCACCTCGGAAAAAAAATATTACAGTAATTACCTTACTTGCTACAGCGCTGTGCACGGGTGCTGGTAGGTCGCATCTCTGGACGAGCAAACGGCTGGCATGTCTGCACCGCGTTGACGGATGGGGAGTAGTTGTCTTTGGTTTCTCCGCATTTGCTCACGAAGGAGGGGCGGGGTGCCATCCCAAACTGGGTGCGGCAATTCATGGGTGCACTGTAGGTGTTTTCCTCGTATCGGGAGCAACAATCTTGCTCTTCGATTTCTTCATTTAAGTGCGTGGATGGTTTTGCGCCCATGGTTCGATGTTATTTTTTTTAGTCCAATAGATTTTTTTTTCTGGTCTTACGAGTCATCCATGAAAGGAAACGGACGGACCAAACAATTGTTCGGCAGACCACCGGCTCCTTTCGTCTGCTGAAACATGACCGGACATGGTTTGCCTGGAATTCCCGATTCGTGCAATTTTCCATGCGCATGCCCCATCTCGTGCATGATCAGGTACTGCCGGTACTCCTCCAACGTCCCGTGGAACGGTTTTGGAACCTTATTCCAATTGCCTTTATTGATCACGATGACCCGCGGAACGCTGTTCATGATGCAAACGCTCAACTGGTCGAACTGCTTGGAAAAGCGCTGCACCAGTTTCTGGTTGGGCCACATTTTCATTACGACGTCCGGGTCTTTGTCTACCTCCACGTACTCGAACTTCCAACCCCGTGGATCGGCCAGAATGTCCCGAATAATCGCTCGATCGGCTTCGCGGATGGTGGCATCGAAGGCGTACCGAAACACCTTACCTGCACCGCGCAACACATCGTCTTCCTTTATCAAAGGGCAGGGCGATGCTTCAAAGATGCCGGCGACATGCTT
>PBLX01000011.1 GCA_002722435.1 Legionellales bacterium | reverse complement strand
TGGTTTGTGAATATCGGTGTTCTTTGTAATTTCTTCTTACATGAGAATGCTTGATCTTTTGGTAAAATCATATATTTTCTCTCTTGAGTTAAGATATGCCCCTTCCATTCTGGATTGAGGCGGTGAACCAGATCACTGTTTATTTTGCATGTTTCACTGATTTGTTGGAATGCATAAGACCGTCTCAGTGGAGTTTGTGTAAAATAGTTTTCATTGTCGATACTAGGTAGGCTGACGCCATAATGGTTAGGTCGTTCGATGATTGCTTTCAGCGCAAAGATTTTTGGTAGGTACTTTCGGGTTTCTGCTGGTAAGAATTTTGTCCAAGGTGTTTTCCCTTGAGTGCGCTTCGATGCAAGAATGGCTTGTCGAACTCTGCCTTCCCCTGCGTTATAAGCAGCGATTGCATAGTCCCAGCGGCCATGTAAGCGCTTTTTGAGGTATTGTAGATGGTTAAGGGCAGTTTCTGTTGCTGCAATCACGTTACGTCTTTCATCTCTGTCTTTATTGATCTCAAGGCCGTGTGCTGATGCCATGTCGGGCATGATTTGCCACAATCCCGATGCGCCTTTGATGCTTCTTGCAAATGGATTGTAGTTGCTCTCGATGAAGGGTATCAAGGCAATTTCTGCAGGGAGCGATCTTTTCTGAGTTTCGTTATAGACATAGGCGAGATAGAGCTGTGCATTTTCAGTCATATCTTTCACTGCGTGTGGGTGGCGTCTATGCCAGCGAATTTGTTTTTGTGTTTCTAACTGTAGTGACTGGTCAACGCGAAGTGAGAAGTTTTTTCTTAATGCTTTCCAGATGGGTTCGTTTGGTACAATTCCAGCGAGTGCTGTCTGCATGAAGAAGATGCTTACTAGGAAATAAAGAAGCATTTTCTGGTTTAGTGACTGACTTGTATCTCTATTTTTCATTGGAATTGATCCTTGAGTTTTCTGAGCGCTGTGAAGGTTTCAAGTGCTGTCAGGGTGTTTGTGTCTATTAGTTTAGCGACTCGTTGTTGAACATTTTTCACATCGGCTCTCAAAAATGGGTTGATGTTGAGTTCTAGTTCAAGTGATGTTGGTAAAGACGGTTTGTCTTCTTTACACAGCATTTCAACTTGTTTTTTATGCGCTATCAGTGCTTCATTTTCTGGCTCGATGGTTAAAGCGAAGCGGATGTTGTCGAGTGTATATTCATGAGCAGGGTAGAGGATGGTATCTCGGGGTAGTTTTTTGATTGTCTCGAGTGCGTGATAGAGTGATTCAGCACTGCCTTCAAGTAATCTGCCGCAACCGACAGAAAACAAGGTGTCTCCACAGAATAGTTTACCGTCGATATAGTAACAGAGATGATCTTGCGTGTGACCTGGAGTGTGGATGATGGCGATTTTCTGTTTAAGCTGTGGGATCTTTTTTTCTTTGAGTTTCGAGATATCGTGGTATGTGTTGTCTAAGTGTTGAAGATAAGGCCCATAGACTTGGCACTGTGGATAGTGTTTTTGTAGTTGGCGAATTCCGCCTGTGTGGTCCTGGTGGTGATGCGTAACCAGAATTGCGTCACAGTTTCGTCTTTTGCTGCTGAGAAAATCACTGATGGGTTTAGCCTCGCCGGGATCAACAACAATGGTCTGGTCGGTTGTGCATAACGTCCAGATATAGTTTGTTGATAGTGCTCGTATTGGGTGCACTTGCATCATCATTGCATTGTTGATGTCTGTTAAATTGGGATTGAGTATATCCGTTTTGTGGTAGCGTCGCAAGCAACAGAAAATGTGCTCTAATAAGGCTATGCTCCGTTTCAATAACGTCTGTAATTATGGATGCTATGCAGTGTGCTGGTGATTTCTTTGATTGCTTTTAGTGCTCAAAGAGAAGCGATGGCGGAAAGCCTAAGCAGCATTCGTTGCCACTTTGTCTTACTGTGTGCGGAGCATGAGATCTGATTTTTTCTTGTCGGATGGTGCCAAATACAGTGAGCCAGTTTTCTCCATCCGCTTGCTTTCAAATAATTACGTGCACCCTCCGGTAGTCCGAGTTGCCGATCGATACAAGAACCAATATCGATATAAGTGTTTTCTGGATGTGTTTTATGGATGGCTGGAATTAAGATGTTTGCGACAGGGCCGGCACTGAAAAGGAATAGGTGTTTTTTTGGGTTACTTGATTCTGTGTAACGCTGAACGGATTTAGTGATGGTCTCGAAGTTTTGCCATGCGTTGTGACTGATCGGAACAAAATGTTTGACATCAAATCCGCATTTTTTGAAGTGCGTAAGATTGGCTTTTTCATTGGCAACTAGGATGATCGGATATTTGGTCATGGCTGGGATAAATTCGTTTTGTAGTCTTTTGTGCATGGCGTTGACAAATAGTGCCCCGAATGTTTTTCGAGTGTTGTGTAATGGGTAATTCTCCATTAAGTGCTTTCTGAAACCATCGATGTTTTCTCGACAACTGCATGGTATGCCAACGATATAGTCTGGGTGTTGGTAGCATAAGCTCTGTGCTAGAGCCTGTCGGAATGCAACTGTTTCGTGGCCTGTCAGTTGCCATTGTTTACATGTAAAATCTATATTCATGAGTGTCTGCACCTCTCCATCATTGAAGCGTGAAAAGGCGAAATACTCGTTGTTTTTTAACCTGTTGAGCATTGAATCAAATTCGTGTTCTATGTCAAGGTTGGGATCTTGCATGGTGTGTTTTGTCATTAGATCAAAACATTATGACTATTTATGTTCTCTTTGTATAGTGCGCAATGTGTTTAATCAATTGAAATGAGTTTTGTTTGTCGTATGGTGCATCACAGCAATAGTCGACTATTTTCTGCGGTGCTTAGGTATTGGTTATCAATACACGTAGTTTTAGAAATGCACGCTCTAGTTTACTCTTGCTCTTTGAGCTGCAGTTAATCTGATTTTTTCGAGTGGGTTGATGCCAGATACAGCGTACAAGCTTTTTCCAGCTGGTTTTTTTTAAATAACTCTGATCGCCATCCATTAGTCCAAGTTGACGGTCTATGCAAGAACCAATGTCAATAAAGGTATTCTCTGGATGCATTTTGTGGATGGCAGGAATTAAAATGTTTGCAACAGGTCCAGCACTGAAAAGGAAAAGGTGATTCTTGGGATTTGTTCTCATGGTATAGCGTTGTACTGATTCTACGATGTCTTCATAATGTTGCCAGGCATTGAGGCTGATGGGCACGAAGTGCCTTACCTTAAATTCATGCTTCTTGAAGTGCGCTAGATCAGCTTTTTCATTAGCGACTAATATTACGGGGTATTTAGTCATGGCCGGGATAAATTCGTTTTGTAGTCTTTTGTACATCGCGTTTACAAATAATCCGCTGAATGTTTTTCGAGTACTGTGAATTGGATAGTTGTCCATTAAATGTTTTCGAAAGCCATCAACCTACTCGTTGCAGCTGCAGGGTATGCCTAGGATGTAGTCTGGATGTTGGTAGTTTAAACTCTCTGCGAGTACGCATCTGAATGCCTCGACTTTGGATCCAGTTAGTTGCCATTGTGCACAAGCGAATTGGTGGCCTGAAAGTGTGTGAACCTCTCCGTCTCCGAAACGCGAAAATGCGAAATATTTACGTTTTTTCATTCTATTAAGTAGATCTTCAAATTCGTGTTCTATGTCTAAGTTAGGGTCTTACATGGTGTGTTTGCCTGTTTATGTAGTCACTATGAAGGTTTTTACCGTTGGTGTACAGTTTCATTGTTACATGGGACTGCAGTCTGTGGCATATATTGATCCAGCGCTCTATATTTGACTCGTCAGCTGATTTTCGAGATAGTATGATGGGATTTTTGGGATCATAGTCATCATGGTCGTGGCAACAAAGCAGCTTCATGATTGGTTTGAGACGGATGCGGGGCAGAGGGTGTTGGCTTGTGAGCGTGATCACCTGCTGCCCATGGTGGCAAACTATAGACCTTTCCGATCGCTGGATATGACGCGTGGGTTGTTGTTGCAAGATTCATTGTCGAGGGAGGTGGTTGCACTGACTAGTGAGTCTGTTTATAGTGATAGTAAGATAGCTCAGGTTGTGTCAGACTCTGGTCGTTTGCCGTTCGCATCTGAAAGCTTCGACTTGGTTGTATGTGCTCATCTGCACGAGCTTAGTGCATCTGCAGGTGAGGTGGTTGCTGACATGTCACGTGTGCTTACATCCGGCGGACTCTGTGTTTTTTTTGGCTTTAATCCGCATGGGATATGGAGACGATCTGATTATGGCAATATCAATTGGTGGTCTTGTCCGTCGGTGCCATCTGATTTACAAGCGCTTGGAGATATGTTTCTTCTTAAGACCCTATTTTGTGATCATATCGGTTTTGGTGGTTTGAAGAAGCCAGCGCATCCTGTGTCACGCCTTGGTATGCAAATGTTGAAGCACACCTTGCCAGCAGCTTCTGTCTTGTATAGATTGGTAATGCGGAAACAAGTCTTGTCTCGAACGGGTCTGTTGGTTGATGAAGTAGAAGCAATGCGCGGTGCAAGTGTTGGATAAATAATTATGGATGAGGCACATACAGTTCTTGAGATCTTTACAGACGGGTCTTGTCTGGGTAACCCTGGTCCAGGTGGCTGGGCAGCATTGTTACGCTATGGCTCTACCGAGAAGGAGTTACATGGCGGAGAGCCTAATACGACAAACAATCGTATGGAGCTGATGGCTGCCATTGCTGCATTGGAGTCTCTCAAAAGGCCATCTCAAGTGAAGTTGACGACTGATTCACAATATGTTCGTTTGGGTATCACGCAATGGATTGCGGGCTGGCGTCGTCAAGGGTGGAAGCGCTCGGGTAATAAACCAGTTAAGAATGCTGACCTATGGCAACGTTTAGATGGGTTGTCAAACAAGCATGCTGTAGAGTGGTGTTGGGTTAAAGCGCACAATGGTCACGAAGAGAACGAGCGTGTTGACGCGCTTGCATACGAAGCTGCAAAGCGGGTCGCCAATTCATGACTGTTGATGTCGTGGTGCTTGATACCGAAACAACCGGTATAAACGCTCAATCTGAGCGTATTATTGAAATTGGAGCGATCAAGCTTCGCGAGAATCGCCCGGTGTCCAAATTCCATACCTACGTAAACCCGCAAGGCGTTCGCAGTCAGCCGGGTGCGTTGGCGGTTCACGGTATCACAGATGATTTTCTATTGGATAAGCCTGATTTTACAGCAATATATCCTGCGATGGTTGACTTTATTACAGGCTGTCAATTGGTTATTCATAATGCGCCGTTTGATGTCGGGTTCCTTGATGCTGAGCTTGCGAGAGTTGGTTATCAGGCGCATGTTGCTGACGTTTGTGAAGTGATTGATACGCTTCTATTGGCGCGTGCACGATTCCCTGGGCAGAAAAATAATTTAGATGCGCTATGTAAGCGCTTTGGGATATCGAATGAGCATCGAACGCTCCATGGGGCACTGTTAGATGCGGATCTATTAGCTAAGGTTTACATTCAAATGTGTGTAGATCAGTCTGATTTGTTAGGTAGTGAAGGTAAAGCTAGTGTCGGGCAGCCGCGGTCTGTAAGTGCGGCTTGGATAGCGCCTATTCAGTTGGTTGAGGCAACAACTGAAGAGCTTGACGCGCATATTGAGTGGATGGCGTCATTGACATCGGGATAGGTCTGGAAGGTCAAGTGCTATTAAAAACGAGATAGTTTGTCTCCTGGCACCAGATATTTAAGGTTTAGTATGACATTATTTGGCGTTTGTCTCTTCGAGGTTTTTTGGTGTGTTGCTTGCCATACTGTAAGGCCTGTATGTGGTTAGAGTTCTTGATTCATTCACCGAAGAACACAGCGTATTCTAGGTTTTTTGCTGTGATGCCGTTCTGGTATATCGGTTGTAATCTGGTAACAATCGGGTTATCTCTGTATGCTAGCCCCAGAATAGTTGTGATTTTTCTCTTTAATCTCTTGACAAAAAGTAGCATTTGGAGGAAAATGCACACTTTGCAAGTAGCGTGTTTTGGAGGGGTTCCCGAGCGGTCAAAGGGATCAGACTGTAAATCTGACGGCTCAGCCTTCGCAGGTTCGAATCCTGCCCCCTCCAGATTTGCTCATGCGGGTGTAGTTCAATGGTAGAACCTCAGCCTTCCAAGCTGATGGTGTGGGTTCGATTCCCATCACCCGCTTATGAGTTGGGTTTGCCCACATAGCTCAGGCGGTAGAGCACTTCCTTGGTAAGGAAGAGGTCACCGGTTCAAGTCCGGTTGTGGGCAACGCGTTGCTTGAAACAACCGTATGATGAGGGGGCTGTGAGGCTCACTTGTAAGCATGCAGGATGGGATGTGCAATCACAACTGGCATGGTAGGGATTACATGCGCGATAGCGCACCAAAACAAAGAGGTAAACAATGGCACAAGCACAACATGATAAATCCAAGACCGTCGTCAATGTGGGTACAATAGGACACGTTGATCATGGTAAAACAACTCTAACATCTGCACTATGTGGTATGGACTTCGGTTCAATCGACAAGGCGCCGGAAGAGCGTGAGCGTGGTATCACGATCTCGACTGCTCACGTGGAGTATTTTACAGACAGCAGGCACTACTCTCATGTAGATTGCCCTGGACACGCAGACTATGTTAAGAACATGATCACGGGAGCTGCCCAGATGGACGGTGCCATTCTAGTAGTAAATGCTGCTGATGGTCCGATGCCACAAACAAGAGAGCACATACTACTGGCCAAGCAGGTCGAAGTGCCAAAGATCTTGGTTTACCTAAACAAGGCAGATCAAGTTGATGACCCTGAGCTTATTGAGCTCGTTGAGATGGATATTCGTGAGCTTCTGTCTAAGTATGGCTTCCCTGGTGATGATACACCAATTATTGTTGGTTCTGCATTGCACGCAATGGAAGGCAAGGATACTGACTATGGATTAAAGTCAATTCAGAAGCTTAAAGATACCATGGACGAGTGGTTTGAAGTGCCTGAGCGCCCAATTGACAAAGACTTTATGATGCCTGTTGAAGACGTATTCTCAATTTCCGGTCGTGGTACTGTTGTTACTGGGAAGATTGAACGAGGTGTCGTTAAAACTGGTGACTCTGTCGAGATTGTTGGTATACGAGAAACTCAATCAACTACATGTACTGGTGTTGAAATGTTCAAGCGTCTGATGGATGAAGGAAAGGCGGGTGATAACGTTGGTCTATTGCTTCGTGGTCTAAAGCGTGAAGATGTAGAGCGTGGTCAGGTTATTGCAAAACCAGGATCAGTGAAGCCGCATACTAAGTTTACCTCCGAAGTATACGTGCTTTCAAAAGAAGAAGGCGGACGCCATACGCCGTTTTTCAATGGATACAGACCGCAGTTTTATTTTAGAACAACAGATGTAACCGGAGCCGTGCAGCTTGCTGATGGTGTAGAGATGGTTATGCCTGGTGATAATGCAACATTTACTGTTGAACTGATTTCGCCAATTGCTATGGAGAAGGGTGTTCGCTTTGCCATTCGTGAGGGTGGTCGTACCGTTGGTGCTGGTGTTGTCACTGAGATAATTGAATAACAAAGAACAATCATAGGTCAGTAGCTCAACTGGTAGAGCAGCGGTCTCCAAAACCGCAGGTTGTGGGTTCAAGTCCCTCCTGGCCTGATTAACAAAGGTGATTAAGTGAACATGGTTATGTCGCAAAAGCAGAAAGTAGATTCCAAGAGTTCATGGCTCGACTATCTTCTGTGGGCAACGATTATCTTTGTTGTAGTTGGCGGTAGTTACTCTATGTACTACTTTCGTGAGCAGATCGGTGTTTTTCGACTTTTGCTGACTTTTTGTGGGCTTATGCTAAGCTTACTGCTTGCATCGCGGACACAAATTGGTAATCAAGTCATCCATTTTGCGAATTCTGCATGGGTTGAGATGGCTAAGGTGGCTTGGCCAAAACCACATGAGGCTAGGCACATATCGATTGTTGTTGTGTGTGCTGTGGTTATTATTACGCTTATGATGTGGTTGATGGACTCTCTTTTGACCGTTTTAGTACAGTATTTGCTGGGGTAGATGATGATTGAAAACAACGACAATATACAAGATATAGATAGTATGTCACCAGATAGTACAGATCAGCAGTTACCTGATGAAAATCCTAACTTTAAATGGTATGTCGTACGTATTGCAACGGGTAAGGAAAACAAATTCAAAGAGCTTCTTGATGAGCGCATCAAGCGCGAGCAAATGGAGGCTTTCTTCGGTCAAGTTCTGATTCCTACTGAAGATGTTGTTGAGTTGCGTTCGGGTCAAAAGCGTCATGTCAAGCGAAAATTTTTCCCTGGCTATGCGCTGATTCGTATGGAGATGGATGATAAGTCATGGCATCTTGTTCGTTCGATACCAGATTCGCTCGGCTTTATCGGCGGTAAAAGTAATCACCCACAACCGATTAGTGATGCTGAGGCGCAAAAAGTACTCAACCGTACCGAGAAAAAGCCTGAGGCCGTACAGCAAACAGCTGTGTTCAGGCCTGGTGAAATGATCCGCGTTACAGACGGTGCATTTGCCGATTTCAATGGTGTTGTTGAGGAAGTTAATCTCGAAAAGAGTCGTCTTGTTGTGTCAGTATTGATTTTCGGTCGTTCGACTCCAGTAGAGCTTGAGTTCAGCCAAGTTGAAAAAGGTAGTTAATTTATAGGAGCTGTTATGTCTGCAAAGAAAAAATTAAAATCTCAAATCAAATTGCAAGTGAAAGCGCAGATGGCGAATCCGGCGCCTCCAATCGGTCCTGCTTTAGGTCAGCATGGTCTAAATATTATGGATTTTTGTAAGGCGTTCAACGATCGTACAAAAAATGCTGAGAAGGGCCTCGTGTTGCCAGTTATCATTTCTGTTTACACAGATCGTAGTTTTGACTTTATCATCAAGACGCCTCCGACTTCTGTGTTGATCAAAAAAGCACTGGGTATTGAAACGGCAAGTGGCGAGCCTAATAAAACGAAGGTTGGGACATTGTCTCGTGCCCAAATCGAAGAGATTGCCCAACACAAAATGCCAGATTTAAATTGTGAAACACTTGACTCTGCAGTCGCTTCTGTGGCGGGTACTGCACGTAGTATGGGTGTTGAAGTGGAACAATCAGCTAAGTAAGGACAAGAAGATGAATAAACAAACGACACAAACCATCGCAGGTTCATCGACGCTGGATAGGTATTCCCCTTGTGCTATCGAGGATGTCATTGTGCAACTGAAAAAGGAAGCGCGCGCGAAATTTACTGAAAAAGTGGATATCAGTCTTCAGACAGGTATCGATGCTCGTAAGATGATGGTGCGTGGTATGGCCAAGTTGCCTCATGGTACAGGTAAGTCAGTTAAAGTTGCGGTATTTGCAACAGGTGATCAGGCAGAAAAGGCTAAAAAGGCCGGCGCGCATAGAGTTGGCTTTGAAGATCTATTCGAAGAGCTAAAAGGGGACGGATGGCATTATGATGTCATTATCGCAGCGCCCGATGCAATGCAGATGGTTGGTAAATTGGGAAAAAAGCTTGGCCCAAAGGGGCTAATGCCTAATCCTAAGCTAGGTACTGTCTCTGCAGATGTTGAGAAGGCTGTTGTTTCAGCATTATCCGGTCAAGTTCAGTTCAAGCTAGATAAGGCGGGTATTATACATTGTAGTATTGGTACGGTTGAGTTTACTGATGGTGCGCTACAAGAAAATCTTCTTGCTTTGTTGTCCGAAATCAAGAAAAACAAGCCTGCGGCAGCCAAGGGCCAGTTTTTGCGTAAATTGTATTTGAGTACAACCATGGGTAAGGGCTCTTACCTGGTTGACTTATCTAAGCTGACTAATTAGGAGAGGCTGTCATGAATACTGTGAGAATTCAAAAAGAGAAAGCTGTATCTGATCTATGTGATATTGCAAAGCAATCACATTCCATGGTCGCGGTTCATTATCGTGGTATGGATGTTACATCGATGACTGCACTTCGTGCTGCTGCACGAAAGCAAAATATATATATCAAGGTGATTAAAAATACGCTCGCACGTCGTGCGCTTGCGGAGAGCCAATATGCTGGTACAGCTGATAAAATTGTAGGGCCAATTGTGCTTGCGTTCTCTATGGAGACGCCAAATGCTGCTGCGCAATTGATCAAGGATTTTTCTAAAAAACATGAACAGCTAGCCGTTCAGGTTATTGGCGTTGATGATGCGGTTTATTCTGCTTCTGCATTGGGGCGGATCGCTGACCTGCCAACTAAAGAACAAGCTATCGCATTGCTTCTTGGTGCATTAGAGTCGCCGATAAGAAATTTAGCTTGTACATTACAAGAGACTTATGCTACACTAGTGCGCGTTGTGGATCAGGTAGCTAAAAAGAGACAATCACAATAGTAAACGGGAGACTAAAGAGTGAACAAAGAAGTGACAAGTGCTGAAGCACAAACAAATATCGACACCATTGCGGCGTCCATCAGTAATTTAACCATCGCTGAGGTGATGCAGCTTGTTGAGCGTCTTGAAACTGAATACGGCGTATCAGCACAAGCTGCTGCTGTGGTTGCTGCGCCTGCGCAGGGTGGCGGTGCTGAAGCCGCTGCTGAAGAAAAAACAGAGTTTGATCTCCATATCAAATCCTTTAAAGACAAAATTCCTGCCATCAAGGCGGTGCGTACCATAACCGGTCTTGGACTTAAAGAGGCCAAAGATTTGGTTGAGAAAGCGCCAGCTGAGCTGAAAACAGGTATCAGCAAAGAAGACTGTGAAACCTTCAAAAAACAACTAGAAGAAGCTGGTTGCGAAGTTGAAGTTAGATAACTTTACTCATTACACACATTTTAACTCACACACTACACTTACCTGTAGTGTGTGAATTAGCTTATTTGAAAACCAACCTCAGGTACAATCACGATGTCATCGAAACCCAACTCAGAAATCGCCAATTCGAAAAAAAATGACAGTCACAATCTGTCTCGCTACATCAACAAGGAGAAGGATACGGTAGAGAAGAACCGTCCTCGAATTAATCTTGATGGTAGTGATGTCACTGTTAATCCAACTGGATTAATCGAGATGCAGCTTTCCTCTTACGCTGACTTTTTACAACGTTTTGTTGCAGCTGATGATCGTGAGCTTCGTGGCCTTCATGCTGCATTTCACTCTGTATTTCCGATAGCAAGCGCTAATGAGCATATCGTTCTTGAATATCTCGGTTATGAGATTGGTGAAACGACGTATGACGTGAATAGTTGTTTGATTAGAGGTAAGACTTATTCTGCTCCATTACAAGTCAAGTTGCGCCTTGTGGTTTATGACAAAGAACAGCTGCCTGAGAAAAAGGTTGTCAAGAACATTAAAGAGCAGACTGTTTACATGGGTGAGATGCCGGTAATGACATCGAGTGGTAGCTTTATCATCAACGGTTCAGAACGTGTGGTTGTTTCTCAGTTACACCGTTCGCCTGGCGTGTTTTTTGAGCATGATCGGGGTAAGTCCCACTCATCGAAGAAGCTTCTTTACTCAGGGCGTATTATTCCTTACCGTGGCGCATGGTTCGATATAGAGTTTGACGTCAAAAACCTGTTGTTTGTTCGAATTGATAGACGACGCAAATTGCCTGTCACAGTGATTTTGAAGGCACTGGGCCTCGCTAAGGCTGAGATTCTTGAATTGTTCTATGAATATGACAAGATTGATTTGACTTATGATGCGGCATGCATGAATGCGCTATCAGGTCTTGACCTAACTGCGAAAGCCTTGGCAAAGCGCCAGGATGAGATATTGAACGGTGCCTGTACGCTTGATGTACATATACAGCCTGAGCGTATGAAGGGGCAGTTGGCCCCTGTTGACATCAAGGATAAGAAAGGAGATGTAATTGTCGCCAAAGGGCGTCGCATATCGAAGCGTCACATTAACCTCATGCGCAAGAGTGATGTCACATCATTGCACACTGATTACGAGTATATCATTGGTAAAGTTCTTGCAGAGCCAGTCTACGACAAAGCGACAGGTGAAGAGTTGCACGAGGTCAATACAGTTATCAATAACGATGTTTTGTCTGACATTATCACAAGTGACATCCGGGCTATTCAGGTGCTCAGCGTTAATGATACAGACCGCGGTTCTTACATATCTGATACGTTGCGTATTGATGCCACTGAAGACCAGGCAGAGGCACTTGTAGAAATCTACCGCGTTATGCGTCCAGGTGAGCCACCAGCTGCTGACGCCACGCGAAATTTATTCCAGAATCTGTTTTTCTCTACCGATCGTTATGACTTGTCTGAGGTTGGCCGAATGAAATTCAACAAGCGATTAGGCATTGAGGATCGCTTTGATGCCCGCGTGCTCTCAAAGGATGATATTGTCCGCACGATTCAAGAGCTTGTAAACATTCGAAATGGTAACGGTAATGTTGACGATATTGATAACCTTGCTAACCGCCGGGTTAGACGTGTAGGTGAAATGGTTGAAAATCAGTTTAGATCTGGGCTTGAGCGAACAAAACGCTCTGTGCTAGACCGTTTTGGCTATCCAGACTCTGAGGGCTATTCACCACAAGAAGTGTTCAATGCCAAGCCGGTTGTTGCTGCACTACACGAGTTTTTTGGATCTAGCCAAATGAGCCAGTTTATGGATGCAACTAATCCATTATCTGTTTTGGCCATCAAGCGGCGGGTTACTGCTCTCGGTCCAGGCGGACTTTCCCGTGATCGTGCCAACATGGAAGTTCGTGACGTGCATCACACCCATTATGGCCGTATTTGCCCGATTGAAACGCCTGAAGGTCCGAATATTGGTTTGATTAACTCACTGGCTATCTTTGCTAAGATCAATGACTTTGGCTTTATTGAAACGCCTGTTCGTAGAGTTGTCAATGGTGCAGTTACTGATCACGTTGACTATGTTTCGGCTATTGAAGAAGGGGACCATTACATTGCACAAAGCAGTGGTAAAATGGATACAGATGGCAAGCTTTCTGACTCGTTTGTCACATGTCGACACATGAGGGATTTTGTCAATGTAGCGCCAGAGCGTATCGACTATGTTGATATCTCCCCAAGACAAATTGTTTCAGTGGCCGCTTCCTTAATTCCATTTTTGGAGCACAATGATGCTAACCGGGCTTTGATGGGATCAAATATGCAACGTCAGGCAGTTCCATTGCTAAAATCCGAAAAGCCGCTTGTCGGGACCGGAATGGAGCGTGTGGTTGCTTCTGACTCGGGTGTGTCTATGGTTGCAAAGCAATCTGGTGTTGTGCACTCTGTTGATGCATCACGAATCATTATCAGCACGGACAAAAATGATACTGCCGACTCAGTAGATGTGTACAAACTGACAAAGTTCTCACGATCAAATAACAACACCTGTGTTGATCAACGACCTATTGTTGAAGAGGGTGCTTATGTTAATGCAGGTGATGTGATTGCTGATGGCCCATCGACAGATTTTGGTGAGCTTGCCCTTGGTCAAAACTTGCTTGTTGCATTTATGTCATGGAATGGTTACAACTTCGAAGACTCTATTATTATTTCTGAGCGTGTTGTTGCTGACGACCGTTTCACTTCGATACATGTTCAAGAGCTTTCATCAACAGCTCGTGATACCAAACTGGGCCCAGAGGAAGTAACTGCTGATATCCCTAATATCAGTGAAACTGCTCTATCAAAACTTGATGACAATGGTATCGTTTATGTTGGGGCGAAGGTTGAGCCAGGTGACATTCTGGTTGGGAAAATCACGCCTAAGGGTGAGGCTTTATTATCGCCAGAGGAAAAATTGCTGCGAGCAATCTTTGGGGATAAAGCATCAGATGTAAAAGACAGTTCTCTCCGCGTCCCTGCTGGTGTTTATGGTACTGTTACTGATGTGCAGATATTTTCTCGTGAAGGGGTTGAGCGCGATCAGCGCTATAAAGATATTGTTCGTGAGACATTAGACGATTATAAGAAAGATCGACGTGAACAACTTGCTCTTATCTTGGATAATCTCAAGCAGCAGCTTATCAGTGTTCTCAAAGCGCAAACAACTGTATCCTCAAAGTCGGGTATCAAGCGTGATACTAAACTTACAGAAGCGGTTCTCAAAGACTTATCGCTTGAAAAATCACTTGCTCTCGAGGTTAAAAACGAAAAGGCTACTGCAAAGCAGCTTGATCTTGCTAAGCTTGTTGAAGAGGCTAAAAAAGCATCAGATGCTGACATTGAACGATGTGAAGAGCGTCTGAAAAAAGGTGATGATCTTGCACCTGGGGTGATCAAAGTTGTCAAAGTTTTTCTCGCAACTAAGCGTAAATTGCAGCCTGGTGATAAAATGGCTGGGCGTCATGGTAACAAAGGCTGCGTATCGGTTATCGTACCAGAGGAAGATATGCCGTACATGGAAGACGGTCGAGTTGTTGACGTTATTCTTAACCCGCTTGGTGTACCTTCGCGTATGAATGTTGGTCAGATACTTGAGACACACTTAGGATGGGCAGGTAAAGAGCTTGGTGCAAAGGTTGCTGGGTTCCTGGACGATAATCGTTCTAAAGATGCTTATCATTTACTCGGAAAGATTGATGATATTCTCGGTGTTTCTGCTAAGAATAAAAAGCTTCTGAAAGAACGTTACAGCGAGCAGGCCCTTCAACGCTATCGTGATGGTATTCCATTCTCTTCACCGGTGTTTAACCGAACTTCCGAAAACAAGATCAAGCAACTACTGAATCTAGCTGGTTTGCCAGAGTCAGGACAGACTGTATTGATTGATGGACGTACAGGCGAGCCGTATGATCGGCTTGTTACAGTTGGTTATAAATATATTCTAAAACTACATCATCTTGTGGATGAGAAGATGCACTCCCGATCTACAGGATCATATAGTTTGGTCACACAGCAGCCACTTGGTGGTAAAGCGCAAGGCGGTGGTCAGCGATTTGGTGAGATGGAAGTTTGGGCATTGCAAGCATATGGTGCTGCTCATGTTCTGCAGGAGATGTTGACAGTAAAGTCTGATGATGTGATGGGTCGAACCCGCATGTATAAGAATATCATAGACAACAACTTAACCGTTGAAGCATCAACACCAGAAGTTTTCAATGTGATGGTTAAAGAAGTTAGATCGCTTGCGCTGGATATCCACTTCGATCATGAAGATGTCAGTAAGGTTACAGATATATTTGACTTTAATTCCGAAAATGATGAGAAGGTTGTCAACGATACGCTCTCTATCAATATTTTGTCACCTGAGAAAATTCGAGCCATGTCTTATGGTGAGGTGAAAAAGCCCGAAACAATTAACTATCGAACTTTTAAACCGGAAAGAGATGGTCTATTTTGCGCCAAAATATTTGGACCAATGAAGGATTATGAGTGCCTGTGCGGAAAGTACAAGCGAATGAAGCATCGTGGGGTTGTATGCGAGAAGTGTGGTGTTGAGGTTACTTTGACAAAAGTACGACGAGAGCGCATGGGCCACATTACCCTAGCATGCCCTGTCGCGCATATTTGGTTCTTGAAGTCGCTTCCGTCTCGTATTGGTTTGTTGCTTGATATGAATCTCAGAGATATTGAACGCGTATTGTATTTTGAATCCTATATCGTAGTGAATCCTGGGATGACAGATCTCAAGGAAAAACAGCTTCTCTCAGAAGATGCATATGTTGAAGCGGTTGAAAAATATGGTGATGATTTTGTCGCTATGATGGGTGCGGAAGCCATTAAAGAAATTCTTGATGGGATGAATATCGAGCTTGAGATCACTACCATACGCGAGCAGATTGAATCGACATCATCTGAAACCCGCTTGAAGCGTCTCATGAAGCGTGCGCGTATTCTAGAATCGATTGCTAAATCTGACAACAAGGCATCTTGGATGATATTAACTGAGCTTCCGGTTCTTCCGCCAGATCTAAGGCCTCTTGTCCCGCTGGATGGTGGACGTTTTGCGACATCCGACCTCAATGATCTATATCGACGAGTGATCAATCGTAATAATCGCCTGAAGCGTCTTCTTGAAATGGCTGCCCCAGAGATTATTGTGCGCAACGAAAAGCGTATGTTGCAAGAATCTGTCGATGCATTATTCGATAATGGGCGACGTGGTCGTGCAATTACTGGAACCAATAAGCGTCCATTAAAATCACTTGCTGACATGATCAAGGGTAAGAGTGGCCGTTTCCGTCAGAACTTACTTGGTAAGCGTGTCGACTACTCAGGGCGTTCTGTTATCGTGGTTGGGCCAACCCTCAAGCTACATCAATGTGGTATTCCGAAGCGTATGGCGCTTGAGTTGTTTAAGCCCTTTATATTTTCTAGATTACAACGCCTTGATTTGTGCACAACCATAAAATCAGCAAAACAAATGGTTGAGAACGAAGAGGCCCCGGTATGGGATGCGTTGGATGAGGTCATCAAGGAACATCCGGTTATGCTTAACCGTGCGCCGACGTTGCACCGATTGGGTATTCAAGCATTTGAGCCAATTCTCGTTGAGGGTAAGGCAATCCAGCTACATCCACTTGTATGTAAAGCTTACAACGCGGATTTTGATGGTGATACCATGTCTGTTCACGTGCCACTGTCAATCGAGGCACAGCTTGAAGCTCGCTGCTTGATGATGTCTACAAACAACATTTTGTCGCCTGCAAATGGCAAACCGATTATTGTACCTGATAAGGACGTTGTGCTTGGTTTATACTATCTCACCAAAGAGCGTGTTAATGCGCTTGGCGAAGGTATGGTCTTTAACAGCAGCGATGAGTGTCGTCGGGCCTATTATGTAGGGTTTGTGTCACTTCATGCCAAGGTTAAGGTGCGAATGAATCCTCAGGACTCTACGAGCGATGCGCCAAGCCAGCTTGTTGAGACCACGCCTGGGCGGATTATTTTCTGGGATATTATTCCATCTGGTATTACCTTTGATATGGTCAATAAGGTGATGAAGAGTGGTGATGTATCTAATCTGATACATGCCTGTGTGCATCAATTAGGGCCTAAGCAAACGGTTGTATTTGCTGATCAGTTTATGTACCTTGGCTTCAAATATGCATCTAAATCAGGTATTTCAATCGGAATTGATGATCTAATGATTCCGGATGAGAAGGCTAAAATTGTTGATGGTAGTGAGAAGAGTGTTCGTGAAATTGAAGAACAGTTCTCTTCTGGTCTCTTAACGAACGGGGAGCGTTACAACAAGATTGTTGACACATGGACTCATGCCGGTCTAGAGGTCGAGAAAGCGATGAAGGCTTCCATATCAACTGAGTCTGTCGAAGATAAACAGGGTAAGATGGTCAAGCAAGATTCATTTAACTCAATTTATGTGATGGCCGATTCGGGTGCTCGGGGATCTGTGAACCAGATGCGACAGTTAGTTGGTATGCGTGGATTGATGACGCGACCTGATGGTAGTTTCATCGAGACTGCGGTGACCTCCAACTTCAAAGAGGGTCTCAATGTGATGCAATACTTCACATCGACTCACGGTGCACGTAAAGGTCTTGCCGATACAGCGCTGAAAACAGCAAGCTCTGGTTATTTGACACGTCGCCTGGTTGATGTGGCCCAAGATGTAGTAATTGTTGGCCAAGACTGTGGTACCGAGCAGGGTATTGAGATGCTACCGCACATTCAGGGTGGTGAAGTTGTTGAAGGACTTCGCGAGCGTGTGATGGGTCGTGTGTTGTCAAAAGATATTCTCGTTGATGATGAGGTTTTATTGGCACGAAATACCCTTTTAGGCGATGAGGAAATCACACTCTTAGAGTACCACGGTATTGATCGAGTGTTCGTTCGTTCGCCAATTCTCTGTGAGATGAAGACGGGTATATGTTCAATGTGTTATGGGCGCGATTTAGCTAGAGGCTGTATGGTCAACGTCGGTGAAGCTGTTGGTGTCATTGCTGCGCAGTCAATCGGGGAGCCAGGTACTCAGCTGTCAATGCGTACATTCCATATTGGCGGTGCGGCTTCACGTGCGACTGCGGAAAATAGCATACAGGTTCGCTCTGCCGGATCTGTGCGTTTACATGATATGAAGACGATTACACATCATGAGACTAATGAGTTGATTGCCATCTCTCGTTCGGGTGTATTGGCGTTGCTTGATTCTCAAGGCCGAGAATGTGAGCGTTACAAAGTGCCTTACGGTACAACACTCAAGGTCAAGGACGGAGAAGCTGTCCAATCAGGTGCAACGGTTGCTGAGTGGGATCCTTACACGCATCCGATCATAGCAGAGGTTTCAGGTAAGGTTGACTTTGTTGACTTTATTGAGGGTGTTACCATTACTCGGCAGACGGATGAGCTTACAGGTTTATCGACAATCACTGTATTGCAGGATCAAACGTCTTCCAAAGATGCTCGAGCAATGGTTCGATTGATTGATGGTTCTGGTAACTCAGTCTTCCATCCTGGAACGAATGTGCCAGCTAACTACTTCTTATCTGCTGGGTCGATTGTGAATCTAGATCAAGGACACTCAGTTGGCGTTGGTGATGTTATTGCTCGTATACCTAAGGAAGGGTATAAAACGACAGATATTACAGGTGGTTTGCCGCGTGTTTCAGATATTTTTGAAGCCAGGAAACCAAAGGATGCTGCAATACTTGCTGAAATCAGTGGTGTTGTCAGCATGGGCAAGGAGACTAAGGATAAGAAGCGTCTTACCATTACGGGTAATGACGGGGAGCGTTATGAAGAGCTTATTCCAAAATGGCGCAGTATCACTGTGTTTGAGGGTGAGAGTGTAGAGCGTGGTGAGGTTGTTGTGGATGGTCAAGATGATCCGCATGCAATACTTCGCTTGAAGGGTGTCATTGAACTGGCGCGATATATTATCAATGAAGTTCAAGATGTATACCGTCTTCAAGGCGTAGCCATCAATGATAAGCATATTGAGATTATCATCAGACAGATGCTTAGAAAGGTATTGGTCACAAAGCCCGGTGCTCTAAGTTATCTTGCTGATGAGATGGTTGAGAAATCGACACTCAGGGATGATATTGCTGCTGCGGTCCAGAAAAACCCAGATGCTGAAATGCCTGTGGTGGAAGCTATTCTTCAAGGTATCACGAAATCTTCCTTGTCCACAGAGTCATTTATCTCTGCGGCGTCGTTCCAGGAGACGACACGCGTACTCACCGAGGCGTCAATTAATGGTTCTAAAGACCATTTAACTGGGCTAAAAGAAAATGTGTTGGTCGGGCGTCTTATCCCGGCTGGTACTGGCTTTAAGTCTACTAAAGACGATGCATCTGATGTGTCCCAGTTTGATGCGTTTACTGATGATCAATCTGACGATGTTGCTGCTGGTTGAATGACCAGCATTGTTGAGGACTAGGTGTCTTTAATAGAGTCACTGGGTATCTTTGTGTGGTCTGTCGTGCAATCAAAACGGCGCAACGTGGTGTTGCGCCTAGTCTGTGCGGATTACGTGCTTTTTGTTTGTGAAATAGGGCGGACTTTATATTGACAAATGATTGTCAGAACAGTAAAATATTGTTCACGTTTGTTATTAGTACTGAAGAACATCATTCGAAAGGGTCAATTATGCCTACTATAAGTCAGCTAAGTCGAAAGCCACGTTTGGCACGACGGAAAAAATGTGCAGTTCCTGCACTCAAGAATAGCCCGCAACGTCGCGGTGTCTGTGTTCGTGTGTACACTACTACGCCGAAAAAGCCGAACTCTGCGTTACGTAAGGTTGCCAGGGTGCGACTCACTAGTGGCTTCGAAGTAACATGTTATATTCCTGGTATAGGGCACAATCTGCAAGAGCACTCTGTGGTTCTTGTGCGTGGTGGACGTGTTAAAGACTTGCCGGGTGTCCGTTATACGATTGTCCGTGGTCAGCTAGATACATCCGGTATGTCCGGTCGTCGTCAAGCTCGGTCCAAGTATGGTGAGAAGAGACCGAAAGGCGACAAGTAAAGAGGAAATGTATTATGCCAAGACGTAAGACCGCAGTTTTAGCCCGAGAGAAAAAGCCTGATCAGTATTTCAACAGTGTTGAAGTCGAGATGATGAATCGCCTGATGACTAAAGACGGTAAATATCAAAAAGCTTGTAAAATTGTCCGTGAATCGCTTGAGGCTGTATTTGACAGTCAGGTCAAGGGTGGTATCTATCGAAAGCAGCCAAAGCAATCGTCTGATCGTGGTGATCGTGGTGATCGCGGAGATCGTAGTGCAGGTCGTTATGATAAGTTTGCAAGTGCCAAGCAAGAAGTGGATGAACAGTTAGAGTTCAATCTCAATGAGATGGATAGAAAGCAGGCTATTATTGTCATTTTTGATGATGTCCTTGAGAGGGCTGGCCCTGAGCTCGAGCTTATCAGTAAACGTATTGGTGGTGCTAATATACAGGTTCCTGTTGTTGTCAAGCAGGGTCGCCGTACCACGCTGGCAATACGAACTATCGTTAAGAATGCAAGAACACGAATAAAGCAAATGAAGTCGATGGCATCTGCTTTGGCAGCTGAAATACAAGATATCATCAAAGGGCAGGCTAAGACGCTTGTTGATAAAGAAAATCTACTGAAGATGGCGCGTGCAAATGCTGTCTACTCTGGCATAAGGAGATAGTGCTGTGTCTGATTTAAAGCTTTACCGTAACATTGGAATATCTGCTCACGTTGACGCGGGAAAAACAACCACGACTGAGCGTATCCTGCTTTATTCTGGTATTACTCACAAGATTGGTGAGGTCCACGACGGTAATGCGGTGATGGATTGGATGGAGCAAGAGCAGGAAAGGGGCATAACGATAACCTCGGCTGCAACAACCATCAATTGGTCTGGTATGGACAAGCAGTTCAAGAAACACCACATTAATATTATCGACACGCCCGGTCACGTTGACTTTACGATTGAAGTTGAGCGGTCATTGCGTGTGCTTGATGGTGCGGTATTTGTGCTTTGTTCCGTTGGCGGTGTTGAGCCGCAAAGTGAGACAGTTTGGCGGCAAGCAAACCGTTATTCCGTACCCAGGGTTGGTTTTGTGAACAAAATGGACAGAGCGGGTGCGAATTTTTATCGCGTTGTCGATCAAGTTAAGGAAAGGCTAAATGCTCGCCCGGTTCCGCTACAATTGCCGATCGGTAAAGAAGAGGACTTCAGTGGTATTATTGACTTGATAAAAATGAAGGCAATCTATTGGGATAAAGATAATATGGGTGTCACCCATGAGTACCATGATATACCTGCAGATTATCTTGATGATGCAAAGAAATATCATGATTTATTGGTAGAAACGGCTGCTGAAGCTACTGATGAGTTGATGGAGCATTATCTGGAGCAAGGTGAGCTTTCCGAGGCGCAGATTATTGAGGGTATTCGTCGACTTACAATTGATATTAAGATTATTCCTATGTTTTGTGGTTCAGCTTTCAAAAATAAAGGTGTCCAGTGTGTTCTTGATGGTGTGATCAATTATCTTCCGTCTCCAGTTGATGTTCCTGCGATTCAGGGTGCTGATGAGTATGCTGATCAAACACGGCCAGCTAGTGCTGATGCCCCTTTCAGTGCGCTTGCATTTAAGATTGCGACTGACCCCTTTGTAGGTAACCTAACATTTATAAGGGTCTATTCTGGCTCACTCAAGACAGGTGACTCAGTTTATAATTCTCTCAAGCAGAAAAAGGAACGTATCGGGCGTATTGTCCAGATGCATTCGAATAGTCGTAAAGAGATTAAAGAAATCCAGTGTGGGGATATTGCTGCTGCTGTTGGTTTGAAGCAGGTTTCTACCGGTGATACGCTATGTGATAGTGCTAACCCGATTATCCTAGAGAAAATCGTAATTCCAGATCCTGTGATTTCAATTGCCGTTGAGCCTAAAACAAAAGGTGACCAGGAAAAAATGGCGCTTGCGCTATCCAAGTTGACAAATGAGGACCCTTCCTTCCAAGTAAGTACTGACCATGAGACTGGGCAAACAGTCATCCATGGTATGGGCGAGCTTCACCTTGATATTATGGTTGATCGACTGAAGCGCGAATTTAGTGTCGAGGCCAATGTAGGCAAGCCTCAAGTGGCTTATCGCGAAACAATTCGTGGATCAGTTGACCAAGAACAGAAGTACGTTCGTCAGTCGGGTGGGCGAGGCCAGTATGGTCATGTCTATGTGAGGATAGAGCCGATTGATCAAGGTGGTGGTTTTGAGTTTGTCAATAATATTGTCGGGGGTGTCATTCCGAAGGAGTACATACCTGCTGTTGAGAAGGGTATCAGAGAGCAGATGCAAAATGGTGTTATTGCGGGATATCCCTTAGAAGATATTAAAGTGACATTGTACGATGGTTCATATCATGATGTGGATTCGAGTGAGATGGCATTTAAAATTGCCGGTTCTATGTCTCTGAAGGCCGGGGCTGTTAAGGCAAATCCTGTTATTCTTGAGCCAGTGATGAAGGTTGAAGCTGTTACCCCTGAGGATTATATGGGTGATGTTGTAGGTGATTTAAACAGACGTCGCGGCGTCATACTTGGTATGGAAGATAGTCCTAACGGCAAAGTGGTGACTGCAGAGGTGCCTTTAGCTGAGATGTTTGGCTATACGACTGATTTGCGTTCTATGAGTCAAGGTCGGGCCTCATCGACGATGGAGTTCAATAAGTATAACGAAGTTCCTCAGCAGATCGCTGATATGATTATCAAGGGCCGTGTGAAAACGGAAAGCAATTAAGGTAGGTGTTATGAAGGCTGTTCAAGTTCAAAAAAAAGAGAAAATACAAATCCGATTGAAAGCATACGATCATCGCTTGATGGACGAATCGATCAGGAAAATTGTCGATACGGTAAAGCGTGCCGGTGCTCAGGTTTGTGGTCCTATTCCATTACCGACACGGATCGAAAAGTTCACTTACTTAAAATCTCCACATGTGAACAAAGATGCGCGAGATCAGATTGAGATTCGTACGCATTCTCGTGTTCTCTACATTTTGCAACCAGATGCTGCAACTATCGATGCATTGATGAAGTTAAACTTAGCCTCTGGTATCGATATTCAAATAAGTATTGAACACGGAGATGATTAGTATGTCAGGATTGATTGGAATTAAGTGCGGCACAAGTCGACTTGGCAATGCAGCTGGTGGTGTTGATCAGGTTACCATTATCAAGGTATTTCCTAATTACGTGACTGAGCAGAAGACCTCTGAGAAGCACGGATACAGCGCATTGCAGTTGGCTAGTGTGCCTAATGAAAAAGTTAAGTCCTCTGGTAAACAGAAGAAGGGTATGTTTGAAAAGCTCAACATAGCCCCACAGAAGTGTATTAAAGAGTTTCCTTTTTCAAATGATGCTGTCGAGCAACATCAAGTCGGGAGTCCTCTCGGCGTAGAGCTTCTCAATGTGGATTGTACTGTGTCGGTAACTGGTACATCTCTCGGTAAGGGATTTGCCGGTTGTGTTAAGCGATGGAACTTTGGTATGCAGCGTGCCACACACGGTAACTCCTTATCGCATAGGGCACCCGGATCGATTGGGCAATGTCAAGATCCTGGCCGCGTCATCAAGGGTAAGAAAATGGCAGGTCGTCTTGGTGGTGTAAGGCGTACGATGAAGGGGCTGACTGTGTTGCGAATCGACCAAGAGGAAGGTCTATTAATTGTAAAGGGATCTGTCCCAGGTTACGAAGGTTCAGTTGTTTACGTTCGTGAACAAGTGAAAGCTAAGGCTAAAAGTTAGGAGTTGGTATGAAAACAAAAGTACAATCATTCCTAGATGGAAAGACAAAAACTGTTGGCGATGTCAGCCTTAATGATGCTGTATTTGGTGTAGAGCAAAACGAAGGACTTGTTCACCAGGTCATTACAACATTTCTAACGCGTGCTCGACAGGGTAGTAGGGCTACTAAGAATCGTACGATGGTCCGTGGTGGTGGTAAAAAACCGTGGCGTCAAAAAGGAACTGGTCGTGCGCGAGCCGGAACTCGTTCCAGTCCAATTTGGGTTGGTGGTGGCCACACATTTGCAAAAACGCCATACGATTATTCAGATGGTAAAAAGTTGAACAAAAAGGTCTATCGGCTTGGAATGAAGTGTATTCTTTCTGAACACGCTAAGCGAGATACTCTTAAAGTAGTTGATTCCCTTGAGCTTAAGACACATAAAACCAAAGCCTTCTGCGAATTGATGAATCAGTTTGGTGTTGATAAAGCGCTCTTTGTGTCTGAGGACATTTCTAAGTCGTTGTTCTTGGCTACGAGAAATATTCCTAATGTTTACTGTGTGACACCAAGCGAGTTGGATCCAGTGACGCTCTATCAAGCACCTTGTGTTATTATAAGCCAAAAAGCATTAGATCAAGTAACGGAGAATTTGGTATGACTTCAATAAAAAATGAACAGCTGCTATGCACGCTAATTGAACCTCATGTTACAGAGAAAACGATGAAGGCCTCGGAGTCAAATATTCATGTGTTTAAGGTCAGGATTGATGCAACTAAATTGCAAATCCGCGATGCCTGTAATTTTTTGTATGGTGCCGCGCCGCTTTCTGTGAAGACGATGGTTTACAAGCCAGTTGCAAAGCGTAACATGCGTGGTACAAAAACAGTTCAGCGTTACAAAAAAGCCTTGGTACGGTTCTCAGATGCTGTTTCCATCGATATTAACCAGAAAATCTCAGAGGTGTAACCGTGGCAACTTTTATCAAAAAACACAAGCCAACATCGCCAGGACAGCGCGGGAAAGTCTCTGTTATACATGATCACCTATATCGTGGTCGTCCAATGTCTAAGTTAATAGATAGTACGCATCAAAGTGCTTTTGGCCGTAACAATAATGGCCGTGTGACTACGAGGCACAAAAGTGGACCTCTTGGCAAACGTAAGCTCTACCGTACAGTCGATTTCAAACGCATCAAAGATGGTGTGCCAGCTAAAGTAGCTCGCATTGAATATTGTCCGTTTCGAACTGCTCACTTAGCGTTATTGTCTTATGCCGATGGTGACTGGGCTTATATATTGGCTCCGGATGGTACGTTGCCTGGAGATTCCATAATGTCCGGTGATTCTGCACCGATAGACAAAGGAAACTGTATGGCGCTTCGGTCAGTTCCGCAGGGTAGTGTTATCCACGCGGTTGAAATGAAGCCTGGTAAGGGTGCTCAGATCGCTAGATCTGCTGGTACTTCAGTTACGCTTGTTGCTAAAGATGGTGCTCATGCAGTCCTGCGATTAAGATCTGGTGAGGTGCGTAAGGTTCTGCTTGACTGTCGTGCAACGCTTGGTGTTGTTTCCAATCCGAAACATAATCTTATCAAGCGCGGTAAAGCTGGTGTTTCTCGTCATCTTGGCATAAGGCCAACAGTTCGAGGTGTTGCGATGAACCCAATTGATCACCCACATGGTGGTGGTGAAGGTCGTACCTCAGGAGGTCGACACCCATGTTCCCCAACTGGTTTACAAACCAAGGGAAAGAAAACACGTTCTTGTAAGCGTACTGATCATATGATTGTGCGTCGGCGGTCCAAGAAGAAAAGGAGATAGACATGCCTAGATCACTTAAAAAAGGACCTCACGTTTCAGGTCGCTTACTTCAAAAAGTCCTGAAAGCTCAGGACGCAGGTAGTCAAGCACCAATTAAAACGCGTGACCGTAACTGTACAATCATCCCCGATTTTGTCGGTATGAAGTTTCTTGTTCATAATGGAAGAAACTATGTTCCAGTTTTTGTTCAAACTGAGATGGTGGGGCATAAGTTTGGTATGTATGCGCTGACTCGTTTATTTAAACAGCACGCTGGCGACCGCAAATCATAAGAGGTAAGAAACTATGCAAACTAGATCTGTATTAAAATCAGTTAGGACTTCAACATTGAAGGCCCGGCTTGTAGCAGACCAAATTCGCGGTATGCATGTAGCAAAAGCGATTGACCTTTTGGAACATTCTACTAAAAAGGCGTCAAAGCTTTTTCTGAAAGCACTTCTTTCAGCAATTGCTAACGCTGAGAACAACCATGATATGGACATTGACGAACTCTCTATTGTTCGTGTGTTCGTGGATCAAGGTCCTGTTATGAAGCGGATGATGCCACGAGCACGGGGTCGTGGTGATCGGATACTAAAACCTTCATGTCACCTCACAGTAGTTGTGGGTGTTGCAGGCCAGCCTATTACAGACAAAGAGACAGGAGACTAATCCATGGGACAGAAACAAAGCCCAATCGCATTACGACAAGGCATTAATCGATCATCGTCATCGGCCTGGTATGCNCGTCCTGATAAATATAGAATTTTCATTCAAGAAGACTTCCGTATGCGNAATTACTTGCAGACNANTTANCACAATGCTGGTATACGTGATATTAACATCCAGCGCTCTGCGCAGAGTATACAGATTCGAGTGATCTGTGCTCGNCCNGGTGTTATTATCGGTAANAANGGATCTGATGTNGATAAAGCAAAGTATGGTGTTTCTGCNTTAATNAAACGCCCNGTTCACCTGACTATNGAGGAAGAAAAGAAGCCTGACTTATCAGCGAAGATTGTATCTGAAGGCGTTGCCTCTCAGCTGGAACGGCGTGTTGCTTTTCGTAAGGCAATGAAGCGTGCTGTTCAATCAACGATGAGAGCTGGTGCAAAGGGTGTTAAAATTATGGTCAGTGGTCGTTTGAACGGCGCTGAGATTGCAAGAAGCGAGAAGTATCACGAAGGTCGACTTCCATTGCACACATTCAAGGCCAATATTGATTATAATCATGCGATTGCTTCTACTACCTATGGCATTATTGGTGTGAAGGTTTGGATCTATCGTGACGATGTTACTATCGTGAACAAGCGTAAAGAAGAGGTGTAGCCATGTTGCAGCCAAAAAATAGAAAATATCGGAAGGACTTTAAAGGTAATAGTGGTAAGATTCTTGGTCGTGCTAAGAATCCACATGTATGCTTTGGCGATTTTGGTATGCAAGCGCAAGAAGCTTCTCGTCTGACGGGTCGTCAAATTGAGGCTGCAAGGCGTGTTATTAGTCGTTCATTGAAGCGTCAGGGTAAGGTTTGGATTCGAGTATTTCCAGATAAGCCGATTACTAGCAAGCCGCTTGAGGTTCGTCAAGGTAAGGGTAAGGGTAATGTTGAGTATTATGTATTTCTTGTTAAGCCAGGTACGGTTATCTTTGAGATAGCAGGTGTGCCAGAATCTGTTGCCAGAGAAGCTATACGCTCAGCTGGTGGAAAAATGCCCTTCAAGATCAAATTTATATCAAGTGATAAGGTGAGTGTATAATGAAAGAGTTGAGAGATAAAACTGTAGCCGATCTTGAGGCTAAGGTAATAGAAAATAGAAAGCAGCTTCTTGATTTACGTTTTCAGCTAAAGTTAGGTAACAAGGTCAAAACGCACATGTTTAGAAAGCTCAAGCGTGAGATTGCGATGATCAAGACAATGCTTGAGGAGAGGGCAGATTAGATGGGTGATAATGTAAATACAGTAATTGGTCTTGTTAAAAGCGTGACACCAAAATCATTGGTTGTAGCTGTGGTCAATAAAAAGAAGAATATGCTTGGTAAATATGTTACTACAACAACAAAGATTCATGTACATGATGAGGACTGTGTGGCTGTAGTTGGTGATGAGGTTGAGGTGGTTTCATCACGGCCTATATCAAAGCAAAAATGTTGGTTGCTGCACCGAGTTATTAAAAAACAAACAACAAGCGGCAAGGAATAAGGAGTAGTCATGATTCAGGAAGGAACTTCACTTACAGTTGCTGATAACTCAGGTGCTAAACGTGTGGTCTGCATTAAAGTTCTAGGGGGATCTAAGCGTCGCTATGCTAGAATAGGGGATGTGATACGTGTCACAGTTAAGGAATGCTTGCCTAGAAGTAAGGTTACTAAGGGTGAGGTTATGTTTGCAGTAGTTGTTCGGACGAAGAGTAAGATCAACAGGAAAGACGATGCGAGGATTTCTTTTGATAACAACAGTGTTGTTATTCTCAATGCACAAAAGCAGCCACTTGGTACCCGTGTATTTGGGCCTGTAAGTCGTGAGCTTCGCGATGTCTACATGCGCATTATTTCATTAGCACCCGAAGTGCTGTAGGTTAGGAGACTGTAATGGCAACAAGTAAAATTCAAAAAGATGACACGGTCATCTTGATTGCTGGTAAAGAGAAAGGAAAGACTGGTCTTGTGACTAAGTTAGATGGAAACTATGCGGTTGTACAGGGTTTAAACATGGTTACTCACTATGTCAAACGTAATCAGCAGCAAGGTACAGAGGGTGCATTAAAAAAGATTGAAGCGCCGATTCATGTGTCTAATCTTGCATACTATGATGACAAAGAGAAAAAAGCCGTAAAAATCGGCTTTAAGATACTATCGGATCAATCAAAAATCCGGTATAATAAGCGCACAAAAAAAGAGGTTGGTAAGTAACATGGGGTTAAGAGATTATTATTGCAACACAATTCTGCCAGAGCTTCGTAAAGAGCTCGGTGAGAAACGTTCTGTTATGTCTATGCCAAAGCTTGTTAAGATCACCTTAAACATGGGTGTTGGCCAAGCAAAAGATGACAAAAAGTTACTTGAGCATGCCGTTAGGGATATGTCTGAGATATCTGCACGTAAGCCTATTGTTACGCTAACCAAAGCCTCTGAGGCTGGTTTTAAGATTCGCGAAGGTTGGCCAATTGGTTGTAAGGTTACGCTTCGTCGTGAACGTATGTATGACTTTCTTGAAAACTACATATCGATTGTTTGTCCTAAGATGCGTGATTTCAAGGGATATAGTGTGAAGTCATTTGATAAGCAGGGGAATTTCAATATTGGTGTGAAGGAGCAAATTGTTTTTAGTGAGATTCGATACGATAAGATCGATAAAATCCGTGGTCTCGATATCGCGATATCTATTTCTGCAAAAAACGCTTATGAGGCCTATCTGCTGCTGTCGAAAATGCACATGCCTTTTCGAGATAAACTTACAAACAAAGAGGCTGTGTAATGGCTAGACAGGCAAAAATCCAAAAAGATCTTCGGTTAACGAAGTTGAATACCAATGTTGAGCGTCAGTCTCGTCGTGCTGAACTTAAGAAGATCATTAGTAGTTCAGATACATCAGTTACGGCAGAGCAGAAGATGGAGGCGGCATTTGCCCTGCAAAAGCGTCCATTGAATGAAAGTAAGTCACGCCAAACTAACCGTTGTCCTCAATGTGGAAGGATCCATGGTTATATGCGTCGTTTTGCTCTATGCCGTCTTTGTGTTAGAAAGTTCTTCACGCAGGCGTATCTGCCTGGCGTTGTGAAGTCAAGCTGGTAAATTTGGAGAATTATTATGAGTATGCAAGATCCAATAGCTGATATGTTTACGAGGGTGCGTAATGCCCAGCAGCGTTTAAAGCCTTTTGTGTTGTGTCCTAAAACCAACTACAAGGCTACTATTCTTGATGTTCTTGCACGTGAGGGTTTTATCAACGGATATGAAACAGTTGAGATGGATGGGAAACCTCAACTAAAGATACAGCTGAAATATCATGATGGACAATCAGTAATCCATAAAATCAGCCGTGTGAGTAAGCCAAGCTTGCCTGTTTATGCTGCATTTGATGATATGGAGCCTGTTTGCAACGGTCTTGGTATACGTATTATTTCAACTTCTAATGGTCTTATGTCTGACAGAGAGCTTCGAGCCCTGCATGCTGACAAGAAAACGAAGTTGGGTGGCGAAGTCGTAGGGGAGGTCTTGTAGTATGTCTCGTGTTGCTAAGAAAAATATTGTAATCCCTAGTCAAGTTACATTTTCCTGTGAAAACCAAGTGTTAAGTGTATCAAATGGTGCTAAGAAGTTAACACAGCCATTACATCCTTCCGTCGAGTTGGTGCAGAACGAGCAAGGAGTTTCATTTCGTCCGTCAGAAAAGTTCGGTCAATCTAACTGGGCTATGGCTGGTACGACAAGAGCGCTTCTTGCAAATATGATTACTGGCGTTACAGACGGCTTTAAGGTTGAATTACAGCTTGTTGGTGTTGGTTATCGTGCTAAATTGCAGGGTCGCAAAGTGGTTTTTACCCTTGGTAAAAGTCACCCAGACAACTTTGAACTCCCTGATCTGGTTGATGTCAATATTGAAAAAGATGTCAATATTACACTTACTTCAGTCGATAAACAGCTTGTTGGGCAAGTCGCGGCTAAGATGATTGCACTTCGTGTTCCAGACGCCTACAAAGGAAAAGGTGTTCGAAAAGTTGGTGTTTCACTCAAACTCAAAGAGGTTAAGAAGAAGTAATGTCTATTCGTGCAAAAAATAAAACGCGTGCTGCGATTATGGCTCAGGGTAAGCACTCTGTGATCGTTCGTAGATCTAATAATCATTTTTATGCGCAGTTGGTTTCACCTTCAGGTATAATCATTGGTGGCTTGTCAACAAAATCACAACAACTTTCTACAAAATTGAAGAAGGTTGGTTCTGGTAACTGTGATGCTGCAAAGCTGCTTGGCTCTGAAATCGCTGATTTGCTTAAAAAGCACAAAGTTACTGATGTTGCATTCAATCGCTCTGGTCTACTCTATCACGGAAGGGTTGCTGCATTTGTTGACGGAATGAGAGAAAAAGGTCTTAAAATATAGGAAATGATGATGAACCAGACAGCAAATAAAAACCAGGATGACCCTTCATACGAACTACTTTCTGAATTGGTGAGCCTACGTCGTACTGCTAAAGTGGTGCGTGGTGGACGTATATTCCGTTTTTCCGCAACGGTTGTTGTCGGAGATGGCGAAGGCCAGGTGGGTATCGGTATTGCTCATGGTATGGAAGTTTCTGTTGCCTACCAAAAAGCCCAAAAGCAAGCTCGACAAGATATGACATCCATTCATATCACTGATGATAAGACCGTACAACATACTATGACAACAAAATACGGTGCAACTAAAGTGCTTATCCGCCCTGCGCCGAAAGGTACCGGAATCATTGCAGGTGGTGCGATGCGCCAGGTATTCAAGGTTGCAGGTGTTGAGAATGTTCTCGGTAAAATCCTTGGCTCTTCAACCGCGCAGAACGTAGCGTATGCTACTATTAAAAGCCTGCGAGAAATGTTTGTTCCTGCAGCAGTTGCAAAGAAACGTGGCGTACAATTAGTAGCCGAAACAAGGGACTAGATTATGACAACAACGAAAGATCAGATGCGAGTTACTCTTGTGAAAAGTCCGATAGGATGTAATCCGAAGCAACGTGAGTGTGTGGTTGCACTCGGCCTAAGAAAACTGCAATCTTCGCGCGTCATTGAAAAGACGCCCGCAACTATTGGCATGGTCAGAAAAGTTCATTTTCTGGTAAAAGTAGAAGAGGTATAGTATGGAACTTAATACATTAAAGCCAAATAATGACTCTCGCAAGCCATCGCGTCGTTTGGGTCGTGGTCATACACGTGGTAAGACATGTGGTCGTGGTCACAAAGGTTACAAGTCTCGTTCTGGATCTTCAGTTCCTGCAACATTTGAGGGTGGCCAGATGCCTATTCAGCGTCGTCTACCTAAAGTTGGGTTTTCATGTGCTCGTGCTGCGTCGCATATTGAGATTAGATTGTCTGAGATTAATGCCGTTGTAACTCGTGATGCGAATAAAGATATTACTGTTGATATGAACTATCTTCGTGAACACAAGCTCTTAAAAGCAGACACACGCACAGTGAAAGTCTTCTTGTCTGGAGAGATTAAAAAAGCTGTGAAGCTTGACGTGCCTGCAACAGCTGGCGTTAAGAAGGCCATTGCTGCTGCTGGCGGTGAGTGCGCGTAAACTAGGTTACTGATATGGCGAATTACCGAAACAAGAAAACAAATCAGATGCAAGAGCTTCAGTATCGTATACTGTTTGTACTTTTTGCTGTGGTTGTGTTTCGTGTTGGTGCGCATATACCGCTACCCGGAATTGATCTGGATCAGCTCAGTCAGCTATTTCAAGACAATCGTAATAACGCAATCCTTGGCTACTTTGATATGTTCACAGGTGGTGCGCTTTCCAATATGAGTCTGCTTTCACTTGGAATTATGCCTTATATATCCTCCTCTATTTGTATGCAGTTTCTCAGCTACTCAATTCCTTCTCTGGAGGAGATGCGAAAGCATGGCGGTGAAGCCGGAAGGCAGAAAATCAACCAGTACACTCGCCAACTCACATTAGTTATATCTCTAGTTCAAGGTTTCGGTATTAGTAAAATGATTGCTGCAAACAGCATGGTGATCCTACCCATCTACGAGTTTTACTTCTTGACAGTGATTTCTCTTACCACTGGGACGATGTTCATGATGTGGTTGGGTGATCAGATTACTCGCTACGGAATAGGAAATGGAATCTCCATACTTATCTTTTCCGGTATTGTATCCCGGTTTCCCGAAGCGTTTGGTAAGCTCATGTCACAAGCCCGTCAAGGTCAAACATCTTTTGCTGTTATTGCCTTTGTGTTTCTACTGATGGTAGCTGTCATTGTTTTTATCGTTTATATGGAGCGTGCCCAGCGGCAGCTTCATCTTACCTACCCTAAGCGTCAGCAAGGGGCTAGGATGTCTATGCAAAGCAGCTCAAAGCTCCCATTGAAGATCAATATGGTCGGGATTTATCCACCGATCATTGCGCAAACGCTGATTTTCTTTCCCGCTTCTGCTCTGGACTTTTTTGCTCTATCTGAGCGGTATACATTGGTACGACAATTGCGCTACTTTGTGCAACCAGGTGAACCCTTATATATGATATTGTATGTATCACTGGTTATGGTTTTCGCTTACTATCTGACAGCTTTGTTTCATGACTCCAATGATATTGCTAAACATTTGAAGCGTCAGGGGGCACTCATCGGAGGCATTCGTCCAGGACACTTCACGGCTAAGTATATCGACACTATTATGACTAAACTAACTTTTTTTGGTGGTATTTATTTGGCTTTCGTGTCTATTTTACCAGACATCGTGATCCGTTTTTTGCACATACCCCTCTTATTTGGTGGTACCTCGTTACTTATTGCTGTTGTTTGCGTCATGGATGTGATGTCACAAATACAGACATATCTATTGCCAGGCGTTCAGAACGCAATGCCTGGTGGTGCAGGTGCATCAAATAACAAACTTAAACTACTTCGCTGAGGTAACACTATGAAAGTAAGAGCATCATTAAAAAAAATCTGCAGCGACTGCAAATTTGTTAAGCGTCACGGTCGGTTACGTATTTTTTGTATCAACCGTCGTCATAACCAGGCACAAGGCTAATTAGGAGAAGTAGGATTATGTCAGTAACGATTTCTGGGCAATTTATTGCCGACAAGAAACACATATGGGTCGGTCTAACCGCAATTTATGGTATTGGTAAAACTACAGCGCTTGCTATTTGTGATCGCGCTGGTATTCCTACTGATAAGCGGGTATCTGATTTGTCAGAAGCTGATCTCGACAAAATAAGGCAAGAGATTGGTCACCACACTGTTGAAGGTGAGCTTCGTCGTGAAGTAGCGATTAACATTAAACAGATGATGGACCTTGGCTCTTACAAAGGGATACGTCATCGTCGCGGATTACCTGTGAACGGACAACGAACAAAGACGAATGCTAAAACACGAAAGCGTCGCAAGCGTAATTGATTGAGGAGATAATTGCATGAGAAAAACTACCCCAAGAGGTTCAAAAAAAGGCCGTAATGTTGCCCCATCTACTGGTGTGGCAACTGTAAACTCTACGTTTAATAACACAATTATCACTGTGGCTGATATGAATGGTCATACCATTTGTGCTGCAAGTGGTGGCATGACGCAGAAGGGTAGTCGTAAAGCGACATCTCATGCAGCACAAGAAGCTGCCAAGATTGTCGGTCGTAAAGTAGCTGATATGGGAATGATTGAGATCAAGGTTATCCTTAAGGGTCCTGGTAGCGGTCGTGACTCTGCGGTGCGTGGGCTTAGTTCCTCTGGGCTGAAGGTTTTAACAATTGCGGATCGTACCCCAATTGCACATGGCGGTGTAAGACGTCGTAAGAAGAAAAGAGTATAGGAGAAAACATGGCTGCAATTAAAAAGCCGAGAGGTAAACAAATAAGATCGTTAAGCTCTGCGACAGATATCACCGATCTTGAGACTTTTAGTGGGGTAAGACCACTTGATAAGAAGTTCAAGTCAAAAACACTGCCTGGTAAAGCACCTGGTGTGAGACGCATGCGCGAGAGTGAATATTCTGAGCTTATGAAATCTAAGCAAACTGTTCGTTATCTCTATGGGGTTAAAGAGGGGCAGTTCAAACGTATTTATGATGCAGCAGCGCGTGCTAAAGGATCTACGGGTGACAACCTTTTAACTGCGTTAGAGCTAAGGCTCGATAATTTAGTCTATCGAGCTGGTTTTGCCGCTACAAGAGCTCAGGCTCGGCAAATGGTCTCTCACGGTCATGTGGTTGTAAATGAAAAACGTCTCAATATACCATCCTACAAATGCCGGATTGGTGATGTTGTTCAGATTAAGGAGCAAAGTCAACAGAAAGCAATCGTGCAGTTTGCACTGGAAATCGCAAAGCAGAAAGAAGATATGACATGGCTTACAGTGGACGCTAGCAAGTTCAAAGTGACGATCTCAGATGAGCCATCACTTGATCGCTTACATGAGTTGTTCAAAGTCAACCATGTAGTTGAGCTGTATTCTAAATAGTAACAGAGGTAATGATATGACGGTAAATGAAAAAACAGTGAACGAAGCGACAGAAGATTACTACTTGGAGGATGTTTACACCAAATTCTTGACACCAAAAGAGTATGAGGTTGAAACAGTTAATGATCGCGAAATGGTTTTTAAACTTTCACCACTCGAGCGTGGTTATGGCCAGCTCTTTGGTTACCTCTTTCGACGTATTATGTTGTCATCGATGCTTGGTACTGCCATTGTTAAGGTCTCCATAGAAGGTGTTTCTCACGAGTACACAACCATACCTGGTGTTGTGCAAGACGTTCAAACTGTTTTGCTCAACCTGAAAGGTGTTGTGATTCAATCTAATCATAATGGCGTGACAGATCTTTCACTGAATGTGAAGGGTCCAAAAATTGTCACTGCTGCAGATATTACACTTGCCAATGATGCAAAAGTGGTGAACCCAGACCATATGATTTGCGAAATTACAGGTGATGTGTCGATTAATATCCAGATGTTAGCTGCACTTGGGCGCGGTTATGAGAAGGCAACTTCTTTGGCAGAGCATGAGGTTTATGGTAATGAGGTTAACGCTCTATACCTTGACGCCAGCTTTAGTCCTATTGAGCGTGTTGTGTATCATGTTGAAAACGCGCGGGTAGGCAATAGAACTGATCTTGATAAGCTGATTCTGCGTGTCCGTACTAATGGCACTATCACGCCGGATCAGGCTATACGTCGTGTTGCAACTATTATGCAGCATCAGCTTTCAAGCTTTGCAAATATTCATGAAAGGAAGTCTGAGGATGTTTCTGGGTATTTAGACAATGTTGACCCTGTGTATTCTCGTTTGGTAGATGAGCTTGAGCTCACTGTGCGTGCGGCAAACTGCTTAAAGTCGGAGAATATTCGCTACATCGGTGAGCTTGTGCAGTGTAATGAGTATGATCTCCTGAGAACCCCAAATCTTGGTCGTAAGAGTATGAACGAAATTAAGGCTGTCTTGGCTGAGCTTGGTCTTACGCTAGGGATGCACATTCCAGAATGGGTATCTCCGCTAGATCATATCAAACGTAAAACTGAGTCCGGAGATTAATCATGAATCATAAAAATGGTCGTAAACGTTTTAGCCGCCCAACAAGTCATTGTGAGGCTATGTTCAGGAATATGTGTATCTCCCTGCTTATGGAGGAGCAAATACGTACGACTCTAGCAAAGGCAAAAGAGTTACGACGCGTACTTGAGCCATTGATCACGAAAGCAAAGTCTGCTAATGATGTTGCCACTAGACGATACCTTATCGCAAAGCTTGGTAACAAAGAGGCGATTGAGAAGCTTTTCAATGTCTATGCACCAAAATATAAGAGCCGTCCAGGTGGATATCTTCGTATTTTGAAGTGTGGAAACCGTGTGGGTGATGCTGCTCCTATGGCTTATGTTCAGCTGGTTGATTTTGAGCGAGTTGCAAAGCAGGCTTAACTGCTTTTGTAACCATCAGAACCTTTGAGACCTATATAAGTCTTGACAGCTATCGCGTTAATTTGTTTTGTGCTACTCACTATCGTAATGTGCCGCTAATAAAGCTGAAATGGTATTCCAGTCGATAGTTTGTCCAGAACTCTCAAGCATTGATGCTGCTTCAATAATCGTATCTTTTGCGCATCGGCCTTTCTTTAAACTGCTCACTATTAAGGTGTCTTCCTTCCCTGATAGTATCTTTTTGGTTAGTTGACTGAGCACTGCATCGGGACCAATCTCCACAAAGATTCTTGCTCCGTGTTGGTAGGCGTTTTGTATGGATTGTACAAAATGTACCGGCTTTAAGATATGGTCGCACCAGTAATTTGCTGTTTGGGTTTTATATAAAATATCACCCGAGAGGTTGCTGATCAGTTTGCCACGTTTTGATTTTGTGCTATTGACGAGGTGTGATTCGCAAAACTCTGAGAACTCTTTGATCATTGGCGACATTAGCCGAGAGTGGAAAGGATGTGATACTGTCAGAATCTTTGCTCTAATCCCGTGTGCGCTACAGTGATTCTTGATGCGTTCGATGCTGTGACGTTCGCCAGACATGACGATCTGTTTGGGACCATTGAACGCTGCGTAGTCAATGTTGCATTTGAGGGTTTTGGTGATATCGTCTAGTGTATCTCGATCTGTGGCAACCGCAATCATTGACCCGTCTACCGGCGTTTTTTGCATCAGTTCGGCACGCTTTGCAACCAGCTCCAGTGTTGTTTGCTCTGTATAGGCTCCTTGGGCCGCACATGCAGAAAGTTCACCAACACTATGGCCTATAAAGAAATCTGCTGACATGCCAGTGTTGTTCCATAATCTGGTCAGTGCCATCTGTAGCATGACAATGGCTGGTTGCGTGAATTGGGTTTGATGGATTTTTTCATCATGATCGACTAAGCCTGCTAGGTAGTTTTGGCTATTAAATCCACTGAGGATCTTGGCATACCTGTTGAGTGTATTTTGGATGTACGGATGGCTGTTATATAGCGTTTCTGCCATGCCAGGATATTGACTTCCTTGACCTGTGAATAGATAGCATATTTTTCCTTTGTGTTGTCTGATGCTTGCCTGTGTGTTTATGTTGTTTTCTATTTTGCTTTCTAGGATGCTATTGATGTCGTCTCCTTCACGATAAACAAAGCTTATGTGGTGTTCGCTTATACCAAGGTCCGGTCTATGCCTTTCGTTTTCATCACGTTGTGATTCCTTGGCTTTCTGAAGTATTTCTTCACTGGTTTTACCTATGATTCTGTATAATTGATTGGTCATCTGTCGTGGCTTATGGTGTCAATAGATAGGGGACAATGGACAATTTGTTCGTCATGTATGCAAGTAGCCATGCTATCATACAGTAACTTGTAATGATGCTCGAATGGCTAACAATGCCACCCGCATTGGTCACTGTAGCAGTTAACCCTAGATACTTGTTTGCAACGTCCTGTATTGTTGCGATGTGTAGCCGATTGATTATGATTTGGCCGATTAGAAATCCAAGATAGCCAATCATCCAGCCGAACACTACATCGCTGAACCAGTGGGCGCCAATTAAGACTCTTGTCGTCATGGTGATGATAATAAAAAGGTAGGTTATCATATGACTGGCTGTGCTTTTTTTACCTTGATGGAGAGCGGTCAGTAAAAATGCAGTTGCCAATGATGTGTGCCCACTTGGCAGTGATTGGTTGCCAAGAAAGGCTGCTATGTGCTCTGGTCTAGGGTGGTTGATGGTGTATTTAATGAGAAAGCAGATGATGAATGTTGTGCCCACGCTGATACTGAATGCAGCAGCTTGTCTTGTTTTCTGAGTATATATAAGATAACTGCTGATCAGACATGTTAATACTAACGTGAGTGGAATATAGCAGAGTGCATTCTGTAGCAGTGAAATCTGGATCATCAAGCTGCTCTGTTGACTAAAGAATTGATATATTCTGATGTTTATGTCGTGATAGCCCCCGCGCTGAATGAGTAAACTGTTGCAAATACAGGCTGATAAGACACAAAGTGTCTGAAATACTCTGGTTTTTGCATTTTCTCTATGGATATGATTCTTTCCACATAACTTATTCAGTGTGTAGGATAACGATGGCAATTTGAGTATGGATTTTGCAATTGCCGTTGCGCACACCAAAAGTATGGTCACAAACATCAGCCCACTGTTTATGAGAAAATGTGTATGCTTAAGTATGTCAAAGTTAACCCAAACAACCATTGCCCCTGGTGCAAGGTGGATGACTGCCCAGAGAAGTACTGACGGTAGAGCAGCGAGCGAGAATGGGATAATATGCATACTGAATATACCAGCGAATAAGGGTATAGAACTCCGAAAGGGGCCAATAAATCGCCCAATGACGATACTCAGTGCTCCGTACTTTTTGACAAACGATTTTCCGGCTTCAAGCCAGTGAGTCTTGTGGTAACTTTCCGCTCGCTCATAGGCGGTGCGTCGACATAAAAAACCAAGATAGTAACCAATGTAGTCACCAATCATTGCGCCAATAATGATTAAGATAAAAGTTAAAAAAGGTGGTATCTTGTGTTGTGCCATCAACCATCCAATGGCTGGCATGGTGAGCATACCTGGAATCAAGCTGCCAATAAACGGCAATGACTCAATAAGAGCCAGTGCAAAAGCAATGCCCATCGCATACTCAGGATATTGGTGTGCAATTTCAGTGATATTCAGCATGCGCTATCTCGTGATGGTTTTGTTCTGCTTGCAAGTCTGCATGGTATGATGACCTGACCATAAAGCCGCTGGCAACATTGTTGAAACCCATATCTTTGGCGATTTGTCCAATCTCATCGAATGCTTTTGGACTGAGGTAGCGAGCCACTGGTAGGTGATGTTTGCTAGGTGCGAGGTATTGGCCAATAGTGACCATGTCAACCTGATGCGCACGTAGGTCCTTGAGTGTTTGGACAACGTCGCTATCTGTTTCTCCAAGTCCAACCATAATGCCTGATTTTGTGGGGATATGAGGATGTTTTTTCTTAAACGTGCTTAGAAGCGACAAGGAATGATCGTAGCATGAACCAGGTCGTGCCTGGCGATATAGTGATTTCGTTGTTTCGATATTATGGTTAAAAACATCGGGTAATGCTTCGCTGATTCGCTCAATGGCTATGTCCATTCGTTTACGAAAATCTGGCACCAAGACCTCAATCATAATCTCTGGGCTACGTTGTCGTATGGATTGTATGCAGTCACGAAAGTGAGCGGCGCCGCCGTCTCGAAGGTCATCTCGATCAACAGATGTTATGACAACGTATTTTAGGTTTAGCTTAGCAATGGCATCGGCTAGTTTTGTTGGTTCATTGGGATCTAAGGGGTCAGGCCTGCCATGTGCAACATCGCAGAATGTGCAGCGTCTTGTGCATTTGTCACCCATGATCATAAACGTGGCAGTGCCTTTACTAAAGCACTCTGATATATTAGGACAGGTTGCTTCCTCGCAGACAGTGACAAGGTTCTGTTCGCGCAACAGCTTTTTTAGTTCACGTATTTTCGGATTGTGGCTAAGGGTCACTTTAGCCCAGTCTGGCTTTGGTAATACATCACTGGATGAGCGCACCGGTATTTTGACTGGTATGCGATCCATTTTTGATTTTGCTTTGTCTAGTATCTTTGTCATCGTTATTAGAAGTTGTGCGGATCTAGGTTGCTTATGGTGTTATTATACTGTTATTTTCGGTCTATTCCAATCATTGACGTTGGAATTTTATGAAACTTTACTGCTCTGCGGATTGTCTTGTGACTTAACTTTCAAAATCATAGATAACGATATTTTTTTCTTTTTTCCATAATGATGATATGGTTTTTTCGCATATTTGGATGACTTGAGACATGTCAGCATTTGAATTAAGCTGGGTCGTTTGCGTCATCTTTTGCTCTCGTCCACACGGCTTGATGACTTCAAATGGGGATAAGTCCATATCTACGTTGAGTGAGAAGCCATGATACGAACATTTTTTTCGTATACGGACGCCTACTGAGGCGATCTTCCGTTCGCCTGCGTATATGCCTCTGTGTTTTGGGTCTGACATACCTTCTATGGCCAGTTGATGAAGGATGGTGAGTACGATGTCATCGATGCGTTGGGTTAGCCATCGTATACTTTGCGTTTCTGGCATATGAAGTAAGAGATAACAAATAAGTTGGCCTGGTCCATGGTAGGTAATCTTTCCGCCTCTGTCGGTATCGATCAATGGGTGGGGCAATGCATGCTTGATGTCAGATTGATTGCTTAGTCTTCCTTTGGTGTATGTTTCAGGGTGCTGCAATAACCATATTTGGTCGGGGTGGTTTGATCTGCCATTGGCATATTGTTGCATTGCTTGTAGCGTGTCTAAGTAGCTTTGTTGTCCGAGGTGACAAATGAGGAGATTATTTGCTGTAAATTGTTTAGTAAAGTTGGAGTCTGATTCTGTAAGGAGCTTAAGCGCGTCGAGCATAGTGCTGATGTTCTAGGATAGAATCTTCATAATTTGATTTGCCTGAAATGTAATCCATTCAAAGGGCTGAAGCCACAGGGGTTGTTTGCTGACTGACTTTCCAGCAACTAGCGGTGTTTTGATCGTTGCTACGTCATTGATATACACCGTATATTCACCGATGACTTGATCTGCTTTGATGGGGGCTTTGATTGTGCTAATCGTTTGGTAGCGGGTGCGAATCATGCCTTGTTGGTTGTTTGGTATGCTCAGTTGAATGGGGGCTTTGAGTTTTGGTTGGAGGTAACTTTGATCACCATACCAGACCCTTAGTTCAGGGATTTTGTTATCTTGTTTGATCGTGATGTTTTTGAACCGATGTTGGGCGTGATTAAATAACTTAGTCATCACAGCATCACGCTGTTGTTCAGATCTTGCGCCGAATAGGGTAGCTATCATGATTTGATTGTCTCGCTCTGCTGCGGCAACAAGACAATAGCCGGCTTCTTTGGTGTGGCCTGTTTTTAAGCCGAATATGCTTGCATCTTTCCAGAGTAGTTTGTTTCGATTGTCTTGGGTAATTTTGTTGTAGGTCATTGTTTTTTCTTTAGTGTGCGTAAGAACTTGTGGATGCTGCTTGATCAGTTCGGTTCCAATCATGTTCATGTCTTGCGGACTGCTAAAATGGTCTTTATGTGGTAGCCCTGTTGAATTGGCAAAGTGGGTGTTGTTCAAGCCAAGTGCTTTTGCTTTTTGATTCATGAGTTCGACGAACTTTTCTTCTGTTCCTGAAATATGCTCTGCGAGTGCCACGCTTGCATCATTTCCTGAGACGATGCTGACTCCACGTATGAGTTGCCCTACATTGACTTCCGAATCAGGTTCAACAAACATTCTAGATCCTTCGCTTCGCCACGCTTTTCTTGAGATGTAGACTGGCTCGTCACTTCGAATCAGTCCCTTGTCAAGATAGTCGTATACGATGAAAAGTGTCATTAGCTTGGTTAAGCTCGCAGGTGGCATTTTCTCGTCCGCGTTGTATTGTGCAAGCAGCGTGTTGCTGGAAAGGTTAACTAGGCTGTAGCCAGTGACATTGAGATTTGGCAGCGCTTGTGTTGTTTCGATTGGTGTGGGTTTGCTGTGTATGTGCTCGGTATTGGTGTTTGCGACACTGGAATGATGTATCAACAGTGACATTGCAAGAAGAACGGGTCGATAGATGGCTGATTGCTTCATTTGCACATACTTTACAGTGTGTGCTTATGTTAACGAAGATCGTATCTAATGACAATGATCGTCATGTTAACAAAAAGTATTATTGTTTTCTATTTGCATTGATATTTTGATGTTGAACGTTCTTTCGATCATCTATTTATGTTATCATATTCATTTTTTACTATATGTTTTACTTAGGTGGCGTTCACGCCGTACATCAGATGTTGGTGCGCTATCCTCGTCATGTCAAAATGGTTTGGTTGATGCATCAATCTCAGCATGCTGCTGTATTTGAGGCAAGTTGCCGGGAGCATGGTGTTAAACTGGCATATTGTGATAAGCGTCAACTGGATCTTTGGATGCCAGATGTGCAGCATCAAGGTGTTGCTGCCGCCTACGAACAGCTTCCTAGTCTTGGTTTAGAGGATTTGTGCACTCAAGCTTTTCAGCGGACAAATCAACCCTTATTTCTCATGTTGGATCATATCCAGGATCCCCAAAACCTTGGTGCATGTTTGCGTTCTGCTGCTGCGTTTGGTGTTGATGGGGTCATTGTTCCTAAAGATAGGGCGGTTGGTATCACGCCAACGGTGCTTAAGGTGGCTGTTGGTGCTGCAGCGATTGTTCCTGTGGTTCGTGTGAATAATCTTGCGCGAGCCATGCGCCAACTTAAAGATCTTGGTTGTTGGTTTTATGGCACCGCTGAATCGGCAAGTGAGTGTCTTTCTTCTGCTGATGTGTCCGTGCCACTAGTTTGGGTTATGGGCAATGAATCGAAAGGTTTGTCAAAGAATGTCATGGATACCTGTGATGCGCTGTACGCTATTGAAACGGGAGCCTTTTCAACGCTTAATATCTCTGTATCGACAGGTATTGTCTTGCATGCCACAGCGACAAAGCGCCAATCGCTCAGCAAATAAGAGTTGTGCTTTTTTCTGTGTGACGTGCAGTAAATACCCCTATGGTTCTTAGGAATATCGCGCTTGGCATTGAAAAAGCACAACAATTGTGTTAGTATTCGACTGCCCTTACTGGCCGACGTCGTGCTGTTGGTCCGTTATTTTTAGCCACAAGGAGTATATAATATGAAGCACTATGAAATGGTTATTCTTTTTCATCCAAACCAAAGCGATCGCGTAGCAGAGATGCTTGAGCGTTACACATCGCAGATTACTGAGCAATTCAATGGTAAAGTCCATCGTGTACAAGATCTTGAGCGCAAGAAATTACACTATACGATCAAATCTGCAAGGACTTCGAAGGCACATTTTGCCGTTATGAATATTGAATGTAGCCATGAGTGCATTGAGACTTTGAAATCAAATTTCAAGTTCAATGATGCCATCATACGATTTTTAATTACGCTTCGTCCAGAAGCGGTGACTTCGCAAGCAGTTCCTTTGTTAGAAATGGGGGAAAAGGCTTCAATGTCAAAAGCGGATCGTGCGCAAATGCACGAGCCCTTCAAGGCTGAAGATGTCTATCTTAATATCGCATTTTTGCGTGAGTTTGTTCTTGAGACTGGACGTATCATACCATGTCGAGCTGCAGGTATTGCCGTCAAGCAGCAGCGACAGTTGAGTCGTGCGATCAAGTGGGCTCGATTTCTTGCGTTGATGCCTTATTGTGATCGTCACAGCTGATTTTCCCGATTTAGGATAGGACTGATGCTGATGAAGAGTGGTCTTTTACACAATTCTATACTGTCGATTCCGGGGCGTCATGTTGCTTTTGCGGCTGCGCTTCTGGAGTCTCTACTTCTCCTTGCTGGAGATAAACTTGGCCTGTTGGCCACCATGTTATTGCCTTTTCGTGTGGTTATGTTCTCTGTGTTATTGCGTTGTCATGTGTCTGAGCAGCAACGTAGTCACCTGTCTTGGCAATGGCTGCTGTGTGTACCCTACCTTGTGTCGTTGATTGTACATGGTTTATTGAGCTCAAAAGGCATGGATTGCCTCGATATGCTTGGTTGTTTATCGCCACTGATGGCAATTCCCATTTTCTGTATTTTTTTACAGCAAACCGTCCGTTTCTGCTCACTAAGCTATGCCATTGAGCTTGTCAGTTTGATTTGTCTGGCAGTGCTAGTGATCGCACAACTTTTTTTCCAACACGCACTGCTTTCTTTTTGGCGTGTGCCTGTTGCTGATTACATGCATACTATGGTGAAGTTGAGCCAGTCTTCGATGTCCCAAGTTGATCTGTCTGCTGTTATCGAGGCTGCCGCGCGCACAATGACAGCCAAGATGTTTATCCTTCAGATACTGACCCCGGTACTTACCGCTTCGATGGTTGTCATGGCTATGTGCCGATCCCAGTATCAGCAACTCGACGTCATGTGGCAGCATTGGACATCTGAATCCATGAGCTGGAGCACGTTTTGTATCAGTGCACTAACACTTTTTGTGGTTTATGGATGTCTGTTGTTAGATAATAACTTTGGTGTTCAAGTACAAGGGTATTTTATCAATGCAATTTACGGTTGCTACGACCTTGTTCGATTCATTGCTAGTATCTTTGGACTAAGTTATCTTCATGCTCGATTTTTTCAAAACCTTGGCGCCAGTCGCATGGCCCGTATGGCTTTTTACGGCTCGGTCATGTTATATGCTTATTTTGGTAGTCTATTTCATACTTCGTTGGCGTTGATTGGCCTTGCGGATAAAGCACTATGCTTGCGCAGCCAAGCCTTGTCTAAACAACCTGCAACACCCAGTTCATCAACATAGGAGAATTAAACATGCAAGTGATACTACAGGAAAAAATAAAAAATTTAGGTTCTATTGGCGAGATAGTAGATGTCAAACCGGGATATGCACGAAACTATCTGTTTCGCTCGGGTAAAGCCTTGCCTGCGACAAAAGAACATGTTGCCCTAGTGATGGAGCGGAAAAGCGAGCTTGAAAAAATTGAGTTGCAGAAACTGACCGAAGCCAAAAAACGTGTTTCTATCCTCGAAAAGCTCGAATCGCTTGATCTTTCCGTGCCGACAAATGAAGAGGGTAAACTCTTTGGTTCAGTTGGTTCATCTGAAGTGGTCGATTTACTCTTATCAAACGGTCATGAGGTCTCAAAACAGGAAGTGAGTATTCTTGAAATGCCCATTCGCGAGGTTGGTGACTACACTGTCGTTGTCCAAGCACACCCGGACGTTGCGGCGCATATTGTCTTGAAGCTCACATCAAGCACAGTGACTCAGATAGTCACTAAAGCGTCTGATGATAAGGATTCTGCGTCTGAGAGCAAGGAAGAGTCTGAGACTGAGTCCTCAAATGATAATGAAGTCGATACGGACGTGTCTTCGTAGATTGTTGATCGAAAACTGCGCTTTTATCTGCACGGGTTTTTGACTGCTTCATTGTAAACAGATACACTCGAGTCATGGATAAGAAAGAGTCAGCTGCTAAAAAGGTGCTTCCCTTCTCGCGTGAAGCAGAGAAAAGTCTAATCGGTGTGCTTTTGCTACAAAGTGCAGCATGGGAACGTATCGAATCAACAGTAGTAGCCGAAGACTTCTATGATACAAAGCATCAGCATATTTTTCAGGCGTTAACAGAAATGTATGCCAAGAATATGGCTATTGATATGCTTACTGTTGTTGAGTTCTTGCAGAACAAGGCGACACTAGATCAAGCTGGCGGTGAGTCTTATATCTATACGCTTGCTGATCAGGCTCCGGTGGGGGGCAATATATCTGCTTATGCGACCATTATACATGACAAAGCCGTACTACGCGCTTTGCAGCAGGTAGCGACGCGAATCGTCGACTCAGTTTATCACCCAGAGGGGCGTACGCCTGATGAGCTGCTTCAGCAGGCCGAAGCAGATGTTTTTTCCATTGCGCATTCCCACAATGATCAGAACACCATGCTACCCATCGGTACGGTGTTAGCAAAAACAACGGAGCGTATTGATCAACTATATCACTCCGGCCAATCACTCACGGGTGCGCCGACTGGCTATCAAGATCTTGATAAAATGACCTCGGGGTTGCAGAAAGGCGATCTTGTCATTATTGCTGGGCGGCCATCTATGGGTAAAACCATACTGGGTGGTAATATTTGTGAATATATCGCCATTGCAACCAAGCGCCCGTCTTTGTTTTTTAGCCTTGAGATGCCGAGTGAGTCTATTGTGATGCGTATGTTGTCTTCGCTGGGTCGTATTAAGCAGGAGCGCATTCGTTCAGGAAAACTGCGGGACGAAGATTGGCCAAAGATGACCTCGGCTATTGGCTTATTATCGGAAGCACCCATATTCATTGATGATACAGGTGGAATATCGCCCTCTGAGCTGCGATCGCGGGCGCGAAAAATAGCACGTGAACATGGCGATTTAGGTGTTATTGTTGTTGATTATCTCCAGCTTATGCGTGTCCCGGAGCTTAGGGACAATCGTGTTCAAGAGATTTCTGAGATATCTCGATCGCTAAAGCTTATTGCGAAAGAGCTCAATGTGCCAGTTGTTGCGCTTTCACAGTTGAACCGTAGCCTTGAGAGTCGAACCGATCGGCGTCCTGTAAACTCAGATCTACGTGAAAGTGGCTCGATTGAGCAGGATGCGGACGTGATCTCATTTATTTACCGAGACGAGGTGTATAATAGTGATAGCCCTGATAAGGGTACCGCAGAAATCATCATTGGTAAGCAACGTAACGGACCGATTGGTACGGTTCGATTGAGCTACATGGGTGAATATGTTCGTTTTGATAATTTCACTAATGAAGTGGTCATGGGTGGCTGATGAGTCAGGTTGAGCATGTGCTGTGGCCGCGCAATGTGGTGCGGTGGCGTAGCAGACGCGGTATTCTTGAGCTGGATCTTATTCTTATGCCTTTTTTCGATGCCTATTATCATCATTTGACGCCTGATCAGCGCCATCTTCATCAGTGGTTGTTATCGCAGGCAGATGCTGACTTGCAAAAATGGATTTTTAGAAAAGATAGGGACCCAGATTTAGACCCTTTACACCTATCATGGATTGATTTTGTTTCAGAGTCCGTGCCATCGCCAATAATTTGAGATGTAGTGGCCCACATTTGGATGGTTTATCGTTACTTGTGTTTAATGACAATGGGGTCTAGCTCTGGATTCCATGTGGGTTGATTAACAAAGATCGTCTCGAAAACGTTGCTTTTGCACCAGAAATCGATCCAATTTTCAACATGTTTAAGATCATGGTGGCTTAGCCAACTCCCATCATGGATGGCCAGTTGACGAATATTCGGAAAACAAAGAATATCCAGTGCAGAGGGCGCGTCAAGTAGGTGTTGTTTGCCAGCAACCCGTGACTCTATGGTATTTAGAAACCTCCGAGCAGTTTCGACTGCCTCATGTTCTTCGTCTTGGGTTGCGCCATATTTTATTTTTCTCACCGCTGGTACAAATGTTTGCATCATATCATTGAACAGTTTAGCGTTTTGTATCTGGTCTACTACACTTACCGGAAGCCAGTCTTTGGGTTGATGTTTTGTCAGTGCATATCGGACAATATCAACACTTTCGTCAATCACTTGCTGCTGCTCAGGATCTACTAACACTGGGACTGTGCCTTTGGGCGATGTTATCAGGAAATCTGGATGTTTGTTTTTGAGGTCAATTTCTCTGTGTATATGATTGATCTTTGCATAGCCAAGTGCCATACGTGCACGTATTGCATACGGACAGCGCTTGAAGCTATAAAGTATTGGCAGATTTTCAATAGGGTTTGTCATTTCTAGTACGCCTTGGCTATCAATGCTAATTGGCCTACTTTTGTCGAATCAAATAGGCTCTTACCCCTTTCTTCATAGTTGAATATGTCTTCTTCAGGGTAGCAGCGAATACTGACCTTGAATTGCTCTTGTAGGTCTTTTTCTATTTTATCATCATCGTGCCAATAAATGAGGGCTGGCGTGGGGCTTTCAGTACTGAAATGTTTAAATAGTGTGTCCTTGTTGGTGATTAAGGGGCAGTGTTTTGGGCTTAGTTTGTTTTTTGCGCTCTGGTAGAGTTTCTCTTGGGTTTCGCTTAGATATTCGATCACGTTATTATTGAAATCGTCTAGGCTGTTTACTTCGCGCTTATGGTTTGTGTCTATTCTAAGTGCGTAACTTACATTGCGGCCAGTGACTTCGTTCATGCCAATTTCGCAGCGGATGGGTACGCCTTTTTTTACCCAGTGCCATTTTTTCTCACTTGGTTTGCGATCTTTGATATCGATGTGGACTCGAAGACGTCCATCATCATAGACTTTTTCTTGTAGCATGCTCTGGATCGCTTTGCAGTAGGCTATGATGGCTTCTTTATCTTCTTCTTTACGAATGATGGGAATGAGTACAATTTGCGTTGGTGCAATCTTTGGAGGGCAGACTAAGCCGTCATCATCTGCGTGTGTCATAACCAGGCCACCGATAAGCCGGGTGGTGACACCCCAAGATGAAGTATGTACATATTGTCTTTTCTCTGCCGCATCCTGGTATTGTATATTGCAACTTTTTGCAAAGTTTTGTCCCAGGTAGTGAGATGTGCCTAACTGCAATGCTTTGTTGTCTTGCATGATACCTTCTAGAGTGTAGGTTTCGACGGCACCTGGAAATCGCTCATTCTTTGATTTTTTTCCGGTGATAACGGGTAACCCAAGCTTGTCTTCGCAAAATGTTTTATAGCATGCCAACATATGAAGTGCGTGTGAGTGCGCTTCATCTTCGGTTGTATGTGCAGTATGGCCTTCCTGCCACAAGAACTCTGATGTGCGTAGGAACATTCGTGTACGCATCTCCCAGCGCATGATGTTGGCCCATTGATTCATAAGGACTGGCAGATCACGATGTGATTGGATTCGTTGAGCAAAAACATCCCCAATGACCATTTCAGACGTTGGTCTGATGACTAATGGCTCCTCTAATTCTGATGCTGGCTCAAGCTTTCCATTCTCAGCTTTTTGTAATTTACTGTGTGTGACGACGGCACATTCCTTCGCAAAACCTTCTATGTGTTCTGCCTCGCGTTCAATGTGGCTTAGTGGTATGAGTAGTGGACAGTAAATGTTTTCATGGCCGCGTGCTTTAATTTCATCGTCGAGGATTCGTTGGATTTTTTCCCAGATCGCATATCCCCATGGGTTGATGATCATGCAGCCTCGCACTGAAGCAACTTGCGCTAAGTCAGCGGCAATGATGACCTCTTGATACCACTGTGGATAGTTCTCTGAACGGGTAGGGCTTATTGCAGTTTTCATAGAAAATACCGTAATACAGTGCTAGAAAATACCATAAATAGCGTTTTTATTCAACATGGAAGATCGTCGCTGTTTGTCTTTGCGTGTGGCTAATTGATGCCAACTATAGCCTCTTTGGTATTGTCTTTCTTGGATTTTTTATGATTGATGGTCCAGAAGTGATGGCCTGATAGCGCTATCGGTATGTAAAGTATTGTTGTAACAGCATTTAAATACAATTTCTTTTCAACAAAAAGACAGATGAGCAAAATATCGTATACGATCCATACTGTCCAGCAGGATCTGTGTTTATGTGCTGCCATGTAGTATGCAAGGAGATTGACCGCACCGATGATTGTTTGTAAATCAACTGCCCTTACCAGTGTATGTGTGGCGATGACGCTTAACAGACAGATTCCCACGATCAGAAGATGTGCGCCGACGATTTCATGATCTTGATGTTCAGTTGCAACGTGGTCTTTATTGCCCCATTTGAACCATGCATAGCCACTTAATAACAATGTTAGACATTTACTCGATGCTAGGATTTTGCAATCAATGGCGCTGAGGATGCTGATTTTATAAACACTAGAACAGATACCTAATAGCCAGGCTGAACGCATGCGCTGAGCGAGCATAAAGCACGTCACTAGTCTCAATGTTGTTAATAGAAGGTCGGCTATCATGGTTGTTCATATTGCTAATTTGCTATGATACCATTTTAAGATTGGATGACTCAATGATTCGTTTGTATCGCGATATGTTCTGGTACTTGGAAAAAGCTTTGTACAGCCGCTGAAAGTGGATGCATGTTTGCCTGAGTTTCAAATTCTAGTTCTACAGGGTACGCTGGATGATCAATTCGTACGATGCGCACCTTTGGATTGCTAGATGATTTGCTGTGTTTCATTAGAAACTTGATCATGCTCCATTGGCCCATCTCTTCAACCAATTGTACCCTCTGTCCACCTTTGAGAACGATGCCGAGCGCGAAACTGTCTTTTGCATGCGGCCATTTGATGTGTATGGGACTGGTTTGATTGATTTTGATGGTCTGTCGGGCATTGTCTTGTATGATTTCGACGGCTTGAATTTCGCTGTGTGTGTGGCGGTAACGCAGTACCCCTTCAAACCACAGTGTTGGCGTATTATTTGGGTAATACATTTTCTGGATAATGGTGCTGCCCATTATAAAGGCTGATGTGTTGGGGTTAAGTGGCAGCGTTTTTCCGTGGAGTTTTTTCCATTGAGGCTCTGCACCTTTTTTTGTTTCAATTAGTGGATGTAAGTTTTTATTATAGAAGGCACTAATAATGCCTTGATGAGAGAAAAAGTCGTTGAATGTTTCAAGTGGTATGCTTTTTGATGCATCAGGATTAAATGGGAAGTAGCCTTTGATTTCTTCATTGTACGGAATAGCAATTGTTTGAACCCATTGGTCATCCAAATGTTTGCTGACCTTGCTTATAATACAATCTTCAAGAGATTTTATCGTGTTTTGCGATATCTGGTCTAATCTTGCGAACGGTTTCGGCCATATTTTTCCGCTACTATCAGCTATAATGAGCTGTTCAAGGAGCTGTTGTGTTGCGATCGGAGCGTTTCGACTCATGTTTATTTCTTTCGATAGTTGCGAGATGGTCAATAGTACTTTTTTGTAAGTCTTTTCGTCAAACTTCTTTGTTTCGCTTAACAGCATTTTGTATCGAGTTCTTCTTTCAGTATCGAATGTTTCCACTTGCTTTTCGATGGATTGTAACTCATCGCTAATTTTCTGCATACTGTTGGCAACGACCCCAGTGTTCTTTGCAAGGTATTCAGCTTTCTTTTGTATCGAAACAAGATTGTCATTTTGAAGATGTGCCGCCATTGCAGTCTTATAGGTGCTAATAATTTGGTCAAATGCTTGCTGGCTGAGGTCTCTTTGTACGCGTGTTTCGCAAGTTGAAGGCTCGAATTGGGGAATGGGAACGATCGTGTGCACTCTTCGGAGCGTTTGACATGCCTGTTGACTCATATCTTGCGCTGTTTTCACCTGCTGTAATGCATCTTTTTGGTAAAAATTTGGGTCAATGGATTGAATGATCGTCGATGTAACGGGTGTGTTTTTATCAATGATGTTATTCTTTTGTACCTTGTGAATTAGATAGCTTGCCTCTTGGAGCTGCTCCTGGTTTAAAGGTAGTATTCCGTTCTCGGTAACTTTATTTATGAGTGATAGTATTGCGTGCGGTTGCTTTACGAGTGCCTTGATAATGGTTTGGTCTATTGCTGATGCACTTTTTGCGCTCATAAGCCCTAGCGCAGTGCGTTGACAGTCGATTTGGCGAAGAAGGTCACACTGATTGATATGCGCATCGGCTGTCTGTTTGACAATATCCCAGATTCGGTTGAGCTGATCTTGCTTGATGTTGGCCTGTTTGCTACTATCTTGCGCTGCCTGAATGTGGTCTTTTTTTTGAGTTGATTGTGCTGGGCTTTGTGCTGTACTTTTCACCTGAGTTTTGATCGGGTAATGACGTGGTTGTGTATTTTTTGGCGTTTGGGATTTGATGTATTGTATTTCTTCCTCTGCGTTCTGATTTTCAGCGCTTCCCTGAAAGAAATACCCAACTGAGTGTTGTATTGGCGCCACGATACTTTGTTGAATGGAGAGATTACTTGTACTCCACGATAGTAAAATAATGAACAACAATGCTGTTTGTTGTATTTTCCTACTTGGTGTCCAAATGCAGTGACTGTTGATGGTTGACAAAAGTGTCTTATGGAAATAGCTTTGCTTGTGATTTTCGTAAAACGCTGAGTTTGGCGTGTCGATCTTATGCTCATAGGTGTTTTTTTCGCAGTGAGATGTGAAGAACATCCCAGCTGTTGGGTTTTTAACGCATGTTTTAAGGCTATATAGAATTTGTATGATTCGTGGTTTTAGTGCTTTAAACCCTTCGTAGAATGTGTGCATTTTCGCAACGTCGTTTTTATCACCAAGTGCTACTTTTTCGAGTTGATAGACAAGATAGGATTCGATGTCGTTGGCAACTTTATCTAATTCAAGCTGGATGTCAGCATGGTGTTGTGATGTCGGTGGTATGGTAAAACCAAGCGGCCTATCGACATCTTCTTTATCGATATATTTAAAAAATTCATGAAACCCTGGTAAGCAGTCGAGACCAGTAAGCACAAAGAACAAAGGTGTTGAGCTACATGACTTGGTTAAATGTTCAACTTGTGATTTCAACGCATCGACGCTCTGAGAGGGGTGTGATTTTTTTTCATTGAGTATATTTTGTATCGACAACACAATAATAATTGCATTGTAACCAGATGCGCTGTAATGCCATTTGTGAATATTGAGAAGGTTTTGCCAATAATTTGCTTGCAACTTCTGAGTATCATCATTTGTTGGCATGAGGCATGTGCTCTCTAGGATCGTATGGTCTTTATATGACCATATGCTATGCGAGATAAGCCCTTTATCTTGGTACTCAAAACTTGACTTTAACTCAGTCGACTCTGTATTGCTCAAGAGCTGCGATTTCCCGCATTGCTTGTTGCCAATGACTAGAAAAAACTTTCTTTTAAACATGCTTTTGAGCTGCGTGTGCCAGTCTTTTGAGTAGTCGTTATTGATTCTAGAGATGGTATGTAGTGCCCACAGATACTGTGTTTTTTGTTGATTGATGATGGTCAGCACTGTATAACCAAGTTTTCTGATCACCCAGACTGTTATACAAGCTAGTGCTATAAACGTTTCAGATTGCTCCCGAGCTGACCCAAGATGAGTGACTAGCGGCACTAGAGCAGAAACGCCGAGACAGAGGATCAGCGCATTGGCCCCGTGATTTTTAACGGACTTTAATCTATCTTCGAGCATTGTTTATACGATGCATGCTCCGAACAAACTATGTGCTAGTATGTTACCAAGAATTAAGCCAAAGGTCATGCCGATCGAGAGATAAGTTACTCGATGTAACGGTTTACTTTGTATGCTTTGCTCTCTGACAAACAGCTTGCTAGCGATTTTACTGTAATTTGGTTTGCACTCGATATGGTAATGGTATTTGGCGGTTGTGTGAAATAGCTCTGACTGGGCTTGTGAGTGCTCACTTGATAGTTCTCGAACGGGATGTATCATCAGGTAGTGAAGTACTCGAATTGCCTTGGGGTGTCTGGCTAAATTCAGTACCCCAATGCTGGTTTTGACGTGATGAAAGTGTTTATTTGCTCTTGCGTTTCTCTGCAAGGGATTGTCACTCTCGTTAATCTGTAACTCAAGCCATTGCTGTGTTGCTAGTTTTAATGCCTTCGCGATTTGTTTGCTTGGAACTTCTAGGTCGACCGTGTGCTGCCACTTTTTAAATAACTGTTGTAATCGACCTTCAGACGCTTCAGATTTATAATGGCTGTGCGAAAGGGTATTGGAAATGAGGGAAAGCGTACATGATCCGAGTCCTTGATTCTCGATACCAAGGTTGTTCGGCTGTACAAACGCTTCTGGCTGCGACGCCTTTCGATTAAAATAGGTTGTAGTCTGTATTGGATTATGCATCGTTATCTATCTTTAATTTAAAAATTATACGCAGATACTACCTGAAATATTTTGCTTGTGGAATCCCTTTGATAGACAATTCTCTTAAGTCTATCATCCTATGAGATTTTAATTTTTAAACTATAAAATACCATATATTCAGTAATATAAATTAATTACCAAGTAAATCAGGCGCTTCTGTATGATGTTGCTGAGTGTTAGGTAGCGGATGTTATGTGGCAATCTCTTTGCGTTCTTGTATCGCGTGAAAGAGTGTGTTGCTATTTAAGTATTCAAGCTCTGTGCCAATTGGGATACCTGCAGCGAGCCTTGTCACTTTGACTGAGGGTGCAAGATGACTCTTGATATAGTGTGCCGTGGTTTCTCCTTCAATCGTTGCATTGGTTGCAAGGACTACTTCTTCGATCGATTCACTTTGGATGCGTGATAATAGGGTGGGTATGTTGAGCTCGTCGGGTCCAATTTGTTCAATAGGAGACAGATGCCCCGATAAAACAAAATAGACACCTTGATATGCTCCTGTTTGTTCGATGGAGAGTAAATCTGATAGTGTCTCGACAACACATAGCATTTTTTGATTTCGGGTGTTGTCTGTACAGATTTGGCATGGGCTGATGTCTGCAAAATTCTTGCACCGGTCACAGACAACAATATTATCTATGCAATGTGTGATGGCGTCTGCAAGCGAAAGTGCTTGTTGTTTTTTGTGCTGTAGCACATGTAGTGCCATACGTTGGGCGGACTTTGGGCCAACGCCGGGTAGTATCGTCAGCTTGTCAATGAGCGCTTTTAAGACACTGGGAAGGATGCTCATGAAGAAGATGGGGTTGTGCTTGTATCTTCTGGGTCTTGGATGTTTTGGCTGATGATTTTAAATGCTTCTTCTCTGCGTTGCTCGATCTCATCAACTGCTAAATTGACAACTTCTTGCACCATATTGAGTAGATCAGTACATGATGTCTCTGTGTTTGTTTCTGGGTCCATGAATATGCTATCGATCTTGTGCGTACCCTTCATAGCTACCTGAATACCGTTTTTTTTGACTTTGAAAATATTTTGAGTAATCTCTTCTTCCATATTCCCCATGGCTTTCTTAATATAATTTGCTTTCTCCAGAAGATTGCTCAGGGAGGGATCTGTTGCGTTGGTCATGTCTGGTTCCAGGTAAATCAGTTCAATCCTAGCATAGATGGTATGCAATGCAACTGTTCATCATGGCAAGCTTTATTAGCTAATGTTTTTAGTGGATATTGATTGGAGATGATGCCGCTTTATTTATTTTTTGCGATTAGGTGTTGTGTTGATATCTTCAATAAGCGTTTCTACTGTTTTGTGTTGTGATTCATGCTGGTGGACATAAAATCCGTATATAATTGATAGCGCGCCTGCGCTTGAGTCGAAGCACTGTTGGCCGATGCTTGATGATGCAAATGGTATATATTTTTGATGTAGGCTTAGTGCCTGTTTGAATGCGCTAAATGCAGAAATGCAACTTGTTAATCCTGTGATATGCGGAAGCCAGTAAGTAGATATCATCTGTTTATTAACCATCATCCAGGTAATACATGATAGAGATGCTAAGGCAAATCCAGTGTAGATAACCCATTGGGCGTGTAGCAATAAATATAAAACACATGCAGATACGATCAATACGGCAGCACAGCTGATATAAGTGATTTGGTAGTTGCTTGTACCTTGTTTAATGATCAGCTTGTCGGATTTGACCAGTTGAATAAATCGATTGGTATTGTTCTGTTCACAGAAGAACTCTACGGACTTAAGATAAGTTAAATTGAGCGCTATAATGCCTGATAATAAGTGAGATGGTTGGTGAAATGGTGATATTGTTGAAAAGAAAGGTCTTAGAAGCAAATGTAGCAGATGGGAAATCTGATGGCATGCGACATAGAACATCGTTAAGTTCATTGTAAAAAACATCAAGATGCGCATCAATTGTTCTACTCTCGAACTTATCAGATGGCGGTAAACATGACTGTTATCATGGATGACCACTTGATTAGGTGACAATGCGATCTTGTCAAGAACGCGCCGGTTGTTGCTGGTGGTGTTTGACTGCTTTACGATTTGGTAGCAACGAAGCGCATAGGCAATACCTAGTACGGCAAACGAAATCCAATTCAGTACTAGGATGTTACTGCCTAATCGCATCAGACTGGCAAGCTCAGATGCAAATGAAACGACAAGGTCTCTGTTTACATAGCTTAGCTTAAACAAATCCAGTAGATTGTAAATGTGCAGTAAAGCATCATTAATACTTTCATTGTGAGGCGCTTCCTTGGCCATCGATGCATGATCTGATTGTTAAGATGCGCTTATTGTACCACGTCTTTCATGGAAAGTTTAATACGATTCTGTCGTCTGTCAATCTCTGCAACGCGTACTTTGATCACTTGTCCTTGCGAAAGCTCGTCACGAATATTGTCCACATGCTCATGCGATATTTGGGATATATGCAAGAACGCTTCCTTGTTGTTCATGATTGCGACTTTGGCGCCAAAGTCTAGCAAATCAGTGATTTTACCTTCGTAAATTTTGCCAATCTCAACATCTTTGATCATGGATTCAATATGTTCTTGCGCAGCGATTGAGTTTGACTCTTCATCACTACTGATTTTGACAACGCCATCATCTGAGATGTCGATTGTGACACTGAAGTTATCGATAATCTCGCGAATGGTCGCACCACCTCGTCCGATAACCTCTCTGATTTTGTTTACAGGAATGGAAAACTGTACGACACGTGGTGCGTTGGATGAGACTTCGCTTTTTGGTTCGGCAATTTTTTCATTCATTTTCTCAAGAATGTGCAGCCTGCCAACACGAGCCTGCTCGAGAGCAGTCTTCAGTACCTCATCAGTTATGCCATTGATTTTAATGTCCATCTGTAGTGCAGTAATACCATTGTTTGTACCGGCAACTTTAAAGTCCATATCACCGAAAGCGTCTTCGTCACCTAGGATATCGCTGAGTACAGTAAACTGATCATCTTCCTTGATGAGGCCCATTGCAATCCCTGCGACGGCATTTTTGATTGGTACACCGGCATCCATCAACGCTAGACTTGACCCGCAGATCGTAGCCATAGAACTTGAACCATTACAGGAAAGGATTTCGGAAACCACACGTACAACATAGGTAAAGTTATCTTTTTCTGTAGGGAGGACACCCATTAGTGCTTTCTTGGCGAGTTCCCCATGTCCAATTTCTCTTCGCTTTGGGCTCATTGGCTGACCGCATTCGCCAACACTGTATCCTGGCATGTTGTAGTGCAGCATAAAGTTATCATACTGTTTTATAGATGATGTGATGTCGTCTAGTAGCTGTGCGCTGCTATCTTGGGCCGATAGGGTTGTTGTTACCAGTGCCTGAGTTTCTCCGCGAATAAATAAGGCTGAACCGTGTGTTTTGGGTAGGAAGCCAGGCAATACGGTTATTGGTCGTATCTCATCTGTCTTTCGTCCATCAATTCGTTTATTGTCTTGGATCGCATTTTTTCGGATGATTGCTTTTTTGATAATGTAAATGGCATTATCTATCGCTTTTACAGTACTGTCATCAATATTGCCATCAACGGTTTTTCTATCGATGATTTCTTTGCGTATCTTACCAAGCTCAGCGTTCCTATCCGCTTTGCCAGGGATGCACAATGCATTTTGATACTGCTTAGAGAATGTTTTCTGGATGTTGTCCAGTATGTCATCGCCTTCAGCTGCTTCAGGTGTATGCTCAGGTTCTGCGCTCGTTTCTTTTGTGCTCTCAGCTTTATTGCTGAGTTTTTTTATCTCGGTAATGACTGTTTGTAGTTGCTCTTGTCCGTAAGCAATGGCGTTCTGGATTTCAGATTCAGTGAGCTCGTGTGCAGAGGACTCAACCATCACATAGGATGCGTTAGTGCCTGCAATGATAAGATCTAATCTAGATGTTTTCAATGTGTCGAGGCAGGGATTGAGTACTAACTCATCATTGACATGGCCAACTCTCGCAGCGCCAATAATTTGGAAAGGCATTGGGCTGAGTGCTAACGCTGCAGATACTGCTATGAACCCAGCTATGTCAGGCTGAACCGTCTTGTCGTTCTGAAGTAGGGTAATAGTAACCTGAACTTCATCACAAAATCCATCTGCAAACATAGGTCTAATTGCTCTATCGATTACACGGCAAGTCAATACTTCTCGTGTGCTCGGTCGACCCTCTCGTCGATTGAAGCTTCCTGGAATTTTACCTGCGGAATATGCACGTTCGCTGTAGTGTACTGCCAGCGGAAAGAAATCTTGTCCACTGTTTGGGCGGTGTGCGACGTTGGCCATAATGATACAGTCGCCCATGGTGACTACAGCAGTAGATGTCGCTTGTAATGCGATATGGCCGGATTCGATTTTTACTTGGTGTTGCCCGTAGGTGAACTCTGTGCAGATTGGTGCGTTTAAACTCATAGTATATGTTTCCTTGGGCTACTTGTCTCGGATGCCGAGTGTTTTGATAAGTGTGTAATAACTCTCGTTATCCGTTTTTTTCAGATATTTTAGATGCTTCTGACGTTTTCTGATGATTTTAAGTAGTCCATGACGTGAGTGTTGGTCTTTTTTGTGTGTCTTGAAGTGCTCGGTTAAGCTGTTTATTCTTTCAGTAAAAAGCGCAATTTGTACTGAGGATGAGCCAGTGTCGTTACTGCTTTTTTGAAAAGGTTGTATGGTTTTTTCTGTGGACACGTTGTTTCTCCTTCGTGGTCTCTAACTAGTCAAAATTCAAACGCATTATATCTTAATTTACTATTTTAAGCAAATTTAAACTGTCTATTTTTAAAGATTGGCGTGGGTTTTCATTGCTCGCTAGCGATGACAGTCATACATCATGTTGTAACATTTTCGCGGCTTTCATGCTGGTGCTGCAGACGTATAGCAATCCTTTGAATTGGTTTTGAGCATCGTACACTCGCACGTGTTGGCTCTGATGGTTTGTGGTGTTCTCAATCGTGATCCCGTGTTGTAAGGCTTCTATCTGTTTCTTATCGAGTACTAATTCTGGGTAATGCAGCAATGCAGAGTCTACTGGCAACAATAGTGTGTCTGGTTGTTTGCACTCGATAACCTCATCGATTAGGTATGTCGGGTGATTGGACCATGGTTGAACGGTTTTTCTTTCGAGACCTGCTAAGCATCCTATGGTGCTAAATGCATTCGCGATGTCTTCCGCAAGGCTGCGTATGTAAGTTCCTGAACCGACACATGCTTCAATAATGATCTGGTTTTTTTCTTTTCTATATTCAATGAAATCTATACTTTCGATGACAACCCCACGTTTCTTGATCGGTATTTCTTGACCGGCTCGTGCGTAGCGATAATAGGGCTTGCCTTTGTACTTGAGTGCGCTGAATAGGGGAGGGGTTTGCTCAATAACCCCGGTAAACTCCTGTAGCACTTCTTTTATCTGTATGATTGATAAAGTAGGTGCTTGTTCATCGCCAATCGTTTTGCCGGTGATATCACCGCTGTCTGTTTGGATGCCCAGCTGGATGGTTGCCTTATAGTTTTTCTTTGAATCGGGGTGGATGAATTGTAAATATTTTCTCGCTTGGCCTATGGCGCAAACTAATGTCCCAGTAGCTAACGGATCGAGTGTGCCGTTATGACCAACTTTGCATTTAAATTTTTTCTTAATAGGTGATAATGCTTGGTGTGAGCTGATTTGTTGTGCTTTGTGAAGCAGTAAGAATCCGCCAATTGGGTTAGTCATCTTGCAAAAGAATAGAGAATGATAAGTTCGGGATTGCTTTAAGATTTAGTTGATCAGCGATGAATTTACGAGCCTTTGGTAGTTCTGCCATAATCCGCCCATGGGCATCTGATATGGTTGATTCTGATTCAATGGTTTGGTGATCTAATCGATAAAGAATCTGTGCATTTTTTCTATCAATCATGATGACACTGTCGACCACAATTTTGAAATGGCTTGCTTGATTGTGGAAGAACTCGCAAATACAGTTCTTCAGTAACTTTGCAATCTTATGGTCTCTTGGATGGCTCATGTGCTTATTAGGTGTTTTTTTCTACAACAAAGGTTTCAATAACGTCGCCGGCTTGTACTTCTGTGTACCCTTTAATACCAATTCCGCATTCAAGGCCTTTTTTGACTTCTGTTGTGTCGTCTTGGAAGCGTCTCAGTGACTGGATCTTTCCAGTGTAGATTACCTTAAGATCACGAAGTAAGCGAACGTTGGCATTTTTCTTTATCGAGCCTTCGGTCACGATACATCCAGATATCGTATTTTGTTTGGAAGCTCGAAAGACTTCTTTAACATCAGCACTGCCGATGATTTTCTCAGTTGTTTCTGGTTTTAAGATGTCTTTTGAGATCTGCAGTAAATAGTCATAGATATCATACACAGTGCTAAAATATTCGATCTGTGTTTTCTCCTGCGTTTGAAGTTTCTTTGCGCTGGCATCTGCGCGAACGTTGAATGCAATAACAAGCGCATTTGAAGCACTGGCCAAAAGGATATCGGAGCTATTGATGCCACCAACAGTGTGTGCAATGGTTTTTACTTTAAGTGTCTCTGTCTCTGGGTTGCTGTTGATTTTTTCAATGATATCTAATATTGCTTCAAGTGAACCATGAACGTCAGCTTTGATGATTACGCTTAGCTCCTTGATCTGCGCCATTTTATCATCCATCTGTTTTAAGAATAGGTCATCCTTGGATTGTTGTGCTGCCAAGCGCTCTTTTAATCGGTTTTCGGTCATGCGTCGAGTAGCGATGAGACGTGCTTCTTTTTCATTGATGATGCCAATGGCATGGTCTCCAGCTTTGGGTAGCCCAGAAAGCCCTGTGATTTCGACAGTGTCACTTGGATATGCAACAACCTTCCTCTTACGCGTATGATCATACATGGCGCGAATTTTCCCGTAGTGCTCATTCACGAGTATGACTGACCCTGTCTCTAGCTTACCGGACTGAACCAAAATCGATGCAATCGGACCCAATCCCATATCGACCCGCGATTCAATGATAATACCTCGAGGGGTTCCGGCAATATTGGCTTTTAGCTCGAGGAGTTCTGCCTGTAGCGCAATGCTATCAAGTAATTCGTCGATGCCTTGGCCTGTTTTGGCTGAGATGTTCTGAAATATGGTGTCACCGCCCCAGTCCTCTGGTGATAGATTATGTTGGCTAAGATCCGTTTTGATCTTTTCGATATCGGCATCTTCTTTATCAATTTTATTCACGGCAACAATAATAGGTACCTCGGCCGCCTTTGCGTGTTGAATTGCTTCAATTGTTTGTGGCATGACGCCATCATTTGCGGCAACGACCAGCACAACAATGTCTGTCACTTTGGCGCCACGAGCTCGCATTGCGGTGAACGATTCGTGACCAGGTGTGTCAAGAAATGTGATGTCGCCGTGCGCGGTGTTTACTTTGTACGCGCCGATGTGTTGCGTTATACCACCTGCTTCTTTGTCTGCAATTTTGGTCTTACGGATGGTGTCCAGTAGAGTTGTTTTGCCGTGGTCAACATGCCCCATGATGGTAACAATTGCTGAGCGGCTTTGAATGTCTTCCGCTTCAGACTGACCGGTTGAATAGCCAATTATATCATCGTCAACCTGCTTTTCGGTGTTTTTGCTCGTTTTATAACCTAACTGGTCGCAGATAATTTCAGCAAGCTCATAGGGGATGATTTGGTTGATTGTGATCATTTCGCCAAGATCAAAGAACATTTTGATGACATCGGCTGTTGAAAGATGGACGGCTTTGGCAAGCTCGTCTATTTGCATGGTTTCATTCAGTACGATCGTTTTTTCGTGTGCCTCACTAGGTTCTAATTGGCGGGTTTTTGCCGCAGATGCTTTTTTCTCTGTTGTTGTTTTGCTTTTTTTAGCGCGTGATGCGAGTACCTCTTCGACTGAGAGGGGTTTAATCGCTTCGCTTTGTTGATCTGCTTTACCTTTAGTGGTTTGTCTAGGTGTTTTTTTACTTTTCTCTACAGTATTTGCTGATTTGTTATTAGGTGATGCAGTTTGTCGATCAAGATTGCGATTGTGCTGGCTTGTGGATGATGTTGGTGTGATGGTGTTTGTTTTCTTCTTTAAGCTCAGTGGCTTTTTGAGCTTTAGATCAATTTTCTTTTTTGTGCTTCGGATGTGCTCGAGAACTTGCTTTTGTTGTTCTGGGCTTAGCGTATGTGAGCCCTCCGACATAGGTAGGCCGGCCTCAGATATTTTCTTGAGTAGGTCGCTGGTTGACAGCCCTGATTTTTTGGCTAGTATTTCAACGGTGATGCTGCTCATTTAGTTTTGCTCGCTTGTGTTATCTGCATTGTCGAACCATGGTGCACGGGCTGCAAGGATTATTTTTCCTGCCGCTTCTGCAGATATGGGGATGATTTCGGTTAACTCGTCTACAGCAAGCTCTGCCAGTTCCTCTTGTGTACTGATGTCGTTTGCTTTTAACTGTTTGGCTTGTGATTGTGTAAGCGACTCAAAGCCATCTAATTCAAGCTCGGATTCATCGCCGAGACTCAGTGTGAGTTCAAGCTGGCTGGATTTGGCTTGCTCATAGAGCGCCTCGGCAATTTCTCGATCAAACTCTTCGATTGCTTCTAGGGTTTCGATATCTGATGATGCGATTGCAGTAACTGTGTCCATTTCTTCGCGGACTAAGATTTCGGCGATTTCTGAATCGACCCCAAGCGCTTCAGCGAGGCGGCTGACTGGGTCGCCAGTGTTTGTTTCGTCGTCAGACTTATTTAGATTCAAAGTCCAGCCACTGAGTTGGGTTGCAAGCCGTATGTTTTGACCATTGCGTCCGATCACTTGAGCTAGTTGATCTGGGAGTACGCCTATTTCCATCGCGTTGTTCTCTTCATCAACTGAGATGTTGTGTATCTCACCAGGTGCTAGAGAGGCAATGACAATTTTTGCAGGACTGTCGTCCCAGAGAATAATATCAATACGTTCCCCATTGATCTCATTTGAAACAGCTTGTACTCGAGTACCTTTGATACCAATGCATGCGCCGATCGGATCGACTCTTCGATCATTGCTCTTAACAGCAATTTTTGCTCTCGAGCCTGGGTCACGAGCAATGGCTTTAATTTCTATGCTGCCTTCGTGTATTTCAGGAACCTCACTGATGAACAGTTGTTTTAAGAAGTTATTTGATGTTCTTGATAGTTGTACAGTGGCGCTACGATATTCTGGTTCTGTGTTGGCAATTTCTACTTTAATTTTGTCGTCAACGCGATAGTTTTCTCTTGGAATCATGTCGTTTTTGTAGAGTATGCCGTCAACTTGTTCGGATATTTCGACAATTAGAAAATCCCTAGTGACGCGCTTAACTGTTCCAATAGCAATTGAGCCAATTTTTTCTTGATAGATTGTTTTCTGTTTTTTGATTTGGCCTTCTTGGATTATTTTTTTAAATAACTGTTTGGCTTGCGTCGCAGCGATTCTACCGAGATCAATATCTAAAGCTTGGTAAATGGATTGACCTGCTGCAGCATCAGGTGTCATGTCGGCTTCAAGCTGAATTCTCTCTGCTTCGTCAATCGTGATTTCGCAATCCGGATTGATGTCTTCATGGTCGTTAGCAACAATATGAAAGATACGAAAAATTTCTAATTCGCCATTATTTGGGTCGATTTGAACTTTCAGCAACGCGTCTTCGGGATACTTTTTGCTTTTAATAACCACTTGCTCGAGAGCTGCTTCTATTTCTGATGCCATGTTTTCAGCACTAAACCCTGTCTGGCTTGTTAAATAATCTAGGAAGGCCTTAATCTCTTTGCTCATGATTTTTTTCCTGTTTCGTAGATAATACGTATTTTTTCGATATTGCCCCAGTTGATGTTTAGGGTTTTCTCTTCTGTTTCGATCTGCAGAATTTGATCAACAATACTGATGATTTTTCCGTTGAAATTCCTTTGATTGTCAATCGATGTTTTTGTTTTCAGCTTCACGGGTTTACCAATATTGTCTGCACATTGTTCAATGGTGAACAGTTTTCTGTCCAGTCCTGGCGAGGATATTTCAAGTGTGAAGTTTAATAATGATGGAAAGTCAACGCTCGACGTTGCTAGTAAATGTTGGCCGACCTCTTGGCACATTAGATCGGTAACGGGTGTATCTGAGTCAATATAGATTCTCAGCGTATTATTGTTGTTACCAGGCACCATTTCACACCCATAGAGGGTCGCGCCGCACGCTTCGACGCTGCGCTGAATGTGTGTCTTCATGTCTTCAAATACTTTCACTCGTGCTCCTTACACTGTAAAAAAAAGAGCCTGCAGGCTCCTTTCTTAATTGCGGGGGTAGGATTTGAACCTACGACCTTCGGGTTATGAGCCCGACGAGCTGCCAGACTGCTCTACCCCGCGAATGTATTCTATCAAAATAAAAACTTGTTTGCAAGTACGGCGTTGATTTATCTACGTGGATTGCCGATAATTCCGAATTAGTTGTGTCCTTGCTTGACATATATCTCTGGCAACTGATGGATGGATTGCCTAATGATTTCATGCCATCTACTGATATGCGAGGCGTCACTGAATGGCCCGCACGTTATTTTCTGGCAGGTGTCATGGCTTAATTGAATTGTGATCGATTCATGTTTACCTAACTCGAGGAGTGACTCTGGTAATTCAATTTGACCGGCTAGGCATCGGGTTGTTAAGTATAGTTGACTTTTTTTGCCATTGGACTGTGGTTGTGTTGTATGGAAAATTACCGGGACAGACACTTTCTGATGGCTTGTTATCGCCAACCAATCACTGGTGAATATATGAATGTGTTTCATGGCATTTGTGGATAATAAGATGACGCTGCATGAGACAATCAAACCAGCGAGGATGACGATGCCAACACTATACTGGTGATTGCTTTTTTTGGGTTCGCTATCTTGCGCTCTGATCTTTCTATCTGTTCGTATCATGAAATGCTGGTTGATTTTCTGTTGGTTTCTTGGAAGATGCTGTTGTAGGGTTAATCTATGTGGGATCGATGACCTTTCCTTGCCTCAGTCTGTATGTCGTTTCATTGGCTGTTCACTTTTTGCTAGGAGTCGTTTGACACACCTTTGATATGATCTTGGTTAGTTTTACAAGCCCTTCGGTGTTGAGTTCATGTCCGGCGCCTTCAATTTCATCATAAGTTATCCAGTCTTTATGATCAAGAGCAAGTCTTCTGCCCATTGTAACGGGTACGATCTTGTCTTCATTGCCATGTAGGATAGTGATTTTGATGTGAGGCTGCGTTTTTTCTAATGTTTTTAGCGTTGTTTGCGTCGGGTACCTATCCTGTAGAAAGGGCAGGAGTAACCACGACCAGACAGGGCCAATGATCTCCGTTGCCATGGCCTTGATTGAAGTGAATGGGCTGATCATGACAATGGTCTGTGCATTAATGCTCTCTGCTGTATCAACGGCCACTGCAGCACCCAGAGATTGACCAATCATATGAAGGTTTTTCTTGTATGGCAATGTTTTATTTAAAGCAATTGTGGCATGCAAGACAGCTTCTCGGTTGTTCTGTTGGGAGGGCTGTCCCTCATTATTTCCATAGCCTGGATAGTCAACCAGTAGGTACCCGCAGTCCTTTGTATCAAGGCTCTCTAGGAAACCATACCACTGAAGTGATAGTGTGGCGTTGCCGCCTAATATCACCCAGATGTTTTGAGGTTCAGGATTTTTTGTGTAGAGGTAGGCTTCTTGGTCATTATCGCCAACTAGGTAGGATATAGGTGTTATGTCACTTGGTAGGCTTAATGATTTTACATACCGTTGTGGGTGATAGATCATGTCGCGCTGCTTAACGACTAGTACAATGCTGACGCAGATAAAAACAGCAGCGAGGCTGAGAACTAACAGGATGATGACTGTGCGTATCATGGTGTGAACATTGGAGCCTATGTTTATGGTACGCTGCAAAGTATGCGATCGCAAGCGCAACTATGGCAATCACGACATCCAAATGCAGGTTGAATGGTTCGTGTGCGTTATGGTGTTAAATGACCGCGCGCTGTCTGGTTTGAACTGGTTGTTTGTAATTGATAAAAATTATCGTTACTAGCGTGATGGCTATGCCGATGCTGTGCGCGTTATTTGGTATTTCATGAAAATAGAGATAGCCAAAAAGGGCGATGATGCTGTATTTGAGAAACCCAAACGGCAGTAGAAAAGTCAGGTCTACAGATGCTATTGCAAGATGGAGTGCATATGTTGCTAACAGCCCATTCAGCGCCATCTGTGTTAGAATAATGCATTGATTTAGTTGAATCGTTGGCCAAGAGCTTCCGAAACACAATGGTAGTAGCAGCAGTGGTATGGCAATGAACAATGACATGGTGAGATTGATGTTGCTCTCGCCTTTTTGTGAAAGTTGTTTTGTGAGTATTGTATTGCACTGGAAACACAGCATGGCAATGGTAGGCATTAAACACTGTTGAAAGCTGATTGGAGTGGCAAGATGGTGTCGGCTATCGAGTATAATGATGTATGCAATAATACTCATCAGTAACCCGGTGGCTTTTTGTTTTGTTAGTTTTTCAGAAAAGAAAAAATAGGCGCACAGTATGGTCAAACAAGGGCTGAACAAATTAAACCCTACCGCAAATGATAGTGGCATGACTTGAAAGGATTGATTCAATATGACAATGCCTATTGTACACAAAAGTGCTCGTAGTAGGTGATACATCCCGACCTTGGCGCTAGGAAGTTCACTTCGATGCTTTCGCACAAGGAAAGGTAGGATGATAAGGCCTGCGATTGCATATTGGGAAAAAACGACAAAAAGCGGTGATATAGGTTGGGTAGCGTGCGTTGTGAGCTGTTTACTTAATGCATCATTCCAAGCATAAAAAACCAGGCTCATTATTTTCAGTAGGGTTGCATATCCCGTTTTCAGTCGATTGGTGATGGTCATGATTTTTATTGTGTGTTTTGTATGGCTGTTATTGGGTTCATGCGATTGATTTTTCGAAGCGCAATATAGCATGATAGTATACTGATGATATTGATGAGTAAAAACCCTATGACACTGGATTCAATAGTCCAACGGTACTCCCATTCAATATAGTCGACCAGCAGTCCGCTGATTGCCTCACCCACGGCGACGCCGAGCATTGAGCTTAATAGGCATACGGTTCCGGTCTCAGCTGTCAATAAGCTTTTGACCTGGAAAGCAGAGGCGCCAATAGCAAGTCTTATACCAATTTCCTTGGATCGCTCAGCGATAATAGCAAACATACTATTACAGATGTTCACACCTGCCACCAAAGCGCTTACGAATCCAATTACGCAAAACACGAGACGTATTTTGAATAGATAGCTTTTCAAATCTTGTGCCGTTTTGCCCATATCATCGATTTGATAGCGAACGCTGGGGAACTTATCGCTAAGAATCGAGGTCAGTTGTGCACTAATCTTTGGGCAATCATCGGGATTCGATACTTGGATACTGACTTGATCAATGGGTATGTTCCCACCATCTGAGTGATTAAGGAAGGTGAACATGGCTGTATTGGTACGGTGCCAGCCAAAAAACATACCCCTAGCTGCTTCTTTAATGACGCCTAATATTTTATATTCGTTGGTTCCTATAAACATCGTGTCTAACGGCTTGTCAGGGTTGTTTTCGCGAAGGCTTTCTGCAATTTCGTGGCCAATAACAACAAATCGATTGTATGGGTGGTCTAGTTTATTAAAGAATCGACCTTCATTCATCTCGATTTGGAACGTTTCTGCGTACTCCGCATTGGTAATTACATTCTCATAGAAGCCATTCTGTTGATCTTTGATATTTAATTGCACATCAGTGTGTTGTGTCTTACTTGCAACGGTGTTGTAGGGGTGGAATTGGCCTTGTATGTGTTGTTGGTAATCTGCGTAGGTCAATTGTTGCGTACTATCCTCGCCCGACATAATGTGAAGATGTATCTTTGTGCCGAGGTTGATTCTGTCAATTTCGTCACTCATAAAGTCTGTTGCGGTATGATAGAAGGCAACGAGGCATGTAATAATGGCTGCTGCGCACAGCGTGGACACGCCAGTCAGCACAGCACGTGTTTTTTGGCTAAATACACCTTTGAGGACAGTTTTGATGCTATTCATGAGCGACTGCCTTACCCAGTATGGATTCCATCGTAATCGTGCGCTTGCAATAATTTGCCATTTCGAGGTCGTGTGTCACTAGAATGATGGTGGTATCCCTGGACTGATTGATTTCCTTCAATGTTTTCATCATAAGGTGACTGTTATGTGCGTCAAGTGCACCGGTTGGTTCATCTGCAAGTAGCACGCGGGGGTTGGTGATGATCGCTCGGGCAAGGCTGGCGCGCTGTTGCTGTCCACCAGATAGCTCATTTGGTTTGTGGTTTTCATGATTGCTCAGTCCAAATTCATTGAGTATCTTTTTGCTTTCTGAACAACTATTTTGTCTAGGATTTCGGTACTGTAGCGCCAAGGCGACATTGTCAAGAACTGATAGATGTTCAATCAGCAAGTATTGTTGAAAGATATAACCAAAGTGTTTTTTTCTAAGCATGTTACGTTGCTTGATGTTCATCTTTGTCACATCATGATCATCGAATAGGTATTTTCCCTGTGTAGGGAAATCTAAACAGCCTATAATATTGAGCAACGTTGACTTGCCAATACCCGACTGACCTGTGATGGCTAGCATATCACCTTGATTTACGCTGAGAGAGCATTCGTCAAGTAAGGTGTGTTGTTGTCGTCTTTTAGTCAGTGTTTTTTTAATTTTTTGTAGTTGGATAATTTCTGACAATGTTGTCTCCTTCTTCCAGCCCGCTTGTAATTATAATCATGTTACGAGTGGTTTCGCCAGTGCTAACTTCTTTTACAACAGGTTGATTGTTTACGACTTGCATAACGAAGAATTGACCATCCTTCTCATGAACTGCTTCGATGGGTACAAGTATTGAGCTACTGGTATCGCTGATTGCTTTGATATCAGCGCTCATGCTGTATAGCTGATCGCAAGGTGTGTTCCCGCATTTGAGTTGAGCAGTCACAGGAATGCCCGGTGCTTGACCGCTGCGTTCACGAAAATCGAATCGGTTGATCTCAGAGATAGCGCCTGATAATTTCAAGTCGTTGGCAACGGATATGACCACTTCTACACTTTGGCCAACACGTAACTTCATCGCATCAAACTCGCTTGCAGTAAACTTGACTTTAACGTGTTCCGTGTCAGCGATCATGCCCAGTGCCTCGCGTTCAGGTACGCCGCTTCCTTTGTTGAGATCGAAATACTCCACATTCCCATAACCGGTAAATTTGGGTAATAATATGCCGTCATTATCTGCATGTATATTGACAACAAAGTCTCTGCCTAGCAGTTTTTCGATGGCAAAATCTGTCTTGCTGTCTTTGTTATTCGGCGTATTGTTTCCTACTCCAAGATTTTCTACACTTTTCCAATCAAAATCCAGTCGCTGGGAAATGTTTTTTAACTGAATTCTCGCGCGAACCATCTCGATCATTGCGCGAATGTAGGCGCTTTCGGATTGTCGTAATTCTTGTTTAGAAACAATGCCTTTTTGGTGTAGTTCGGTATTTTTTTGTACCTCTGTATAGCTGTTGTGGAAGTTATCTCTATTGGTGATGTAATTAACCGTTTCACTTAGTAGTTCATTTCTTGCTTCATCAGATGTGATGCCAACGATCATATCGCCTTTTTTGACGTGATCTCCGTATTTTTTTGGTGCCGAGCCAATTTTTCCTTTCACTGGGCTTGTAACAATGCTTTTGACGACTGGGTTGATGCTGGAGCGGTATGATCGATCATCTTTGTGTGCTTCTCTGTGTACTGTGAAAATCTCATCACCAGTGGCTGTAGTTTTACCCTTTGTGGCTACATTGTTTATCGTTGGTACCGATGCTTGATCTGGGTCTTGGGTGCTATCAATGTTCTCATTCAGTGAACTGATGATCTGTTTATTATTCGATATGCTAGATTGTGTACTGGACCCGGCAGGCTTTTTAGCTAATCCTGCGGGTGCGGTTGCCATCACTTCTGGATTGTCAATGCTGGGTGCTGTTTCGTAGTAGTAATTTGCCAGGGAAACAACAGAGAAGAGTGTGACTAGTGTAAAACCAACAACGTATCTAGCTTTCATTACCTATGTAACTCCTTTGTGAATTGACGCGAACACGCCATATGTAGTCCAAAATAAAATACCAAACGCTGTTGATGAGTGGTTCAACAATTGCATCGATCGTAGCCAATCTCAGGTCTGCGCCTGTGATGAATATGATGCAGCATATCGCAATAAATATATGTCCTAGGGTGTAAATAACCGTGCGTGCAATCGAGCTCTGGATACTTTCTGTTTTCATGATGCTGGTGCCTGTTTTGATCTAGGTGTTGATTTTATCATCATTTTTACATATTCGCAATTTTTGCCAGCATCAAGTCCTGGCAGGTTTTATAGGGATTCTCAGGATCGAAGCTGTCACTGCTGATCATGATTTGTGGTACTGTGAGGCTGCGCAATCGATCGTCGGCAGGGCTTGTTTGAAAGATTAGGTCCATATCAAATGTGAGTGGAACCGGCAAGTTCTCTAGATACCGGTTTGTTAATACCCTATAGCTATCCAGCGTTGATGCGTAGGTGTTTTCAGTCTGACGAAGATTACGTATGGACTGTAGGTAATTATCATGGTTTTGTTGTAGGTCAGTCGCTGAAATGGCGCCATACTTAAATCTGATTTTCGATGCTTCATCGATGTTCTTACTGCTGTCTAATTGTTCCTGCGTCAGTTTTACCCTTTCGTGTTGATAGAGGATGTTATTGTAGTTGTCAGATTCTTGTCTAAAGATGCCGAGACAAGTATTTAAGAACTCTTTCCTGCCTAGCTTGGTGCTTATATTGTTGCTTTGGATGCTGTTGTTGTTGCTACGCTTGTCGAGGGGATAAGATAATGTCACGCCAAGTGATTTGCTGGTGGACTCACTGGATGAGTAATCTGCAGTGCCGGTGAGATCAACGGTTAGTCCATTTGACCGCTCGGCCGTTTCGATAGCCCGTAGATTGCTATTTAAGGTATAACGCATGCCAATCAACGTACTACTCTTTGTCAATGCGTCGAATAGCATTGATTTCTTGTGCTCTGGTTGTTTGTCTAGTATCTTCTCGATTAACTTTTTTGATACTGCATTGGAGT
>PBLX01000010.1 GCA_002722435.1 Legionellales bacterium | reverse complement strand
GGTTTGACTCAGGGTCGTTGGGGATGTAGATAAATCGTGCCATGGATATGGGCCGGGTATGAAATTTCGTATATTATAACAGTCAGAGCATTTGCTGTCAATACAGACAATCAAACAGTGAGTTATCCATAAGGAGACTGAGTTAATACGGTACGTAATCAGATTATGAGATTTACTATTGGTAATCAAGAATCGCAATTAAACAACTAGATTAATTGAGAATACTATTTGCTCAATGTAGAGCATAAACTCGAATAGGTTGTTATAAACAAACATACCGATGAATCACGGTGAGATTGCAGAGAATAGTCTTGTTCGCTCAGTGGCGCAGTAGTGAGAAAGATAGTGATACTTGGGCACTGATTGTTTGGTAAAACAGTAGTTCCGGTAATAACATTTACCGGAACTATAACGACAAAAAATAAAACAAGACCATAATGACATCATATGACATAGCACCCTACTAGCAAGCATGCTAGGATAACAAAACATTCACAGGAGATATGTCATGACGTGCAACATTGACAACACAGACCGCATCAATCGAGGCATCATCGGCGCAGTTCTTGTTATCTCAGCAGTCTTCAACTTCAGTCAGCTTTTCTATCTGATCATTGGACTGGTTATGATGGTACAAGCAATGATCGGCTGGTGTTCAATTCCATACGTACTCGATTCATTTAAATCGAAAAAACGAAAAAAATAGTGCAATATGTACCGGCGCTTGTAATCGCTCATACTTGACATCATCACACAAGCATTTACTATCAAAACAACAGATATCTTGTTTCTCTCATGTTGTGGCGCCCTACCATTTATCTTACAAACCTCTGTTTTGTAGCCATAGTCCCGCTGATATGCACCTACATATCAAGCCAATCGGGCCATAGTAATGCCTACCTGTCGACCATCAGTGCGAACTACCTACTATACCCAGAACGACTCATATTTGCTGTCGGTGTTGCTGTATTCACACTGATTTATGGTTTTATCACAAGACCGATTAGCCAGAATATCATCAAGGACAAACAACATGCACTGTTTGCAAAGCAAGCAGAGATCATCATACTGGCTGTTTTCTTCACCATTGCTGCCATCCCAGCGCACCTAATTCTTGGCTTACACGCAACACTGGCTGGGATACTTGCCGGTTCTTGCCTGTTGTGGATGAACACCATTATTGAACATGGGCAATGCAGCCAGTGGACAAGGTATTGTCGAACCAGTATTTATTTTCTAGCATGCACAATGGCCTTTGGCATGATCGTGACGTTTCCACACCGTATTATATTTGAGCTAAGCGCAGCACGAGGCAATATTGAGAAGCTACTGTATTTACTTGGCCTGGACAAACGGTGGTTTATATTTGCCCATTTTGAATGGGCCTTTTTCTATAGCATCATCTTCTTTTTTATGACCTGCACTCCCCTATCGAAACGAATTAAGTAATCGCGTAGGGGGATTTTATAAAATCAAAACATTATCAAAGAATATCAAACTCTAGAGATCAGGATTTTACGATTGTTTGATGAGTAGATTCATCATACTCAACCCACTTACTGTCAAAATCGTCTGGCAGGTCACCGGTTCTATCAAAGCGTACATAGCCAGCAAAGGCATTACGCGTTTTTGTCTTAGACATCAAACCAACTTCCTGCACAAACCCTTGTAGTAAATTCTCCTCCTTCAACGTAAGATCAAAAGTGGTCCTGTCTGTAGCATCAACGATAACAAGACGTTTGCGTCCACTGTCGTTTGCAAATGCAAATAGTCCAGCATCAAAAGCGATGTCTTTGACAACATAATTCGCCACACGTAGCGGAAAGTCTTCAACACGTTTATAGCGAGAGATGACTCGACCAACAGAAACGTCATCAATTGTGCGTGTGGTTTTCAATAGGATACAAAATTGTTCTTTCAGCAATTCATGTGCACTGTCTTTGTATTCAAATTGAATTAAACTTTTTTCCCCGCGTGAACACCATACTCCATCCAGTGATTTACCTGGTGTTGCAAATACAGGCATGGTTAATAGTAGTACACCTAATAATTGGAATGACCGCATCATAATACTCCATAAAATATTTCTTAAAGTAACATTATCATGAATAATCATCAATATGTTTTAAAACATGAAATTAATATCGCGTTCGATGAGCAATAAATACACGTATGCTGTTGACATTAGAGTTCATTCTGCATAGTTTTATTGTGTTCAAGATAAGATTCCATACCTGTGGCAACATTCACCCCAATAAAAGTGGACGGTTTTAGAAAAGTCGTTGAAGTGACAGATGCGAAGTCAGAGTTACACGCCATCTTTGCTCTGCATCGAACAAACCCAAAGCCTGCGTTAGGCGGCCTACGTATAGCAACCTATCCATCGAGAGAAGAGGCATTGATCGATGCCCTGCGTCTTGCAAAAGGAATGTCATACAAAGCAGCTTTTGCAGATATGCCTTACAGTGGTGCAAAAAGCATCATCATTCTAAAGCCTGGTCAGAAAAAAACACATGCCTTGTTAACTGCGTATGCACATGCATTGAATACTCTCGACGGAGACTACTTCGCTGGAACAGATCTAGGCTCTACCATTGATGATGCGAATATCATATTAGAAACGAGCCCGTATGTCGCAGGATTGAATGCGCAAAATATTCGAGTAGATCATAGTAAATACACAGCTTGGGGTTGCTTCAGAGGCATGCAAGCAATAGCACAACATTTGTGGAATTCTCCGAGTCTTGAAAATAAAACCATCGCAATCCAGGGCATTGGGAATGTTGGCTACAAACTAGCTGAGCACTTATTCTGGGCTGGTGCGCATTTGATTGTTTGCGATACCGACAATAGTCTAGTCAGAAAAGCAGAAGAGAACTTTGCTGCAAAGATTATTAGTCCAGATAGATTTATCGAATGTGAGTGCGATATATTAGCACCATGTGCCACGGGCGGGACCATCCGTGATACGACAATACCACTTTTGCAATGCCAAGGAATCGGTGGTGCCGCAAACAATCAGCTTGAAAAACCAGAAAACGGCGAACAACTCCGAGAAGCAGGCATTCTTTACGCACCGGATTATGTAATCAATGCCGGTGGTCTAATCAGCGCGAGAAAGCCTTTTAGTACAGCTGAATCAGTCAGTGCGAGAAAAACACGTTTCATGGTGGATGCTATATACAGTAAATTACTGAATCTTTATGAACAAGCGGATGATGAAGGCATAGCAACCAGTATTGCCGCGGACAATATCGCAGAAGCGAAACTTGCTCAGTATGACTAGGCGTAGAGGTCACATAGGCACAGTTGAGCAATCATTAGACTTGTAACAGATCATACATAGGGTCGAAAGCAAAGAGATTACAAAAAATACAGAAGTTTAGCGTATAAAAAGGAGCCGCACACTGTCATGGTGAAACCATTAGGCGCTCGCATAAGTGGTTACCATATAAAAAGTATTGATTCACAAGCACGACGTGCACGCTCACTTACCTTTTGTTCGATCAAGATCTAGAGTCGCATCATTGAGTGCAGTAACCATCTGCGATGTTATCTTCATATCTTTGGTCATGGAATCAAGGTCAGAAAATATCACATTCTCTAAGTGACTAATGGACTGTTTAACAGTATCTGGCAGCTCGTGCCACTCACGCAGACGAATGATAATAAGATTGAGTTCACTGATCATACGATGAATGTTAACAAGCCGATTATGCTGTGCAACCCACTCAATTGCCTGCTGGAGAACCCCCTGCTGTCGTACATATTGTTCGAGTCGGGAGCACATCCACTGTAGTCGGTCTAGCCATAAATTCATATCGATACGATTGAGCAAAACACGAACAGATGGCGATGATAATATCCCAGGATGCGACATCGAGAAATTATTCGAATGCTCCACAAAGTTAATCAAGTGATGATGCATTTGTTGGATTTGATGGTCGCTGAGTTGATCTTTTTGTAAACGCAACCTGATACGTTGTACAGATTGCAAAACACTATGCCAAGTAATCAATGTGGCAAAGGTTTTCATCATGGCGGGACGAATGAGGTTAAGTGCGGTTTGATTAATACTCCAACTCATTGCATGCTGTAAATACTCTAAACAACCGCCAACAACACTTCCCTGCTTAATAAAGCCAGGCCAACTGTTGAGAATAACGGTCAGCTTGGCTATTCGATCCTGCATCTGATGCGCGTGACTAATGTCACGATTCTTCCATGAAGTTTGATAAGCAATACGAAATCGATTCAACAGCGCGTCATGTTGCGCATCATCAGTATGCGATTGTTGATTCAATGATGCAGAAAACTTTTGTAACATTGCCTGTATGGTAAGTGTGCAATAACCACGCGCGTATCTTTTTTGCGGACTTAAACAAAAACGGTCGGTATAAGGTTGTACAGTCGTTGCATAATCAGCTGATGTAAATAGTGCAGCCTCGATAGAGGTAAGCAACGTATCAAGGAGCTCAACGATATGTTGACGGGTTAGCGTATTTGGCGCAGCCAATTGATAATCTTTCTTCATGCCGACACGATTATATGTAAACTCAACAATCTATAGTCGAAAAATTGAGAACGTGCTTATTTTTTTGTGAATACTGACTGCTGTATAAACAGGCATACTAGCAACTGGCACATCATCGTGCAATCGGCTAGTAGCCTATACGCAGAATCATAAAGTAAACCGTAACGAACACCAGAGTTTGTTAGCGACAACAGCACGGATAGAGATACATGCAGCTAACCATTATAGAGTGTATTAGAGCTACACGGTCTAGGGGCTATATTATGCCTTACTCTTGAGCTGCTGATAACGACCATCAAAATCTACAGGCGCCATGACCAACGGTGGAAACCCAGCTTGACTCGTCAGCTGTGATACAATCTGCCGTGCATATGGAAAGAGCACGTTCGGACAGAAGCTATTTCGGAGTTGATCCAACTGCTCAGCAGTATAACCTGAAATATTAAATATACCAGACTGCACAGTCTCTATAGTAAATACTTGTTTGCTATCATTCTTAACGTCAATATCAATCTTGAGATCAACGAGATAGTCATCATCTTTAAGAACTGCGCTGTGCACATCAAGCTGCATACTAGCATCTGGTTTCCACTGTGAAGATAGCTCGAATGGGGCGAGTTTAACATCAAGTGCATTTCGTTTGATGAACACCTGCTTGATAACGAATGTGCGCATGGCGGCATCAGAAGGATTTTGTGTATCTTGGGATTGGGCCATAATGAAACTCCTATTGTTCAGTTTATTCTTCAGTGTAAAAATGAGATCTTAAATCAGTGTAACCACCGATAAGTTTACCATCAAGTACGATTTGCGGAAATGTCTTAGCGTCAGTCAACGAGCGAATCGTATCGATCACAGCTTGTGGATCTTTAACAGAATTGACATTGACTTCATCGTACGCAATGCCTTTTTCGTCGAGCAGCTTCTTTGCCATATCACAATATGGACAATGATTCTTTGTGTAAATAGTAGCAGCCATCAGGTTTCTCCTAGTTTTTGGTTACGTCAAGGCCATCATTTTGCCACGCAGATATACCATCTGCAATATAATAAGTATTGTAGCCACTTTTTTCCCTCAGCATTTTCGAAAGCTCACCTGACTGATTGCCATTACTGCAGTAAATAATGTAGGTGCGCTTGGGTCGCAACACCTTCTCTGGATACATCTCAACTTGGTTAATATTACACCGTGTTGCACCCTTGATGTGACCAGCAGAGAAACACTCCTTGTCACGTATATCAATAAGCTTGGCACCCTTAAACAATAGCACTGCAGCCTCATCAGGTGAAAGGGCATAGGCTGAGCCGCGTCGACCAGATAGGAACTCTTGTAGAATCAAAACAAGCACAACGACAATGGCAACGATTATGACCATTTGATCAGATATAAATTGAAAAATTTCTTGCATGCAGTACTCCTTGAGACAGCGAGTTTAACATGCGAATTGGCCGTATACAATCAGTTGAAGTCAATTCATAACAACGATGACGATAACACGATATAGAGGGCATGAAACATCAAATAACGGGATCAACATTCGGAACAGGCTAATCGACAGACACAATCCTTAGTCTTTCGTGAAGCTGCATAATAAGGGAAGATGATCAGAGACATCATGATCGGGGACAGCAAAGTCGATACAGCGTAATTGAGGAGAAAGAAAAATATAGTCAGCATATCGATCAGGTTTGCTGTAAAAAGCTGAACGCGTCGATTGAATACTGTATTGGCGGACTAAATTAGTAAACTGGCGCTCTATCAGCGCGATACAATCAGTGTTCAAGGTAAGGTTAAAGTCACCAAGAAGAACAGTTGGTTTGTCTTCTAGACCTGCTATTGAGAGAATTGCACGCGTTTGCTTGAGCCGTGATGAACTATCGGTTTTACCATGGCCATTGACTAAACCGTGTATATTCATCACTTGCATATTCTGATCACCAATTGCCACATCAAGCAATTGCAGTACACGATCATGAAAGAGGCCATGGTCGCTACCTGGTTGACAACGGTGGATAATATGTCTTTCGTGGCGAAGGACAGAATACTTTGATTTAATAAATGCTGCTAATCCGTAGCTTCTGTCGACAATAGGGCAAAATAAAGCTTGGTGATCAGGTAATGCTTCGATGAGTTTGTCATATACAGATGCGCAATCCTGGGCATCAAGTTGAGCAAGTGGTGTAACATGCAACCCGAATACTTCTTGAAGACAGATAATATCGACATCACGCATTGCATCAATATAAGACAATAGCGATTCCAAACGTCTACCACCCCAAATATTAAGCGATAAGATCTTTGTGACCAAGCGCGCACCAGGAGAACGATGTATAGATAATACAAAATCATAGGATGTATCGCAATCATAGTTGAATTACTGGTAAAGCCAGTAATGAACAGATAACCAAGGGATTCAATATTTACGCATTACGAGTATGGATACTCTAGACAGACAGGACTGCTTGTGATACTTTCTCTATGTTACTGAATTAGGAGTATTTCATGGCAACACACAAAACACTTCAACATACAAGAAACCGATCACGAAGCCGTAGCCTCATCGCAGAGCACGAGGTCTTAAGGAATACGTACTGCCTCCTGGGCATATCATTGATTATCAGTGCAATAACTGCTGGCATATCCATGGTTACCAGAGCACATCCAGGCCCCCTATTGATGATCGCTGGCATGTATGGATTGTTGTTTCTCGTACAGCGCAATGCAGATAACGTATACGGACTGCTTTTTACTTTTGCATTCACAGGCTTTATGGGATACACACTAGGACCAATTCTTAATTTGGTGGTCCACGGGTATGCCAATGGAACTGCCATACTGATGAATACGACAGCATGCACCGGTACGATTTTTATCGCACTCTCTGCCTATGTGTTGACCACGAAGCAGGATTTTTCATATCTAGGCGGCATGCTATTTATATTCCTATTTACAGGTCTGGTGATGAGCGTTGTGAACCTATTTCTAGGTTATCCCCTACTGCATCTTCTAACATCATCATTGTTCATCCTCGTTTTTTCGGGATTAATTATGTACAATACCAGTGAGATCATCCATGGTGGCGAGCGAAACTATATCCTTGCGACCATTTCACTATTTCTGAACATCTATAATCTGTTTTTATATCTGCTTCAGCTGTTTATGATGCTTAATGGGCGCAGGGACTAAGCAATAAGCAATAAGCAATAAGCAATAAGCAATAAGCAATAAGCAATAAGCAATGATTGATCTAAAACTTGTGCGTGAGCAACTGGAATCGCTCACGCAAAGACTTAAAACACGAGGTTATCAGCTCGACACAGCATCCATCCAGTCGCTTGAACAAAACAGGCGTGATACGCTGCAGAAACAAGAAAAGCTACAGATGCGTCGCAACCAACTTGCAAAGGCCATTGCAGAATCGAAAAAAGCAGGCAACGATAGTACAGATCTAATGCATGAGGCAGCAGATATTAGTAAAGCTGTTAAGCTTGCCGAACAAGAAAGCAAAGACGTAGATGAGCAGCTAACGACACTGCTGAGAGATGTGCCCAATCTTCCCCATGCATCAGTACCGCATGGCGACAGTGAGCAAGATAATGTCGTGGTAAGAAGCATAGGTGAACCAACAAGATTTGATTTTCCAATTAAAGACCACGAGTCGCTCTGTGAACAGAACAATGAAATTGATTGCCCCACTGCTGCAAAATTAGCTGGTAGCCGATTTACTGTGCTTAAAGGCGATGTTTCAAGACTGCATAGAGCATTGAGTCAATGGATGATGGACGTGCACACACAACAGCATGACTATCTTGAAATGAATGTGCCAGTGCTTGCATCACCAAAAACGCTATATGGAACTGGGCAGCTGCCAAAGTTTCGAGAAGACCTATTTGTGACCAACGATGAGCGCGAGCTGATGCTAATCCCAACAGCGGAAGTACAGCTGGTGAATTGTGTTGCTGATCAAATCATCGATGAAGCACGCCTACCACTTGCATATTGCGCACACAGCTTGTGCTTTCGAAAAGAAGCGGGCTCTTACGGCAAGGATACCAAGGGGATATTCCGTGTCCATCAATTTGAGAAAGTCGAACTTGTTCGTATTGTTGAGCCTGAGCAGTCATACGATGCACTTGAAACCATCACAAACCACGCAGAAAATATCCTAAAAGCTCTGGCGCTGCCCTATCGGGTTGTTTCATTATGCACGGGCGATCTTGGTTTTGCAGCTGCAAAAACCTATGACATTGAAGTTTGGATCCCAAGTCAAAACACCTACCGAGAAATTTCATCATGCTCAAACACTGAGGACTTTCAAACAAGGCGTACGAAAACACGCTACAAAAACGCTCAGAAAAAGTCAGTACTATTACATGCACTCAATGGCTCAGGCGTCGCAGTCGGCCGTTTGTTGATCGCCGTACTAGAAAACTACCAACAGGAAGACGGCACAGTACTCATTCCCGACGTGATTCGCCCATACATGGGAAATAGCGAACGGATACTAGGATAAAAACAACACCATCCTTACAGAAGCAAAGAGTCCCACCTAACCTTTCTAAGACATTGTACTACGCTTACCGTATCAATGTAGCCCATACCAACATTCGAAAATCACAGCGCTGGGAAGGAAGCGTGAGTATTACATGTCAAGCATAAAAATAGTAAAATCATTGGTGCAAACCGTATTAATCCCGATAGAACCAATAATCATATGCAAATCCGTTGGGTCATTTCACAGATGTGATCAGTAGATGCTATCAGCAGATGTGGTCGATAGAGTGTTCTGACATACAAAAAAGAGGTGCTCACAATGTATTGCTAGCACCTCTTTCTGTATTTATGAAGATTTATATTTACTCGTTAAAGTACGCTTTTTCACCATGCGCTTTCTCGTCAAGACCCTCATCTTCAGTTGATTCCTCAACTCGCAGCGGAGTGAATATCGTTGTGATACCCAAAGCGACAAGTGTGAATACGGTTGTCCATACCACCGTTACTAAAATACCATATAGCTGGACCATAAGCTGTGTATACGCAGTCATACCCTCAGACAAACCTGGACCGGAAAATTCAGATAGAGCAAGGAACGAAACCATGATCGTACCAATGATACCGCCAACACCGTGAACAGCAAATACGTCTAAACTGTCATCTACCTTGATTCGACCCTTCAGTAGATCTGCAACCACATAGCAAATAAAACCACCAAACAAACCAAGCATAATACCTCCAGGGACACCTATAAAACCGGATGCCGGCGTGACTGTTGCAAGACCAGAGACCATACCAGTTGTGATCCCAACCAGAGATGACTTTCCAAAACGGATTCGCTCAATCACCATCCATACGATCGAAGCGACCGATGCAGATACATGCGTAACCAATACTGCCATACCAGCATTCGTGCTTGCGCTAAGCGCAGATCCACCATTGAAGCCAAACCAGCCGACCCACAGCATACATGCACCGATCATAGTCAATATTGGGCTATGAGGGCGCTTAACAGTTTTATTAAAGTGCTTTCTTGACCCCACTACGATAGCAGTGATCAGTGCCCCAACACCGGCAGTGGCATGAACCACAAGACCGCCTGCAAAATCCATAACACCCATCTGGGTCAATAGACCGCCTCCCCAGACCATGTGTGTGACCGGCGCATATACGAGTAATATCCATACCGACAAGAAAATTGCCACGGCTGAGAACTTCATTCGCTCAACGAATGCTCCAATCATAAGAGCTGGCGTGATGATCGCAAAGGTCATTTGAAAAGCAATAAACGTGCTTTCAGGTATGCTACCGTTGATACCATTGTATGGCAATTGCGTCAGAAAAGCATTACTTAGACTACCTATCAACTCGTTACCGTCGGAAAAAGCAATACTATAGCCCATCACCACCCATATCACAGACGCAAGACAAGCAATCGCAAAGTGATGCATCATCACCGAGACCGCATTTTTTGCCTGAACCAATCCACAATAGAAAAGTGCTAAGCCTGGTAGCGTCATAAATAGAACCAGTGCAGTGGATGTTAATATCCATGATGTATCACCTGGATCAACACCAGCGTGCGCGAACAACGGCAAGAAAAATACCGTGATAAATGAAAAAGCTTTGACTATGTTCATGTTTCCTCCTAATTGATTAAATCGTTTGCTACCAAAACTTGGTATACAAAAAAAATCCAACGATGTCTCTAATATCTGATAAAATCACAAACAATTTCACAAATAGGGACAATGCTCACAATAAAAAAATCAAATAGATTACTTAGGGAACAAATTTCATCCCAACAAGAGATCCACAAGCTTATATTTACGCTGCGGTACCTGATAATAGAAAAATGAAATACTCTACATGGACTCTTAGCACGTTATTGTTATACATCATCGTTAGATTGTCTAATGTCATAACGATCGGATTAAACAATAGACAGCGAGTTCAAACAAACATATACATAGACAATATTTTTCTATACCAGTCACTGATCATCTCAGCAATTTAGCATCTGATTTGCCAGATTCTTGTTGAAGAAACAGTTTTGTATCATTTATTGACCTTATGCCGTATTAGCTCTTACATCTGTTGATACAACTACATCAAGCATTAACTCACCTATTCAACAATACGCGACTTTCTGAATTGGCATCTATTATGGATACAATCAGACATGCATTAGCGCTTACGTTACAAATAGAAGTGAGATGTAACCATACATCTCCAGATTTAAAAAGAAATCATCAGAGTCATTGTTAAATACGGGTGTCCCATATACACAGATTTCTACAGAAAGAATGGCCAAGAGTAAGATACATAAAGCTAAGGTAGTTCAACCGATTCAGTTCTAAACGGACCATAGTACAAATAATGACACCTGCTGAATAGTTGATAGCTAGACAGCAGGTGTTATTAATCATTGTTTGTTAAATACTATTCGGATTCACCTTGTAGAAAATCGATTACATCTGATCGTTTTTCACGAATCGCTTCATCAAGCGGTGTAGCACCCCAGCGGTCACGAACATTTACGTGATGACCATTGCCTACGAGGTAACGAACCGCATCAAGATTACCTTCCGCTGCTGCTAGGTGCAGAGCAGTTCGATCGTCATAGTCGCTGACAGAGATGTCTATACCACGACCAACGATTTCCCCTATAGCCGTAACATTATCGTCAGTTGCAGCCCATAAAAGTTCGATAACAGACATGTCATCATCAATTTTTACAGATGTATCAGTAGGTCCTGATGAATCACTAACAACATGATGCGGGTCTGTATAATCGATAGAGAGATTATTAAATAATTCAACAATTTCCTTATGATCGCCAGCCTTAGCATCAGAAATAGGGTAACCGCCCCAACGATCAGGTGAAGGCTCGACACCATGATCGAGTAAGAATTTGACAACATCAGTATGACCTTCCGCAGAAGCTAGATGAAGTGGCGTCCTACGGTCATAATCACCTGTCTCTATGTCTTTCTGATCGGCTACGAGTTTTTCTAGTGTTTTAAGATCACCAGTACTCGAAGCCCAAATGGCCTCTGAACAACCGGCATCGCGCCAGTATTGAAAAGAATGCTTATTTACCATGTTTATACCTTTTTCTTGTTTTGGTGTTTACCTTATAGTATCGAAAGTGAGATTTTTCAGAAAATATTGAAAATTTCTATGAAAAAGAGTGCAAGCATGTCGTGGCATAAATTATGCATACAATAATATAAGAAGCATACAATCAGTGCTTGTGACAGATACTATTTAATGTTACGTTAATTTTTTATTCAAAGGTAAACAGTAATGCAATCTACATCCAAAAACAAACTCATAGCTCTCTTACTTCTGTCATCGACCACTGCATTCGGAGGCGATCACTACATGTCTGCTACATCAAACATAGGGTTCAAAACTGACTATCTCTTCAGGGGGATATCACAAACAAGAAGAAATCCTGCGGTGCAGGGTGGTTTCGATTTCAGCACAAAATCTGGCTACTACATTGGAACCTGGGCATCCAACGTAGACTTTGGTGATACTGCAAACACAGAATTTGATCTATACGGAGGCTTTACTAGCACATTCTCAAACGACATGTCATACGACATTGGTGTTCTCGGCTATTTTTATCCAGGTACTTCCAAAGAGCTAAACTACAACACTGGTGAAGTCTACGCATCACTTTCAAAAGCAATGGGCCAAGTAAGCGGTACACTAAGCTACAATTATTCTCCTGACTTCTATAGCACAGGTCCTGCCAATTACTTACACATGAGTATAGATGCACCAACTGGAATACATGACCTGAGTATGAATGCAGGACTTGGTTATCAGACAATTGATGATTCAGTTCAGTATCAGACAGGAGACTATATGGACTACGCTCTTGGCATAGCGTATGCAATGAAACAGCTAACGATAGGGTTAACATACCACAACACGCATAATTGCGATCTTACTAATGGGACCTGTGACAGTCAATTGGTAATGTCTTTGTCAACGTCGCACATACATACCAAAATATAGACCGATAAACAGATATGTGCACATAGCATTACACTAAGTGCACATATCTGTTTTATTTAGATTCTCGTTACAATGTTTTCCAAAGACATCTATTTCTCAACTATTGTTATGGTGTACTGACACGAATCATAATTCGCACAAACATTCTGAGTGTTTACAAAAACCTTAGTCTCCTGAATTATAAGACAGCTGATCTCATCGCCTCGGTGACTACGATCGGCCATCCCTCATTAAGCTTCGTACAGCCAACGCTGGAATTACTCTGAGTCTAACTTAGTGGAATGGTTCCTGCTCCGATCAACATCAACACAATACCAACAATCAGCAATAGTACCATAGGCACATGAACCAATTTACGTTTCTTCATACGTTTGATCATGGCATGCCATGTCTTAACAGCCCACAAACGAAATAATCCGTTTACGACTAGAAACGCACCGAGTACCGTCACCAACAAGTCTGCATGTGAGACAGCATAGCTAGGTAGAAATACACCCAGTATGATTAAACCTAATATCAAAGGTAGAATAGCAGCTATAACTGAAATAGCTGGATTCTTCACAGTGGACTCCATAATCTCTGTTAATGAGCCAGGCTCTTTGATAAATTTTATTGCACAGGCAGCTAGATAAACACCACCAATAAATATAACACTTAATGCATCCATAACTTTTTCCTATATAAGTCTTACTTATATAGACCAGGATCAATATTATGTCTGTTATTTAATCACTTAGACACAAATATTAATCTCGTGGCGGCGGCGCCAAGACCTGGCGCTGCCCATTGACATCCATCGGGCTGACAACACCGCCGGCTTCCATCCGCTCAACCATAACAGATGCACGATTGTATCCGATGCGAAATCGCCTTTGCACACTGGAGGTAGAAACTTTACGGCTACTGGTAACAAATTCAACAATCTGATCATAAAGCGAATCATCTTTATTACGCTTTTCATCAGATGCGGTCGAAAGCATATCAATTTGTGGAGACTCAGGGTCCTCTGAAGGCTTCTGTATGTCAATATAATCTGGAGGTCCAGACGCTCGTAAGTGCTTAACAACACTCGCAACAGAATCATCCGACACAAAGGCACCATGACAGCGCATTGGCACGCCCGATCCCGGTGATAAATACAACATATCGCCATAACCAAGCAATGACTCGGCACCCTGCTGATCGAGTATCGTCCGTGAATCGATTTTCGAGGATACTTGAAATGAGATGCGTGTTGGAATATTAGCCTTGATCAGCCCTGTGATCACATCAACAGATGGCCGCTGAGTTGCAAGAATCAAGTGTATACCTGCTGCTCGAGCTTTTTGTGCAAGACGTGCAATGAGCTGTTCGACTTTTTTACCAACCATCATCATCATGTCTGCAAACTCATCAGCAATCACAACTATATAAGGAAGATGCTCATGGAGCAAATCGCCTTCCCCTTCAATCGTTGGCATAGTCTTCACCTTAGCGTTATAGCTACCAATGTTACGCACCCCTAAGTCAGCCATCAGTCTATATCTTCGCTCCATTTCATTCACACACCAGTTCAGCGCATAAGAGGCGTCATTCATATCAGTTACAACAGAGGTCAAGAGATGAGGAATGCCCTCGTATATGGCAAACTCAAGCATCTTTGGATCAATTAGAATCAAGCGTAAATCCTCTGGGCTTGTTTTATACAACAAACTGAGCAGTAGTGAATTTAGACCCACCGATTTTCCTGAACCTGTGGTACCAGCAACCAGTAAATGTGGCATTTTCGCAAGGTCAACAACAACAGGATCGCCACTTATATCAACACCTAGCGCCAGACAGAGAGATGACCGAGCACTTTGGAACGCCTCAGACTCAAAGAGTGTCTTCAAACTAACTGTGACTCGACGTCGATTCGGTATCTCAAGTCCAATATAGGTTTTTCCAGGTATGACCTCAACGACACGAACACTGGGAACAGATAAAGATCGAGCCAAATCACGGGCCAAACCTGTTATTTTACTCGCTTTCGTACCTGGAGCTGGCTGAACCTCGAAACGCGTAATAATAGGGCCAAGAAGAATATTCATCACCTTAGCATCAACACCAAAATCCTTGAGCTTATCCTCTATCGCCTGAGCTAGTAACTGAAGTTTCTTAGGATCCTCTTTGATTTTCTCACTAAGCTTATCCTGATTTAGTAAATCAAGCGGTGGTATACTGATCTCTGTATCAGAGGCAGCAGCAACAGGCTGCAACACAGCCTTGCTAACTTGTGATCGGGCCTCTTTACGTTTTGCCAGTCTGGCAGCATACTTAGCACGCAATGCTGCTGTGGGATCCTGATCAGTGGTCGCAGTGTTTGTTGGGGGCGGAGACTGAGACATCGCACCGAAGGTGGGTATAACTGGCGCCTTGCGTTCATTAGAATTGGGGTGCGAACTAACATGAGCGGTCGTTGGAGGGGTATTTGTATTTTGTTGTTGTATCTGCATATCTGTGCCCTGCATATCAACAGCTTGATTCGATTTATTAGACTGATTTGATTCGGCAGTAGCACTCGCAGCTACAACCGATCGCTCAGGCCAAAGCATACCAAAGCAATGATACACCAGAGTGATCATAAAAGAGACCATACGCTGAAGAGCCAGAGAGCATGCTTCTAGTAGCCGTGCCGCAATATGGCAAATGGCATCGAAATAAACAAAATGGATAACCGCAAATAGCATACCGACAAGTAGAACAACGGTACCCGTGTAGTCAAAGAAATGAAACAACTGCTGCATAAACCAGTGACCAACACGGCCACCAGCAGTAAAAACAGGGGCGAACCGATGCATTGGAACCAGGATGTTGATTAGAATAAGTAGATCTAAAACAACAACAGCGGCAACCAAGTGACCAATGAATGGCATTGGCTTGTGTATAAGTGTTCTTGCAGCAGCCAGAACGAATAAAGGCGGTACCGCGAAAGCACCATATCCAATTGATATCACAAGCAACTGAGCAAGCTCATAACCGATTGGACCAACCGTATGAACCACAAACCCATTATCAAGACTAGACATTTCCGGCCTAAGCATCAAGTCATGGAGACTAAACCCAATAAATACCGAGAAAGTCAGCCAACATATACTCCAAACGGCGCGGTAACGATCTGTATCGACTGAATCCACCATGTCGTGTGCGCTATCCAAATTATCTAGCAATAGATTACATGATGTAAATCTTGCCTGCAACAAAGGCGACAGATCNGTTCGATCAAATGNNNTNTAAANNAGAGCGATCTATGACCAATATTTTCTGAGCAGAAAAAATCAAGCCNTCTGGTGGCACGTACGGCGAAAAGAAGGATTGGTTGGGTATTTCNATTTAAGATTATCAAGATGTGTCTTAACCGAGCTNACTGAAGGCGTGCTTTTGCTAAGATCAATTCGATCTCTAAGTCAGCGATCAACATAAACCCAAAACTGATCAATTCTTGGTGGAGAATGTTGATTACCATCTGCTAACTCTAACCGATGGTTTGTATCAGCATAATACGCTTTTACATTCTGTCGTGACTCAGCAGCATCCGGTAGAATGGTAAACTTTTTTTGATCGATTAGATTTGATGTAATGAGACGTGATTTGTAGTTATTGCGTGCATGCAGAGGTTGCGCTTTTAAATAGCTGTGATGCTGTACGAAAACGCCGTCAAGAGAACCATCCTGGCCTTAAGATGCTCGTTGAATCCATGGTTTTCAGTTAATGACTTCGCTCAAAATGCCTCCCATAACAACCAAATAAGAACACCAAACTGCTTATCGATTAGGCTCTGTTTCATACTAGGCAATAATAAAATAGACATTTTCTGAACCGATCTTTTGCAAAATGGCATAGGAAATCTCCTATTACATTCTACATTTACAGTATCCAAGCAGCATTTTGCCATATATTCATACTATTCTATGGTACAGACGCTGGTAATTAAAAATAAGATTGTGTATAATATCCCATCTGTTACAAAACTTGTATGAAATGGTTAAAGCGCAAATACACAGCAACATTATCGAAGCTCAAGTCAATTGTGCCGGCTGCAGCAACAAAATGGTACTCAGAGGCGCATTTCACAGCCAACAATTCACAGTAGAAAGTTGCTACAAGTGCCACAGCGCATATACCGGGAAGCGCCAAGTCAGCGATACTGGTGCAGTTGAGAAGTTCAAGCAAAAGTTCAAGGGTTTCTCAAGCTTCAAGAAAAAATAAGTCGATTGGCATTACAACATTGACCACCATTACACCTCTACCACCTCGCACTCAGTTGCCACTACAGCGTATTCCACTAGCATATTCAGCTTACGCTCACCAAGATAACTATTGATAGACAGTTTATAAAAGAAACGATAACGAACGTTTAGTTGCAACATAGACATTATCTGATCTGAACAAAAAAACCACATGGCTTCATAGGTCACAGATTGATATTTCAAAATCAACTTGAGATGTTTATCTTTCAGGACCCGCTTTTGCAGTACGATCATGACATTATCGAAAATTGGTTCAGGATAGCTATGCCCCCATATACCATAAGACTGGATGGCATCTGCCGTGTCAATCGATATCTCATGAGCAGCCAGTGGCCCGTCTGTGGTGATGGTCGGCACAAAAAACGATGCAGGCACCGTGGTCACACAAGTATTGATCGCATTAGTAAACAGAGATAAATTATCCCGCTTGATACTCAAACCAGCAGCCATCGAATGTCCACCAAACTTATCAATAAGCGATGTGCTAGATGCAACATGGTCCAGTAAATCCCGCATATGAATACCTGATATGGAGCGGGCAGAGCCTTTGATGTCGACATCATTATCGTCAGCAAAAATAATACATGGCTTGTGAAAGCGCTCCTTAATCTTAGAAGCCAGAATCCCGATAACACCTTGGTGCCAGTCTTTATGATAAAGAATGATCACTTGTTGTACCCGCAGCGATTTTGCATCCACTTGTTGCAGAGCCTGCTGTAACATCGTATCTTGTACGCGCGTGCGCTCGGCATTAAACCCAGCAAGCTGTTCTGCTAAACGTGTCGCCTCTGTATCATCATCACTCAACAAACAGCGCACACCAATAGACATATCATCCATACGCCCTGCAGCATTCAATTTAGGGGCAACCCTGAATGCCAGATCTACTGATGACATTTGCGATAGCACAACCTTACCGACACGACATAACGCACGAATTCCCGGACTAACAAGATCCCGCCGCATTCGAGATAAACCATGATGTATCAGGATGCGGTTATTTTGGTCAAGAGGCACACAGTCCGCGACAGTACCCAAAGTAACGAGATCGAGAAGCGGTATCATCTGAATATTTTCAGTTAACAGTTTCGCTTGGATCAACGTGCGACGCAATGCCAACAGGACGTAAAAGATGACGCCAACACCGCATATGGCTTTGGATTGGAACTTGTCATTTTCAAGCTGCGGATTGACGATATAGGGGGTATCAGGCAAATGCTTACCAGGCAAGTGATGGTCAGTGACGATCACATCTAGAGCGTGTTTCTTTGCATAGGCAACACCATCCACACTAGAAATTCCGTTATCAACAGTCAAAAGAATCGTTGGTTTTGATGAAAGTGCCAAAGCCTGTTGAACAATAGAAACACTGAGACCATAACCCGATTCAAATCGATTCGGAATAAGATAATCAACCTGATGAAATCCCATTAACTTAAGACCGCGAACTGCGACCGCTGTTGCAGTGGCACCATCACAATCATAATCACCAATCACGCAAATCGAGGACTGCTCATCGCGTGCGCGCATGAGTCGGGCTACAACACCTGAAAGCCCATGGAGGGTATCCGGACGCAATAAATCATTGAGTACATAGTCTGTATACTGGCATGGCCGTAGCGCAATGATGCGTCTTAGTACTGGATGCAAATCTGAATTTAAAGGCTTATCATTTACGGGGCTTGGCCGCACAACAGTTCTATCAAGCACAAATACGATTATTTTTGGGACATCACTACCCTACCGAATAAGACCAAGCCACGCAAGGCAAATGGCATTAACCGTGTGGTTGCGTACGCTGATCACTAGTGAGTATGCGCTTAAAAAGCATAATTAACTTTTCGAGTTCGCTAGACAAGCGTGAAGCAGATGGCTGATAAAGCTGTGATGGGGGTAAATCATGACAGTTTGTCGAGTGTTCCGTTGACAAAAGCCAATTGAAAGCAGATTCAGACTGAACACTTGCAACAGCATCAGGAATAAGACGATCTAGATTGCGTTTGACAAGATTACTTTGCGCAATAAATCGGTGATTAATTTGATCAGCAACTGTTTTCCACCCAGAATATTCAACAGCACGTTTTAAAAAACGCTGAACAAATTGAAACCCAACGTAGTTTGCATTGTTGATAAGCCAATTCAGAAATGAACGGTAATGCTGAGGGATCAAATTGTGTAACATCACAGCTGGTTGATAGTGCATAAATGCATCAGCGATACCCGGTAACGACATGGCGCTGTAAACAAATCGCACTCTCTTGTTAAACTGAGCATCAACAGATAGCGCAGAAAATACCTTTCTTGCAAATACGCCGCCCAGAGAGTGTCCAACAATGATCATATCCGAAGCCGGATAACGACGAAGCATCGACCTAGCACAGTGAATATAATCATTGGTCAAATCATCTTGCGTAAGGGGCGATGGTTTGTAGGGCATGGTCTGGTAAGGAGCCTGCATGGCGTTAACAACACCAAATGGGTTAAATCGGGACAACAGCACACCTGCATGAGGATCCTGTGATTGAAGTGCACAACGAGCAGCATAGGCACACTCAACAGCTCTTTGGCGAGATGAAAACAGGTGTGCATTACTACCGGCTATGAACAACACGATCAGCTTTATAGGCCGTGACTCAGGGTGCTGCTGAGCACCAGCATGTGCGCTATGAAATGGGATGCTCATGCCTTGCAACGTGTAACAACCATCACGTGTTTGTGCATGCTCAAGACCAGACGCACTACCAATAGTCGAGGAACTGCGATCAACAGTGACCGTGTGCCATATTGGCTCATGACAAAAATCAGACTCGAGTTGCGGCTTGACTTCAACATCCTTGGTCGGAGAGACCAAATAGTTGGTGACAATTTCTGACATGGTGGTTTTAAAGCGGGACATCTACATAGGAGTCGGATGATTGTCTTATTGTAAACCTAGCGTGAATAAGGCACAAGAGTATTATTCAGATGAGGCTGGCTTTTATCCAAACTATGCTTTCTAGTTACAGGATCCTGGATTTGAAAACTACTCTGTACATAAGAGACGACCACACCAGAGACGCTAGCACAGAGACCGAGATAACGTCGCCATCCGGTGTACATCATCATAACAGAAAACAAGCTTCGCAAGGTAGAGGTGAAAGATCTTATGATCGTCAATCGTCGGGACCAATATGGGCTCTCGGGTATCATATAAAAAGCACGATGACTTTTTTTTGATAACATCTGATCATTGGATAAAAAATCACTTGGATTTTCGCGCTCACAACGTCGAAAGTTTGCACCCCATATCATAATACGTTCGCAGAAAGTCGCCGCTGCACAAGCTGCAGGCAGCGCGATACTTAGATAGCTTGGCAAAGCAAAAACCTGCGCTTGGATACCCAGGAGCAACATGCCGTGTAACGCTTGAAAATCGCCATTAGCGTAAAGAAACGCTCCAACAAAAACCCCCATTTTCAGTGGCCAGTCACTCAACAAGTAGTGGGTAATAGATCGTTGAATCCATCCTTTTGCATGATTTATTGACTGAAGCGATGGTTTCTTATCTCTACTTTCAGACAAATGAACACCAAGTGCAGTGACAAGATTCGTTGCCATCGTCATCGCCTGAGAGCTGATGCCAAAGAACAAGAAGAGACCATAGTACAAGTAATGTATGATACCTGGAATGAAGACACCAAGTTGAACAAGCATGGTTAGCTGCACGGCAAGCATGTTTGATAGCGAAGTGAACACATCGAACAAAGCCAAACACCACAGCGCAAGCGTACAGAGCAAAGTCGGTAGATTCGCCTTGGCAGCGACAGCAACCGTTGGCGGATTAGTAACAACCTGCATATTAATTAGCTCATTAATCACTGCACCCGCCGTCAACAACATGGCGGTCGGTAATGCCATAAACAGATGCATACCTGAGCCGAGCAACAAAACCAAAAGGTTACATATGGCGTAAACAGCTAGCATGGCGTAATACCCAAGGTAAGACTGTTGGGCATAACGTTTAAATCGAGGGCTTTGTAGATAATGCAGCATAACATTTGTATAATCAGTAGAGGTTCTATTATACGCATCAAAGTAGATAACGTGAAGGTTAGATTAGATTATTATAAACCTTCTTGAAATAATTAGTAAAATAGCAGATAATACGGCTACATCATTTCCAAGAAACCAATGAACAAAAAAGATGTCATGGTCTTTGAGGGCGTTGTATTAGAGGCGCTGCCCAACACAACATTCAAAGTCGAACTCGAGAACAAACATGTTATCACTGCACACATATCAGGTAAAATGCGCAAGAACTATATCCGCATTCTCACTGGTGACGACGTAACCGTTGAAATGACACCCTATGATTTGACCAAAGGACGAATCATTACGCGACATAAACACAAGCGCCAGCCAAATCAAGATACAACACCTGAGTCAACTTAGCGCTTCTGATCACAGTGAAAGACTATGCAATCTTTTTACTGTTGATATTGTTTTTGCTCTTTGCCTCAAGCTTAACCTCACCCTTGACCATTTTGATCAATGCGGTGTCTCCCATTTTGATATTACCTTCAAGCAGTGCATCAGCTATTGGCTTTTTTAATGCGGTATTGATAAGCCTTGCCATGGGACGAGCGCCAAGCTTTGGATCATATCCATGCTCGCATAGGTATGACTTGACATCCTTCTTCACCTCAAGATCGATATTTTGCTCATTTAATTGAACCTCAAGCTCAGAGATAAACTTATCAACAATTTGCGTTATGTTAGATTTGTTAAGCTGATTAAATTGCACGATGGCGTCCAAACGGTTTTTGAACTCTGGAGAAAATGCACCATCAATCGCTTTATCAATACCAGCTTTAACCTGAGTTTCACCGAAACCCATTTTGTTACGACATTGCTCAACCGCACCACAGTTACTTGTCATAATAATAATAACATGACGGAAGTCAGCAATACGTCCTGTATTGTCAGTGAGCTGCCCATAATCCATCACTTGTAGCAGCAGGTTGAGTAGATCGCTATGTGCTTTTTCAATTTCATCAAGCAATAAAACAGCATAAGGGTTTTTGATGATCTGCTCAGTCAATTGTCCGCCATGATCGTAGCCAACATAGCCAGCTGGTGCACCGATAAGCTGTGATGAGGAATGCTTCTCCATATACTCGGACATATCAAACCGCAGTAGCTTGAGATTAAGTATGGAGGCTAGTTGCTTAGCAAGCTCCGTTTTACCAACACCAGTCGGCCCAGCAAATAAGAAACTACCAATTGGC